>NZ_JBFAJC010000001.1:0-473698 GCF_040655075.1 Actinoallomurus sp. NPDC050550 | reverse complement strand
CCACCTGACCCCCCAGCCACTCGCACCGCCGAGTTTGCTTTTCTCGGTCTTGGGTGGGGTGGGGGGTTTGGGGGGGGGCGGCGGGCCGCGCCCCCCCCCCCCCACGCCGCTGGATCAGGAGACGCTGCAGGAGCCGAAGAACACGGCGGTCATCGCGCCCATGACGTACCGGACCTGCTTGACACTGCTCTTCACTGCCGCCATCGGGATCCTCTCCCTCGGTTGGTGGAGCATTTCGATGATCACCATAACCCTTGACGATCTTGAAGGGAATGCCCGATTACCTCGGAGAACGCGCTCTTCGGTGCTCGACCCCGGAAAAACGGCCGATGAACGGCGAGTTTTCGGGCCGTTCTATCCGGCGGCGAGGGAGCGCCACCTCTGCTGGGCGATCGCGTCCCATTCGCCGTGCCGGGCGTCGAACAGTTCGCGGGCCTGGTCGCCGATCCAGCCCGCGGGAAGCAGCGCCGACGGCAGCCGGGGATCCAGGAACGGGAACCGCCGCCACTCGTGGACGAGTCGCGTCTGCGCCAGCATGATCGACTCCGGGGAGGCGGGACGCAGACCGCTGAACGCCTCGATGAACGCCTCGTACTGGGCGGCCACGCCCTCCAGATCCCACGCCCGCTCGACCATCGCCCGTTCGCTGCCGACCCCGGCGAACCGCGCGGTGAACGACATGGCGCCGGACTGCAGGCCGAGGCCCTCGATGACCGAACGCGCCTCCGCCTCGCGCACCGACGACGGCGCGATCCACATCCCCGGGCCGGGCGAGCCGAAGCCGGCCCAGCTCAGCTTCGTCCGGAGTTTGTGCCGGAGCCGGCGCTTGGACTCGGGGACGGAGACGTAGACGATGAGCCACACCCCGTCCCAGCGGGCGGTCGAGGTGCCGAACGTGTAGATGCGCTCCGCGCCCTCGGTCAGGAGCTGCTGCCCGGGAGGGGTGAGGGACCAGCGGACGCTCCGGCCGACCCGCTCGGAGGTGAGCCATCCGTCGGCCGCCGTACGGGCCAGGGCCTGCCGCGCGGACTTCTCCTCGACGCCCAGCTCGTCGAGTACCTCGACGAGAGCCGCGGTCCATACCGGTTCTCGATTACGAAGGACGAACTCACCCAGTAGGGTCAGGAGCAGAGAACGCGCGCTCGTCTCGCCCAGGGCATGCCGTCGGGTCAGCGTGGGTCGCGGGGCGGTCACACTTAATTCTACATAAATCAGGTGCATAATTGACACTTTGTAGAGCCCGCTGACAAAGAGGCAGGAACACCTCGTGCTCGATGGCCGGCCGCTCATCGACGCCCACACGCATCCCGCCCGGCTGCCGACGCTCAAGGCCGCCTGGCGAGGCTGGGCCGCCGAGTTCGGCGACGCGGCGGTCCTTGAGGGGGTCTTCGACTCCGGCGGCACGCCGATCCCGGAGAGGTTCGTCGAACTCCTCGACACCGAAGGCGTCGACATCGCGCTGATGCTCTGCGAGTACAGCCCGAAGACCACCGGAATCCAGCCGATCGAGGATCTGCTGCCGCTCACGGCGCACGCCCCGCGCCGCCTGCGCGCGGTCGCGAATATCAACCCGCACTACCACTTTCCCGTCGCCGAGGAGCTCGAACGCCAGCTCGGACTGGGCGCGGTGGCGCTCAAGCTGCACCCGGTGCACGGCGGTTTCGC
Source organism: Actinoallomurus sp. NPDC050550 (assembly GCF_040655075.1). Lineage (NCBI taxonomy): Bacteria > Bacillati > Actinomycetota > Actinomycetes > Streptosporangiales > Thermomonosporaceae > Actinoallomurus > Actinoallomurus sp. NPDC050550. The sequence goes on along the minus strand of NZ_JBFAJC010000001.1, from coordinate 472,033 downwards.
CGCCGATGACCGCGCGCTGTACCCGGCGTACGAGGTGTGCCGCTCCCGTGGCGTCCCCGTCGTGGTGCACTGCGGCACCAGCAGCTTCCCCGGGTCCACCAATTCCTACGCAGACCCGATCCTGCTCGACGCGGTGCTGCGCGACTTCCCGACGCTGAACGTCGTCCTCGCCCACGGCGGACGCGGCTGGTGGTACGACGCGGCGGCGTTCCTCGCGCTGTCCCGTGACAACGTCTGGATCGAGCTGTCCGGACTGCCGCCGCGCCGGCTGCCCGAGTATTACGCGCGGTACGACGTCGCGCGGCTGTGCCGGCGGTTCATCTTCGGCACCGACTGGCCCGGCGTGCCCGGCATCGCGGCCAACGCCCGTGCCGTCGCCGCGCTCTGCCCGGACGAGGAGACCGCCGCGCTCGTGCTGGCCGGCAACGCCATCCGGGTGTACGGCCTCGACGTTCCAGAGTGACCCGCGCGGGCCGGGGAGACGCGGTCAGGGCTTGCAGGCGACGCCAGCGAAACCGTGTGAATGTGGCGTGTTCGGATCGTCCGGACGCCATTCCGCGATACGGGTGAGCCCGGGGTCGACCAGCTCGAGGCCGTCGAAGAACCGGCGGATGTCCTCGCGCGAGCGGGGCACGATCGGGGCGGTGGCGTTCTGGTACGCCGCGCGACCGGCCCGCACGTGTTCCTCCGGCACTCCCTCGGTGGTCAGGTGCGAGATCACCACGTGGCTGCCGGAGGGCAGCGCGTCGCGGAACCTCGCGAGGATGTCGTGCGGCGCCTCGTCGTCCGTGACGAAGTGCAGCACGGCCACCAGCAGCAACGCCACGGGCCGGGAGAGGTCCAGGTTCAGGTCACGGTGGCCGAGGATCGACTCGGGGTCCCGGAGGTCGGCCTGGATGATCGAGACGTCGGACGCGCCCCCGAGGAGGGCCCGCGCGTGGCAGAGCACCATCGGGTCGTTGTCGACGTAGGTGACGCGCGCGCCCGCGGCGAACTCATGCACGTTGCCCTGCGTCGGCAGGCCCGAGCCGATGTCGAGGAACTGGGAGATCCCGGCGGCCGAGAGGTGGCGCACGGCCCGGCGCATGAAGTCCCGGTTGGCGCGCGCGGCCACCGGGGTGTCGGGGAAGACCTTCAGGATCCGGCTCGCGGCCTCGCGGTCGGCCGCGAAGTTGTCCATGTGTCCCGTTGACGCAGCATGACCGTGTTTCCGCAGGTAGGAGGCTTGCCCTACGTGGAGGTAGCCGGACCGCGTCATCGTTTTGTCACCTCGCTGCGTTCGTGCAGGTCAGACGCGTGCCGGTACGCCCGCGCCGCCCGTCGTCGGGGTCATCGCCGGAGAATGCGTCATCGATGGCGGTGCGCGTCCGGTCATCTTCGGTGGGCAGGAGATGCCCGTAGATGTCGGAGGTGACTTGGATGGAGCCGTGCCCCATGCGTCGTTGAAGCGCGGTCAGTGACGTGCCTGCGGCGATCTGGAGGGAGGCGTAGGTGTGGCGGAGTGTGTGGAAGGTGACCGCGTCCGGCAGGCCCGCGCGAGCCCGAGCGATCTGGAACGCGCGGGACATGTCACGGTGGTTGCCCGCTTTGCCGTTCGCCCGCGTGAACACCAGTTCCGCGCCTTCCACGGTTGAGCCGTCCGTGTGGACGATGTCTTGACGTGCCGGGGGGAAGTCTGCCCGATGCTTGATCAGCGCGTCAGCGACCATGTCAGGCATGGGAACGACCCGCTTTGAGCGCTTGGTCTTGGGAAGCCCGAAGGTGCCGCGCGGAGTGATCTGCCGGTCGACCTTAACCGTTCGCGCGCCCAAGTCGATCCGGTCCCAGGTCAGCCCCAGCACCTCAGAGACCCGCAGGCCGCAACCGGCCGCCAGCAGGACCGCTGCCCGGTACCGGTCCGGTATCCCGGCAGCCAGCGCCCGCACCTGCGCGACCGTCAGCACCTCCACCTCTTTGTCGGGGATCTCTGGCAGGGTGATCTCTACGCACGGGGATGCCGTGATCTTTTTGTCGAGCAGGTGAGCGGCCCGGAAGACCGCCGACACCGTCACGTACACCGATGCGACGGTACGGGGAGCCAGACCGCCCGTGTGGATCTTGGTGACGAACGCTTGGATGTCGGTGCGGATGACTGCCCGCAGCTGCCGCCCGCCCAGCGCCGGGAGAATGTACAGCCGTAGGTGCCGTTCGTAATTGGCGTAGGTGCTGTCCCGCTTGACCCGCGCCCGCTCCAGCCAGGTGGCCGCATACTCCCCGAAGGACACCATCCCCGCTTTGGCGTCGAGGACCAGGCCCTCATCGCGTTGACGCCGGATCTTGTTCCGGAACGCCTGAGCTTCCTTGAGCGTGCCGAACGTCGCCGATGTCTGCTTGCCATTCGCGTCCCGGTAAGGGACCTTATATGCGAAGACGTCTTTACCGGCCCGCTTGGATTCCCGCTTGAGGAGGACCTTACGGATTCCGTCCCGCATCTCTTCCGCCATGTCACGCGCCTTTCTGTGATCGATCCCTGTTGACGCCTGTTGACACAATTCTCTGCCGAAATATGCAGATCATCAACACTAAAGAGGCGTTATTGCTGTGCCGGAACCGGTCAATTTATGGCCGTGGAATTGTTGACGCTGCGGAGGGCGGCCCGCCCACCCACCCGTGTGGCTGAGCGTGGGCGTGCCGCTCTCCGCCTGACTTTCTTGGAGTGGTGCCGCGACGCGGCGCGTCTTACCTGTGCGTCACTGTCGAGGCGTCGTCCGCGTCGTCGCGCTGGCCCCGCAGGCTGGCGCGGATCTCCGCCGGATCGAACCGGATAGCCTGGCCGACCCGGTAGAACGGGAAACGCTCCCGATAGTTCTCATACACCCACGACAACGGTTTCCGGAGAAATTCAGCCAGATCTTCAGCCGTCCACAAATCCACTAGGCCGTAATTGCCCGCGCTCACTGACTGCGCCATTCCGTCTAGTCCATCGCTACCTGGACATCCTTGCCCCATCCGGAAATCTCTCGGTGAACCACACAACCCAACCTCCACAGCGTAGCTTCGCGTCGATCCGCGCTTAGCGTGTATTGTTGTGCGCCTCTAGCGCCGCAAATAAACGATGGGTTATCCACCAGCATCAGGACTTACCCGAAAACGTCGGCGCGTCACGCCCTCTGCAAGCGGCGATGACCGCTGTCAATAGGGTGAGGATGGCCAAGGGCGGTCAGCGAGTCCGCTGCCCTGCGACGCCATCTGCCTCGCCGCCCACTGCCCGGTACCGGAGCAGTAGGCGAACGACTCGGATACAAGAAAGGGGCCGCCAGGGTGCAGGCCCCTCAACCCGCACCCCAGCGACCCCGCGCCCCGGCCTCAGCTACCGGGACGTGTGAAGCAGGGGCGCGCCGGGCGGCCTTCCCCAACCGCGCCGACGCGACCCCTAACCCGCTACCGCTTCAACAGATTTGACCGGCCCTGCGGGAATAGGGTGGACGCGCGACGGACGAGTGAGATTTGCGAGATTCCATCCCGTGCCGCACGCCCACGTCTATGAGCCACCCTCGATCCGCTCCAAGATCGCGCGCGCCTCTTTCGGATAGCGCTCGATCAAGTGCTCTAGATCGATCAGTTCCGCAGCCTGACTCGAATGCCCAACCGTAGGTAGCGCAAGGGCATCCATCAGTTCGCGGTACTCGTTTTCGACGCTCACGAGATAACTGCCCGTCCGTGTGCGACGGCACGCTGGATAGCGCCGATGCTTTCCAGAAGCCGATTCGCCGATGGGTCGTCGATCACCACACACTCGGCAGTCACAGCGGAGAACGCGGTGAACGTCTGCCGCCAGGCCGACCAGATGATCACCCAGCCGGGGCACCTACTTGCCAGATCTGCGGCAACGTCCCGGGCGTAGTAGTCCCGCTGATAGGCGCGCGGCCCCTGTTGAGAGTGCGCACCGGCGCTGTGTCTTGCCTTCACGGCCGCACGCCCAGCACTCGCCGTATGGCGGCCATCGCGCCAGCCATATCGACCGCCCGCGCGATCGGATCATCCCAGGACCAGTGGAGCCACCAGACGCCAGCGAGTTCCCGGCAGCTGATCTCTTCGGACAATTGCCGCGCCTCGGGATTGACCAGCACTAACACTGGTGGTTTCGATCGCGTGGTCTGGACAACGCGGCCCAAGAGGCCCGCCTCTTCGGCATGCTTCCGGACGCTCCGCAGATGCCGAAGCATCGTCTCGGTGGCGATCTCCTCACCCATGGATTCGCTCCTCGACGTCTGTTTGAGTGCCCCGCTTTGGTGGGAGCCCCGTGTTGATGTCGAGGATCGTTCGGCCGAGGTGACGAAGGAACCGCGTTCGCGGGACGGAAGGGACGTTTCATGGTTAGCTTAGGAATACGTCCTCTCCGTCCTCACCTCCGAGGTGGCCACTGTGTCGAACGACGCACTCCGCCGAGCCATGGCCGAAGCTAGGCTGACCGAAGCGGACCTCGCAAAACGATGCAATGTGGACATGAAGACAGTGAGCCGGTGGGTCGGCGAAGACGGCCGTCTCCCGCACCCCCGCCACCGCTGGGCCGCCGCCGAGGCGCTGGGAGTTGATGAATCCATGCTCTGGCCGGAAGCCGTCCGAAACACCGTGAAGACCGGACCGGATCGCGAGATCGTAAGCGTGTACCCATTCCGATCCTCATGCCCCAAATCGGTATGGCGCAGCCTGATCACCAAGGCTGAGACGGAACTGACCTTCGCTGGCTACACCAACTACTTCTTGTGGCTGGAGCACCCCAGCTTGCGAAACGTCCTCCGGCGCAAGGCGGAGAGTGGTTGCCGCATCCGGTTCCTCGTCGGAGACCCGGACAGCGAGGTCACCCGGCATCGGGAAGAACTCGAAGCCGTACCGCTGACAGTGAGCACACGGATTAGGGTCACACTCGATGAGCTCTCCAAACTGGAAGGAGTCTCTGGGATCGAGACCCGTTTCAGCGACGAGCACATCGCCATGAGCGTCTTCGTTTTCGACGAAGACATGCTCGTCACCCCACACCTCGCCAGGCTGGTCGGGCACGACTCACCGATGCTGCACATCCGGCGACACCAGAACGAAGGACTCTACGACCGCTTTGCATACCACGTCGCCGAGCTTTGGGAGTCCGGCCACGTCGCGACACCGGCATCTAGCTGAGCCCGTCTCTGGACGGGCGGGCTGTCTCTGCATCGGGTTGAAGTCTGACGTGTTACGAATTTCCCTACAGGGTCAAGGCGCGCCAGAGGCGCGCAGCCTGCGGGGACGGCGACGCCGGCAGACTTCGCTTCGCTCGCCCCTACGGGGTGGCCTACGGCCATCAACCGGCCTCGCCTCCCGTAGTCAGGGAACGGCCGGGCGGGGAAGGGCAGGCCCGCCGGAATCCGGGCTGCGGGCGGCGCTTCGCGCCGTCCTCGCCCGTCCCGGCGGCCTGCCGCCCCGCCCTCCGTCCCCGCGACACGAATCGCGCCCGCGTGGCCATGCGCACCCTCCCAGAGTCAGGCGAGCTACCTCATGCGTTCCCCTCGCGATTCCGGCAGACTCAAGAGGGGAACACCGCGTCCGGAAGGAAAGGCCCGTGAGCCACGACCAGGACCACGCCGCCGATCTCGCCGCCCAATGGGCCGAGCAGCTTCGCCGCACCGGAGGCCTAGACGCCCGCTACACCGACGACGAGGAGCTTGCGCGCTATCGCCGTGCCAGTCGTGACGCGGGCAAGCTATTGGACCGTCCTGTGCAGACCGTTGCACGGCGCGGCGTCCTCCATGTCAGCCTGGCCGATTGGGGCGACAACCCGTTGGAAGCCCGTCTTGAGGACGCGCGGACGCGTAACGCCATCGATAGAGCTTTCCGCGCCTACCCCGAGCGGTGATCCGAACAGGTTGTGTGCGGACGGACCCCGGGAGCGCCGCAGAGTCACCCGCGAGCCGACCCTTAAGCACACGAACCTGAAGAAGCCCCGCAGGATGCGGCATTAACGACCCAGCCCTCGCACGATCAGCCCACTGCAGCCAACGAGCCACAGGGCGATGACCGATGTGACGCCCCAGCTCACCAATGCGCGTTGTTGGCGAATGAAGCGCGCGAACCACTCATCCCGCGTTATCTCCCCGCGGCGGACTCGCCGAACCACGCGACGGTCCAGCCACCAACGGCTCTCGGCCATCCGCTTCATCCGCCCGTCATCGCGGACGTACCAGCGACACGCGGCACAGAACGCGATGCCGTACAGATCCAGACCAAGCCCAACGACGACGTCTTCCACGTTCATGACTCTTCACCTCTAACGATGACCGGCCCCGCAAACGCAACCTGATCGAAGAATCCCACGGCACGATCACCCAGTGGCAGCCAGCTTACGAGCGATCTTGACGCCGGATGGCCCACAACGTCCACTGGCTCGGCTTGCGGCGAGCCTCCGACGGGGGCGCACACTCGGTCATTGCGGGCAGCGGCAAGCCGTGCCCGTTCGCCCCGGCAAGGCTAAGCGCCCCCGCCCTCACCGCAAGCCAAGCCAGTGGCCGCCCCGGTCCACCCTCCCCAGCCATCCCGCCCACCCACCCAAGGCCCGCGCCGCTTGATCTGGTCCGGCGCTGCCCCGCCGCGACGGGTCAACGCTCTCGATGACGCGTGATGACCAGCCCCCCAGCGTGTCATCCCCACGTCATCCGAACGGAGTCGAGCGCATCCCAACGGGCCGGAATCCGCCCGGACGCCAGACCCCCGAAAGACCCCGAAAACGCTCGTTGACCTGGGCAGACCCAACCGCTCCGGACTGCACCGGAACGGCCAGGAATGCCCAGGCCAGCCGTAGGTCAGTTGTTGTCCTTGCCGCCCAGGAAGTAGTCGTACATGCGGGCCACGTTCGGGGTGGCGATGTCGAGGCCCTCCGGGATCATCGCGTCCATCGTCATCGAGCCCCCTTCCCGTTCACTCGCCGGCCGAGGCAATGAGTCTCCCTCACGATTCATGATCAACGTAGCGGAAGTCGGGCCGCTGCGACACGGGCGTCGCCCGTCCACGGTGGTGGACGGGCGACGCCCGGTCGGCCGCGAGAGGCCCGGTGTCTCCGATCAGTCCCGGCGGGCCGAGAGCAGCGGAGCCGTGGCGGACAACGCCGACGACGAGGACGGCGTCCAGTTCACGATCGGACCGGGAACCGTCTGCGCCGCGACGGACCCGCCGCCGATGCCGTAGGTCTTCACGTACGGCGTGTTGTCCGAGGCGGTGGCGAAGGTGCCGCTGCCGCCCTCGAAGATCGCGCCGTAGTAGCCGCTGCCGTACGCGTGGACCTTCTTGCTGAAGTAGCCCTTGCTGTTCGTCTTGGCCCACGCGAGGTGGTACCAGGTCTTCTTGCCCTTGAACCGGAAGACGATCCGGACCTTGCGCCCGGAGTAGCCGCCGTGCTTGGTGAGCGTGGTCCAGCGGATCAGGCGGCCGCTCGCCGTGGCGTACCGGTTCTTGCGGACCTTCTTCGGCGAGACCTTGAAGGAGTGGATCTCGGTCCGCCAGCGCCAGGCTTTGCGCACCGAGCTGGTCGCCGCCTGGTAGGTCGCGTCACCGGCGAACCGCGCCCGCCAGTAGCCGGACATGTTGTAGTAGAGACTGGTGTGGAACGAGCTGGTGTCGGTGCCCGCCTTGACCGTCTTCTTGACGCTCCAGCCCGTCTTCCCGTCGGTCGAGAACTCAATGGCGAGCGGGAGCACGGTGACCACGGAGGGATCGCCGCGCAGAACTCCGTCGACCGTTACCTTTCCCCACGGGTCGTACGAGACAGCGAACTGGTCGAAATTCAGCGATTTCTGGTCGAGTCTCGCCTGGGAGGCGGCAGAGGCCGCCGTTTCGGCCAGCGCGGCGGGAGGCAGCGCTGTGAGCGTGCACATCACCGCCGAAGCGCTGAGGATGCCGAGGGTGATACGTCGCAAACTAATCACCTATGGGTCGAATGATGGACTCGCGTGATCTTCACGCGAGAGAGAGGACGGACCCATCCATCACCCGGTTGCCCCAAGAATGATCACAAAAAGGAAACATGCCGCAGGACTGTCGTTTCCGTAACCCTGACGGATCTGTGCGTCACCGTCCGGCCGCACCAATCCCTCCACAGGAGGACTGTCCTTTTCCAACACCGGCCGGGCCGGCGCCGGCCCGGTTGATGACCGGTCTGATCCCGGCCGGTTGAGTGGAGGTTCGGTCAGGACCGGTCGAGTGCCCGGCGATGTCGCCGCTGCCGAGGCTCTCCCCGGATGCGGAACGCGGCAACGCCGGGCTTGCGGTGTTCCGGAAGGCTTCGCCTCTCGGCGGCCATGTGGCCGTTCGACGTACGGACTCCGATCCGCGGACGGCCCGGGCGCCCGCATTCCGGGCAGGGGTCAACGCGCCCGGCGGCCTGTTCCGGCGCGATCGCAAGCGCGTCCGGCGGCGGTTTCCGATTCTCGGCGGAAGTCCGGTCTGTTCACGATTGCGCAGGTCACGCTACTCTTCCACCGATGGCACGACACCGCAGTGACCCCCGCGGCGGCGCGCGCATCACGCTCGCCGTCACGACGGTGGTCGTGGCGCTCGCCCTCCTGGCCGTGGGCGCCTACGCCATGGTCGACGCGCTTCGCACCAAATCCGGTGCGACCGATGCGGCCTCCGCGGGCGCGTCGTCGTCATCTTCCGCGGACTCATCGCCGTCGGCCCGGCCGCCGGTCCTGACGATCACCGTCACCGGGAAGCAGTGCGACATCTTCGTCAGCACCCCCGGCAACTCCGACATCCTGGTCAACCGGACCTTCCAGCATGGAGAGACGTTCATCGCCGACCAGCCCCGCCTGCAGGTCGCCATCAGCGATGGCGGCGCGGTCGAGATCCGCGTCAACGGCGTACGCCGCCCGGCCGGCAAGCCGGGACAGCAACTGTCCTTCATCGCGACCAACGACGGCAGCAAACCCACCTGACAGCGGCCTCGCCCGCCGTCATAACGTTACGAGACCGTCCCCCTCATCCGGTCGCGCGCTCGGGAGCGGTGAGGGCCGTGATCGTATGACGCCACCGCGTGCGATCCGCTCATGCGGAACACGCGACGGAGAGCGGGTGCGCGATCTCGGACTCCGGAACGCACGCGACACCTGAATAACCTGCCGTACGGCAGAGGCCGAAGGTCGGGGTCACCCGGCGGGCGCGCCGACGACCGGTCCATTGGCCCGGCCACGGCATGTGTCAGGACCTCCGCCGCAAGCGGTGGTGGCGATCTGAGGGGCGAACGGTGCGGCATTCGATAGCCCGTGGGACCCGTTTCGTCGGGTTGACCTTCCCGTTCAGCGTTCCGTTGGACGCGGTGTTCGACGTGGTGTCGAGGGCGGTCTGCGCCGACGGCGGATGACGAAGTGGGTGGTGACCTGGGCCGTCCTCTCCTGCGCCGTGCTCGGCCTGGGCGTCACGCTCCTGGGTTTCGGCGCGGGCATCGACTCGTGGGTCGCGCATGCCCAGGCCAAGGCCAACGCCCGGGCCGCCGCCCGTCACGAGCCGCAGCGGCGGCCGACGAACCTTCACTTCGCCGAATGGCCGCCGTACCTGCTCTGGAGCGGGGTGGCCCTCGTGGCTCTCGGAACGGTCACGGTCGGTCGGCCATGGCCGAGCCTGACCCGGATGGCACAGGCGCGACGCCGCTGGTTCGATCAGATGACGGCGGCGAACGACACATTCTTTCGCGAGCAGGCTCGCTGGCAGTCGGAATGCGTTCGGCTGAGGTGGGAGACTCAGGAGGCCGCCGACACCGCCCCGCGGTGGTTCGGTGTCCAGCCGACCGTGGCGCACCAGCGGATCGACGTGTTCGGGGGCACGGCCGAGGGATGGCGTGCGCTCCTGCACAGCGCCGGCGGCGCCATGCTGGATGCCATGGCTCCCGGCGAAGCGGCGGACCTGCTCGCACGGCTCCCGTACTGGGTGCGCTGCTCCGGCTACCTGGACGCGCTGCGGGCCGAGCGGCCGGATGAGGGGCGGGCGCGTACGGGACGCTCTTCGAGGAATGCCTGTCCAGCCTTCTCGGCGAACCGTTCGGGTGGCTCGTGGTGGCCGAACCCGTGGATCGGGCGGACGCCGCTCAGCGGCTGCGAGGCCTGGCCCGGTCGGTACCCATTCTGCGGGAGGCCGAACGCTCGTCGGAATCACATCGGGTCGCGGTGACGCGCGCCGAGTCGCGTTACCGGTTCCTGGCCGAAGCCGAGGTCTCCGGTACCTGGCGGGTTCACCTGATGGCCGCGGGCCGGGGTCCGTTGGATGCCGTACGTGTCGGCGCCCTGCTGTGCGCGGCGACCGATCTCGCCGGCCGACCGTACCTCCTCCGGCCGGTCGGCTCGGCCGCTGATCTGGCCACGGCCATCGGCACCGCCCTTCCAAAGGATGAGGAGTCCGGTTCCCCGTTTCTGGCCGGGAGCGACATCTTCCAGGCGCTTGCCCGCGACGACGACCCCGGCGACCGCCCGCATCCCGACACCGATGCCTGGCTCGCCCGCGGCCTCGACCTCACCGGGTTGTCCGCCGCCGATCAACTGGCGGCCCTGCGCCGGATGCCGCTGACGTGGAACCCCGACCGCACCGCCATCGACGGCATCGGAGACCCACCGGAACACCTCCGCCTCACCGCGGCTCTCAGCGACGCCCCGACTCCGAAGGAGCGGTTCATCGAATCGGTCCTGCCATATCTGCAATTCGCCAACGGATGGCCTCTCATACGCCTACTGAAAGAAGAGGACGAGGGAGAGTAAAATGGGTATCGAAAGAGGCAACGAAGGGCTCAAAAAAGAAGGCACCGACGAAACGAAGAATTCCAAGGACCCCAAGTCGCCCGACAACAATCAGAAATCCGGAAAACGCGATCTCTACCAAGGACCACAAAAGCACATCAATCCGAGTGGTGCTCGATTCGGCGGTAAACTCAGCGACGCCCCGATCGGCATTTCTCATCGCTATGACCTGACGCGCTATCGGACGGCGAATCGACCTGACGACGGAGATTGATCCTTCCGGCCCGACTCAGGCGGTCGGGAGTAGGAGAGCGGGGTCGGTCATGACGCGTTCGACGACGAGGGCAGCGGCGCCCAAGGCGGCGGCGTCGCCGCCCAGGCGCGAGACGGTCAGCCGGGGAGGCGCGCTGCGGACGATGCCGGTGCCGCGCGCGAGCGCCGCCTCCACCGCCGGGTTCGCCCAGGGGGCGAGCGCGGAGAAGATGCCGCCGAGCACGATGGTGTCCGGGTCGAGGAGGTTGACCGCCGCGGCGAGTGCCTGCCCGAGCGCCTCGCCCGCGCGCCGTACCGCGGACAGCGCCCGTTCGTCGCCGTCGCGCAGCAGGGCCACGAGGGCGGCGAGCGGACCGTCAGGGCCGGCGGTGGACGTGGCCGTGACGTCCGGGATGCCCGCGGCTCGCAGGATCGCCTCCTGGCCCGCGATCTGCTCCAGGCAGCCGCGGCCGCCGCACGCGCAGAGCGGGCCGTCCGGGTCGATGACGACGTGGCCGAGCTCGCCGGCGAAGCCGTGGGCTCCGCGGAACACCCGGCCGTCGACGACGATGCCCGCGCCGACGCCGATCTCGCCGGAGACGTGGACGTACGAGCCGAGGTCCGGGCCGTCGCCGAACCAAAGCTCGCCGAGGGCGGCGAGGTTCGCCTCATTGTCCTGGTCGGAGGGCAGCGCGAGCGGCGGCAGCCCGGCGGTGAGCAGTTCCTCGGCGGCGACGTCGCGCCAGCCGAGGTTCGGCGCGGTCCGTACCCGGCCGCCGGCCCGGTCGAGGGTTCCCGGCAGCGCGACCACCGCGCCGGCGACCGTCAGGTCCTGCTCCCCCGCCGCGGCGATCGCCGTCTCGGCCAGGGCCGTCAGCGCGCCGATGACACGCTCGGGTTCGCGGCACCGGTTGTCGGCGGCGACGATGTGCCGATGCCGGATGCGCCGCCCGAGGTCTAGCACGCACGCGGCCAGGTAGTCGACGTTGACCTCCAGGCCGAGGCCGGCGACGCGATCGCCGTTGACCGAAACGGCCGTGGCGGGACGGCCGCGCTCGCCGTCGCGTACGGGGCCGTCCTCCCGGACCAGGCCGGCGTCCTTCAACGCGGCGACGAGACTGGATACGGTGGTCTTGGTGAAGCCGGTCACGTCGGCGAGGCGGGCGCGGCTCACCGGCTGCCGGCGGGAGATCTCGCCCAGCACGACGGCCAGGTTGCGGGCGCGCATCGTGCCGTGCCGGACGGGCGTGATCTCATTCCGCATGTTCACAGACTAATCATTGAACCTCTCCCCTGTTGACACTTGGCACCTGCGGGATTTAATTAGTCCAGAGCTTGGACGAATTGAGGAGACGACATGTTCGAACCCACCCCTGGGGACAAGTTCACCTTCGGGCTGTGGACCGTCGGCTGGCAGGCGCGCGACCCGTTCGGCGACGCCACCCGGCCGCCGCTCGACCCGGTGGAGGCGGTGCACCGGCTCGCGGAGCTCGGCGCCTATGGGGTGACGTTCCACGACGACGACCTCCTCGCGGTCGAGCCGGACCGGGACAAGGCGATCGCGGCGTTCCGCACGGCACTCGACGAGACCGGTCTCAAGGTGCCGATGGCGACCACGAACCTGTTCACCCACCCGGTGTTCAAGGACGGCGCGTTCACCTCCAACGACCGCGACATCCGCCGCCACGCCATCCGCAAGGTCATGCGCAACCTCGACCTGGCCGCCGAGCTGGGCGCGGAGACGTACGTGTTCTGGGGCGGGCGCGAGGGCGCCGAGTCCGACGGGGCCAAGGACGTACGGGTGGCGCTCGACCGGTTCCGCGAGGCCATCGACCTGCTCGCCGCGTACGTCACCGACAAGGGCTACGGCATCCGCTTCGCCCTGGAGCCGAAGCCGAACGAGCCGCGCGGCGACATCCTGCTGCCGACGATCGGCCACGCGCTGGCGTTCATCGGCTCGCTGGAGCACTCCGACATGGTGGGCCTCAACCCCGAGGTCGGGCACGAGCAGATGGCCGGGATGAACTTCGTGCACGGCATCGCGCAGGCGCTGTGGCACGGCAAGCTGTTCCACATCGACCTGAACGGCCAGCACGGCCCGAAGTACGACCAGGACCTCGTGTTCGGTCACGGCGACCTGAAAAGCGCGTTCTTCCTCGTCGACCTGCTGGAGAACGGCGGGTACGACGGACCCCGCCACTTCGACTACAAGCCGGCCCGTACCGAGGACATCTCCGGCGTCTGGGCGTCCGCCGCCGCGAACATGCGCACCTACCTCATCCTCAAGGAGCGGGCCCGGGCGTTCCGCGCCGACCCGGAGGTGCAGGAGGCGCTCGCCGCGTCCCGCGTCGACCAGCTCGCGGAGCCGACCCTCGCGGCCGGCGAGACGTACGAGCACCTGGCCCAGGACGACTTCGACCTCGAGGCCGCGGCCGAGCGCGGGTATCACTACGAGCGCCTCGACCAGCTGGCGGTCGAGCACCTCCTCGGCGCCCGGTGACCCGGAAGCGCTGATGAGCACGTTCGTGACGGAGTCCGGAGGATGAGCAGGCTCGTGGCGGGAGTCGGAAGATGAGCACGCTCGTAGCAGGGGTCGGAAGATGAGCACGCTCGTAGCGGGGGTCGACTCGTCGACCCAGTCGTGCAAGGTGGTGGTGGCCGACGCCGCCACCGGCAGGGTCGTACGCGCCGGCCAGGCCGCGCATCCGGACGGCACCGAGGCCGATCCCACCGCCTGGTGGGACGCGCTGGGGCAGGCCGCCGACGAGGCGGGCGGCCTGGACGACGTCGCGGCGATCGGCGTCGCGGCGCAGCAGCACGGCATGGTGTGCCTGTCGGACGCCGGCGAGGTGGTACGGCCCGCGCTGCTGTGGAACGACACCCGCTCGGCCGACGCGGCCCGCGAGCTGGTCGACGAGCTCGGCGGTCCGGCCAAGTGGGCCGATGCCGTCGGCAGCGTGCCGGTCGCGTCGTTCACGGTGACCAAGCTGCGCTGGCTGGCCCGGAACGAACCGGACGCCGCCGGCCGTACGGCGTCGGTGTGCCTGCCGCACGACTACCTGACGTGGCGGCTGACCGGCGAGTTCGTGACCGACCGGGGCGACGTGTCCGGCACCGGCTACTGGTCCCCCGCGACCGGGGAGTACCGGCCCGACCTGCTGGAGATGGCGTTCGGGCGGGTCCCGGCGCTGCCGCGCGTCCTGGGCCCGGCCGAGGCCGCGGGCCGGACGCCCGCCGGCGCGCTCGTGTCAGCCGGGACCGGCGACAACATGGGCGCGGCGCTCGGCCTCGGTATCCGGCCAGGCGACGTGGTGGTGTCCCTCGGTACGTCCGGGACGGTGTTCGCCGCGGCGGAACGGGCGTCCGCCGACGCCGCCGGGGACGTCGCCGGGTTCGCCGACGCGACGGGCCGGTTCCTGCCGCTCGTCTGCACGCTGAACGCGGCCCGCGTGCTCGACGCCGCCGCGGCCCTGCTCGGCGTCGACCACCACGAGGTCTCGCGGCTGGCGCTGTCCGCACCGCCCGGCGCGGACGGCCTGGTGCTCGTGCCGTACCTGGAGGGCGAGCGCACACCGAACCGGCCGGACGCCACCGGCTCGGTGCACGGCCTGCGCCTGGCCACGTCCACGCCGGCGCACCTGGCACGGGCGGCGATCGAGGGCATGCTGTGCGGCCTCGCCGACGGGCTGGACGCGCTCCTCGCCCAGGGTGTCCGGGCCGAGCGGGTGCTGCTCATCGGCGGCGCCGCCCGCTCGGAGGCCGTACGCCGCATCGCGCCGACCGTCTTCGGCCGGCCGGTGCTGGTCCCGCCCACCGGCGAATACGTCGCCGAGGGCGCGGCCGCCCAGGCCGCCTGGGCGCTGTCCGGAGCGGCCGAGCCGCAGCGCTGGGAGCGCGAGGGCCTGGAGACGTACGAGGCCGACGCGGTCCCGGCGATCCGCGAACGCTACGCCGAGGCCCGCGACCACATCCTGTCCCGCTGAGCGACTTCCGGCGGCGGCCCCGTCCATCCAACGGGACCGCCGCCGGAACGGTCATCACGTCGCCAGAACCGTCACCACGCCGCCGGAACGGTCATCGTTCCATCGGAGCGGTCATCGCACCGCCGCTGCAGCCATCGCGCGGTCGAACGCGCGAACGGGCCGTTCGCCCTTACGCTCGCGTCCGGAGGTGGCCGTCGAATGAGCACCGCAACCCGCGTCGCCCAGCCCAGTGATCTCACTGCGGCTCTGGAGGTCTGGCGGCGAGCCAACGCCGCCAGGGGCAAGACGCCTGGCCCGGACCGCGTCGCGCGGGTTCAGGCCAAGCTGGCCGACCCGACCGGCCTGGTGATCGTCGCCGAGCGCGCCGGAGAACTCGTGGGCATGGCGGCGGCCGAGCCGGGCCGGGCGGAGGACGGCGCGGGCGGAGTCGTACCCGGGTTGTGTCACATCTCCATGGTGTTCGTCCGCCCCGACCACTGGGGGAAGCGGATCGGGGAGCTCCTGCTCGACGCGGTGCGCGAGGAGGCCCTCCGTCAAGGCCACACGTCGCTGCAACTATGGACCGGGCAGGGTAACGACCGTGCCCTTCGCCTCTACGACCGGACCGGTTTTCGGCCCAGCGGTCGTACGGGGCGTCTGAGCACCGGCGAGCGGATCGTCCACCTGACCCGGTCGCTGTAGCGGGCGACCCCATGCCCGTCGTGCCGATGACCGGTCAGAACAACAGCTCGTACGCGCCGTCCCACTCGTTGAGCAGCACATAGTCCGGCACGGTCCGCGACCAGGCGGCGTGCAGCCGCCGGATGAGCTCCGGGCGCGGTGCGAGCTCGAGGCCGAGCGCATCGGCGACCGTCGCGCTGTCGTCGTCGTAGTCCGCTTCGTACGTCAGCCACTCCTGGTGGAACTTTTCGGCCTCGGCGATGGTCGCTTCCAGACCTCCGGGGCGATCGAAGTGGCAGTCGTGCCAGGTGGGCAGGCCGACGATGATGGTCAGCGCACCGCGCAGGTCGTCGGCCAGGAGGGCGGCACTACCCTCGGAGTCGGCGTACAGGACCGGCCGGTCCTCTCCGGGGCCCTCCCCGCACAGGAAATAGGTGCCCCCCGCGCCGCACCCCGCGACCGGCTCCAGCTTCGCGCCCGACGAGAGCCTCACGAACTCGACGTGATCCGCCCCCTTCAGATCGAACTCGAACCCGTCCATGAGGCCATCGAGCGCACGGTCTTGGCGAATACGGCTCAGCAGCGGAGATACGTGATCGACCATGGCGCGCACCGTACCAACGGGGTCCGTCAGGAATCGGCCGGCTTCGTGGCGCTGACGAGCCGGGTGCCCATCCACGGCCCGCCCCACCACATCCGCGGGCCGAGGGGATGCCGCCCCGACTGTAACCGATGATGATCAAGAACGGGTCTCCGGTCGTCACGCCGGCCGGGCTTCTCCTCAGGGGTCCTGCGGGTCGGACAGGTGGGCCAGGACCGTCTCCGCGACGGCGGCGAACGCCGCGAGTTGGTCGGGGGTCAGCCGGTCGACGAAGTGGCGGCGGACCGATTCGACATGGTGGGGGGCGGCCTCCCGCAAGGTGCGCAGGCCGTGCTCGGTGAGGACCACGGTCGCGCCCCGGCCGTCGGTGGCGCACTCTTCGCGCGTCACGAGACCGCGCTGCTCCATTCGGGTGATGTGACGCGACAACCGGCTCTTGGACCACTGCATCCGGGCGGCCAGGCGCGTGAGGCGTCCGCGGTTGTCGCTCGCCTCCGACAGTGTCGACAGGACGTCGTAGTCCGCGACCGACAGGCCGGAGTCGTGCTGCAGATCGCGCGCCGTCTGCGCGTCCAGCAGCAGACGCAACCTGCGGTAGCCCATCCAGGCCCGCATCTCCTCGTCGTTCAGCCAGCGCGGGTCAGCGTCCATGCGCACACTCTAGGCCATTTGGTTGACATGTAACCAAAACCTCCTTCAGGATTTCGGTTACACGTCAACAAAAGGAGCGGGACATGAGTGTCATGCGGTTCGGGGTGGGTCTGTCCCCGGCGGTCGGGCCCGGGAGAGATCCCGTGGGGTTCGCCCGGCACGCCGAGGAACTCGGGTACGACTTCGTGTCCACCTCCGACCACCCCTCTGGCAGCACCCCGACCTACGAGACCTGGACGCTGCTAACCTGGGTCGCGGCGGCCACGTCCCGCATCCGGATCGCGACTCGGGTGCTCGGGATCCCCTACCGGTCCCCCGCCATGGTCGCCAAGATGGCCGAGACGCTGCACCGGCTGTCGGACGGCCGGCTGATCCTCGGCCTGGGCGGCGGTTACTCCGACGATGAGTTCCGCGCCTTCGGACTGGGGGTGCCGACACCGCGCGAGAAGGTCGACGGCCTGGTCGACACCCTGCACATCCTGCGCGGCCTGTGGTCACAGCCACGCTTCAGCCACCACGGCCCTCGCTACCGCGTCGAAGAGGCCGACCTCGAGCCGAAGCCGCGAAGTCCCATCCCCATCTGGCTCGGAACGTACGGCCCGCGGGCCCTCGACGCGACCGGACGGCTCGCCGACGGCTGGATCCCGTCCTACGGATTCGCGCCACCGCACGATGCGGTGCACATGCGCGACCGCATCCACGCCGCGGCGGCCGACGCCGGCCGCGACCCCTCGGACATCACCTGCGTGTACAACGTGCCCATCTGGATCGACGGCCCCGCCTCGGCCCCGGGAACGGTCACCGGCCCGGCCTCGGCGATCACCGATCGCCTCCTCGAGCTGGCCGGGCTCGGCTTCACCTCCATGAACTTCATGCTCCCCGAAGACGACGCCCGCGCGCAGGCCGAACGCCTCGCCGGCGACGTCCTGCCGGCGCTGCGCTCCGCGACCGCCTGACGGAGGGCTGCGGCCTCAGGTCAGGGTGGTCGCGTCGCCGATGGCCTGGTCGAGGATGGCCAGGCCGAGGGAGATCTCCGCTTCGGTGGCGGTCAGCGGCGGCGCGATCCGGAACACACCGCCCATGCCCGGCAGCTGCACGATGTTCATGTGCAGGCCGAGCTCCAGGCAGCGCCGGGTGACCAGCCCGCCGAGTTCGTCGGAGCCGCGCTGCGTCTCGCGGTCCGCGACCAGCTCCAGCCCGACCAGCAGGCCGCGCCCGCGAACGTCCCCGACCACCCGGTGCCGCCGCGCGATGTCCTCCAGACCGCTTCGCAGGAGGCCGCCGAGCTCGGCGGCGCGTTCGTCCAGCCTGTCCCGGGTCAGCACGTCGAGGACGGTGTTGCCGACCGCGGCCATCATCGGGTCCGCGACGTGGGTGGTGAAGAACAGGAAGCCGCGATCGTGGGCCTCCTGCTCGATCTCGGCGCTGGTGAGCACCGCGGCGAGCGGAAGTCCCGCGCCGAGGGTCTTCGACAGCGTGAGGATGTCCGGGACGACGCCGTCGCGCTGGAACGCGTACCAGGCGCCGGTGCGGCACAGGCCGGTCTGGGCCTCGTCGAGGATCAGCAGCATGCCGCGCTCGTGGCATTTCTCCCGTAGCGCGGCGAAGTAACCTTCGGGCGGTTCGATGATCCCGCCCGCGCTGAGGATCGGCTCGACGATGCAGGCGGCGAGGCTGCCGACCGACTGAGCGTCGATCAGCTCGAAGCCGAAGTCCAGTTGCCGCCGCCAGTCGAGTTCACCGTCGGCGGTGGTGAAGTCGGGCCGGTACGCGTTGGGCACGGGGATGGCGAAGTTGCCCGGGACGGCCGGGCCGTAGCCCTTGCGGCCCGCGCTGTACGTGGCGGACGCCGCGGCCTGCGTCATGCCGTGCCACGAGCGGGCGAAGGACACGATCTCGTGCTTGCCGGTGACGAGCTTGGCCAGCCGGATCGCGGCCTCGTTCGACTCGCCCCCGGTGGTCAGCAGCAGGGCCTTCTCCAGGGGAGCCGGCAGCGTCTCGGCCAGCCGCCGGGCGAGGTCGACGACCGGACGGCTCAGCATGCCGCTGAAGAGGTGGTCGAGCCTGGCCACCTGGTCCCGCACGGTGGCCACGATCTCCGGGTGCGAGTGGCCGAGGATCGCGCTCATCTGACCGGAGGTGAAGTCGAGGATCTTCCGGCCGTCCTCGGTGTACAGGAAGCTCCCGGCGGCACGGTCGATGATCTCGCCGGTGAACTCGCCGGCACCGGCGTAACGCACGAGATGCCGGTCGGCGTCGGCCCAGAAGGCTTCGGCGGACAGCGGGGCGGAGGTCGGAGCAGCCATGCCCCCGACCGTAAGAGCCCGCCGAGTGACACGTCCATCTCACGATCCCGGCGGTACTGTTCGGAAGAACCGCACAACAATGGACGTGTGATGTTCAACCCATGGCGGCTGCGGCTGCTGGTTCAGCTGGACACTCTGGGCACCGTACGCGCGGTCGCCCAGGCCGCGAACCTGAGCGCGTCGAGCGTGTCCCAGCAGCTGTCCGTGCTGGAGGCGGAGACGCGCACGCGTCTGCTGGAACGCACCGGGCGGCGGGTACGGCTCACCCCGGCCGGGCTGATCCTGGCGCGGCGAGCCCGGGAGATCCTCGACCACATGACCGCGGTCGGAGCGGAGCTGCGCGGCCTTGGCGAGGAACCGTCCGGGCTCGTCCGGCTGGGCGTGTTCCAGAGCGCGATCCACAGCCTGGCCGTCCCGGCGGTCACCCGGCTCGCCGAGGCGTACCCGCATCTCGACGTCGAACTGCTGGAGCTGGAACCGCACGAGAGCATGCCCGCCCTGCGCGTGGGCGACGTCGACGTGATCATCACGACCACGGACTTCGTCGAGCAGCCGCTGGGACCCGACCTCGACATCGTGCCGCTGGCCACCGACCCGATCGTGCTGGTGATGCCGCCCGGACATCCCGCCGCGGGCCGCGGCCCGGCCGACCTGGCCGCCTTCGCGGACGAGCCGTGGGCGTTCGACATGCCCCAGTCCTACATGGCGAACCTGGCCACCCGACTGTGCCGCGAAGCCGGGTTCGAGCCGCGGGTGGTGTGCCGCTTCAGCAACTACATGCTGACCACGCAGCACGTCGAAGCCGGCCTCTCCATCGCACTGCTGCCCGGCCTGGCCGTCGACCCGCGGTACCGGGTCGCCACCCGCGACCTCGCCGCCCCGGTCACCCGGACCATCACCGCGGCGATCCGCCGCGGCTCACCGCCGCGGGCGGCGGTCAACGTGGTCCTCGACGCCCTACGCCACGACCCAGACCACCCCGAACTGACACCACAGGCCCATCCTGGAAGCGTTCAGCACCTTCCGGGCGACGCCCACGCGGGGCACCTGAAAATGAGCACTGGGGAGGCATCACATGACGCATGACCAGCACGGCCACTCCGTCACCACCGTTCAGCTGAACCACACCATCGTCTACGCCACCGACCGGCGGCGGTCGGCCGAGTTCATCGCCGGGATCCTGGGACTGGAGGTCGGCGCGCCGTTCGGGCCGTTCCTGCCCATCGACCTCGGCAACGGCGTGACGCTCGACTACTTCGAGAGGCGCGACGAGCCGGTCCAGCCGCAGCACTACGCGTTCCTCGTGCCGGAGGGGCGGTTCGCCGAAATGATCGCCCGCTTGGAAGCGGCCGGCGTCGCGTACTACGCCGACCCCCATCACTCCGAACCCGGCCGGACCAACGACCTGTTCGGCGGCCACGGCGCGTACTTCGACGACCCGGACGGCCACAACATGGAGATCATGACCCGGCCTTACGCACGTCCCTAGCAGGCCGGCGGGCGGCCAAGCACCTAGCTTGTTCTTCAACCTCTTCGATCTTGATGTTCCCGGTCATGGTGAGGTCGCGCGGTTTTCCGACGTTGTAGCGGGGTGCGGGTCGGCGGTTTTTCGAGCCGGGTGGGCATCCGGGACCGGGCTTGCCGGGTTTCGGCGCGCTGGCGGGCAGAGTGGTTGTCGGGCGGATGTTCCGGAACCCGCGCCGGACCCGCGCGGGGGTGAGTTGTCCCGGTTCGGCGGCCGATCGGAACGTACGGCCGGACCGGGGACGTACGTACGGGCCGGCTGCTACCGTTCCCGGCATGACGCAGCCGCGACACCCGGCCGGGGCGCCCGACCTGCTGGAGGTTCTGCGGCGGGACTCCGAGGCCGCGCAGACGGCGGCCTGCCCGTTCGAGTTCGACATCGCGCGCGCCGACCATGTCGAGCCCGTGCGGCTCGCGTCCGGCGCGACGCTGGAGGCCATCGCGGGCGACGACACCGGCGGAACGTACTTCCTGTGCGGAAACCACCCCGCCCGGCGCGATCTGCGGCCCGTCCTCTACGCCGACTCCGAGGGGGCCGCCGGTCTGATCGCCGACCGGCTCGGCGACGCGCTGGAAATCCTGATCGGGCTGCCGTCCTGGCTCGGCCTGGCCTGCAGGCCGGCTGCTGGCGGGGACGAGGCGCTGGCGGGGGCCGTCGCGGAGGCGGAGGAGGAACTGCGCGAGGACAATCCCGACATCGAGGAGGAGCGCGGTGCGCTGCTGGCCTCCCTCGGCCTGCGCAGGCTTCCCCCCGTGGACCTCGTGCACCGGCTGCGGGATGCGCTGGCGCGCACCGAGCCCTGCTACGTACTCCTCAACGCCGAGGAGGGGCACGCCTACAGCCGTCTCGACCGCGCCCCGGTCCCGCCCCTGAGCGACACCCTCCTGGCGGAGGCCGCGGCCGGTCTCGCCCGGCTGCGCGCGGCCCCGGACGCCGGGGACGAGGCCGGCGGCGGTCGGCGCGCCGCCGTCCTGCGCGCGGCCCAATACGACCGCGGGGACGGCGACGCGCCGCTCTTGCACCGTCTGCTGGAACAGGAACTCGCCCACCGCCAGGGCGGCGGGCGCACCGAGCCGGACGGTGAACTCGCCCTTGCCGCCGTCCTCCTGGCCGGTCATGGCAGGCTGGCCGACCTTCCGCTGCTGGGCCGTGCCCTCGATGCCCTGGGCGCCGTCCCCGGAGCTGGCGCCGAACAGGAGGAGGTCCTGCGCTGGGCGCGGCAGACCGACGCCGCGTACTTCGGGCAGGACCGGCGGTACGAGGACGACGTCGTCTGGGCCGGCGTCGCCCGGCGCTTGGGCCTGACCGAGACCGCGCGGGTGATTCTTCTGCACCTGCTCGACGAACACCAGTTCGGCCGCTACCTGGAGGCCCACGACCCAAAGCTCGCCCGCGAGGAGGCGCTGCGCACCCTCGGCGTCCCCGCGCTGACCGCCCTGCGCGACGAGTTCAGTCGGCTCGGCGACGCCTGGCAGACGGGGCGGGCCCAGCGGGTCCTGGACCAGGAGACCGCCTGGACGCCGCGCAGTAGGACAGCGGGGCTTTGAGACAGGCCTTAGCGCCTTAGGTCCGACGGACGAGGGCGGATCGGTCCCTGGGCCGGTGCGCGCGAGCCGACCCGTGGTCGACGATCGGGGACATGGACGGAAACGGCACGCTGGAAGAGGCCTACGAACGGCTCCATCAGACCGGACCGGAGTTCGAGGGCTGGCTCACCAATCACGGGCCCATGGCGGTCGAGGCCATGGTCCGGCACGGGCATTCACGGCAGGTCCACCGCTGGCTCGACGTCTACGCACGCCGACTGGACGATCTGCCGCGTGGCTCCTCGCCCATCACCGCCGACGAGTGGCGTTCGGCGCTGGGAGACCCACACCGTCTCGGGGACTGGCTCGCGTTCTTCGCACGCGAGGTGACCGAACAGCCCTGGCGTACGGTGCTGGAGACCTGGTGGCCACGGCTGCTCCCGGGCATCGCGGCCGGCGCCACCCACGGAGTGATCCGTACGGGCCACGCGGTCCATGCCCTGCTCGACCACGAAGACGGCCCGCTCCTGGCCGAACTCGGCCAGGCCCTCGGCTACTGGGCGGCCCGCTGGCAGCAGGTCGCCGGATTCACCGCGCCCTCCGGCACCACCGGTCCGGCGGCGGCCCTCGCCGCCGTCCCGCGCGTTCCCGAGCAGGCGGCCGGTATCAACCACCGGCTCGGCCAGCTGACCGACCTCGCCGGATGGCCGGTGGCGCTCGCCGCGCTGCGACCCGCCGTCGACGCCGAGCAGGCCCGGAACCTCCTGGCCGACCTGACCACCGCCGCCACCGTGCGCTACCTTCCCAACGCGCACGGTTCGGCCGTCATGCTGGTCCACGCCGCGACCGCACCCATGGCCGTACTCCGCGCCCTGCCCGCGCTGCCGCGCACCCAGTGGGCCGAGAGCCTGTACGCCGCCTGGGCCGCGAGCGCGGCCGTGACCGCCGCGTACGCCCCCGCCGCACCCGCGCCCAGGCACGGCCTGCCCGCCGCACCGGACTCGGCCGACGAGGTGTTCGCCCGTGCCGTCCGACACGGAGACGAGCACGTCATCAAGCTCGCCGACACCAGCATCGACGTCCATTGGCGAACGGGCGACTCCGACGCCCTCGCCGCCGTCATCCGCGCGACCGAACTGATCGACAAGCTCTGACGGGAGGATGGGCGGCATCCGGTCCGCTCAGGCCCTGACGCCGTAGCCACCCAGGGACGGCTCGAGCAGGTCGAAGGCCCGGCCGGCTTCAGCCGCGAGCACCTGGAAGATCTCGTCGTGCGGCCGGCCGGCCAGGCTGTGCCTGGTGCCTTCGGCGAACAGGACCCGATGAACCGATGCCAGCTGGGCCGCCACGATCCGCTGCCGCGCGTCGTCCACGCCGGTCTCGGCGGCGATGGCGTCGCCGAGCGCCCGCTCGCACAAGTCGGCGATCTCCAGGGCCCGGCCGGTGAGCACGTGGCTGTTTCGAACCATCCGGGCGAACGACGCGGTGGGCACACCGAGGGTGGCGTCGCCCGCGGCGATCCGCTCGGCGTAGTCACGGCGGATCGCCGCGAGCAGGCTCTCGCCGGGAGCGCGCGCGGCGACGGCATCGGCCAGGCTGCGGATGACCACCTCGGCGCGGTCGAAGACCAGGTCCTCCTTGCGCGGGAAGTAGTTCGTGACGGTCATCTTCGACACCCCGGCCGCGTCGGCGACCTGGGCGATCGTCACCTCGTCGAAGCCCTTGGCCTCGAACATCTCCATCGCGACGCCGGAGATGGCCTGCCGGGCCTCCTGCTTCCAGCGCTCCCGCAATCCCGTGGGCATGCTGTCACGCTACCACTACATAGGTCGAATCAATGACTTATGTTTGACATAATAATTATGTCCGACCTAGAGTCCATCCCATGTTCGATGAGACCACTGAACGCCGGGCGATCCTTGAGCTCGGCCGGGCCCTGCAGGACGCCTGGAACCGCAACGACGCCGCGGGCTATGCGTCGCTGTTCACCGACGACGCCGACTTCGTCGCCTGGACCGGGGAGTACGGACAGGGTCGGCAGGCCATCGAAGACGGTCACCGACCGCTCTTCGACGGCCCGTTGGCCGGCTCCCGGATGGTTCTGGTGGACGACAACGCGGAATCCGCACGCCCCGAGTCGCTGCGATTCATCCGCCCGGATGTGGCGATCATGGTCACCTCGGGCGTGGTGACGCTCGCCGACCAGAACGCGACCGGCGCGGACCACGAATCCGTGCAGACCTTCGTGCTGACCAAGACCGACGGCCGTTGGCGGGCCGCGGCCTTCCACAACACCCGCCGGCAGGTGTGATCAGCCCGGCCGCGCAGGTTTCATGACCTCTCACGTAATCGCCCCGGTGCGGTGTTCCACGGCAATGTCGACCTCGCAGGCCGACAGAGCAGGAGAGGAACACCATGACCGCCATCGAGGCGCCCGCGTCCGCCCCCGTACGGGTGGCGGCTCCCGGTTGGGGGACCTTGCTGGTCCTCCTCACCGGGGTCTTCATCACCACTCTCGACTTCTTCATCGTGAACGTCGCGATCCCCGCCACCCAGCGGGATCTCCAGGCCACGGTGTCACAGGTCCAGTTCCTCGTCGCGGGCTTCGGGATCGCGCTGGCCGCCGGGCTGATCACCGCCGGGCGGCTCGGCGACCTGTACGGGCGGCGGCGGATGTTCACGATCGGCCTCGCCGTGTTCACGCTGGCCTCGGCGGCCTGCGGGGAGGCCCCGACCGCCGGGGCCCTCATCGGTGCGCGGGTCGCACAGGGCCTCGGCGCGGCACTGCTGATGCCACAGGTCCTGGCGATCATCAACACCGTCTACACCGGCGAGCACCGGGCCAAGGCGTTCAACGCCTACGGCGTCGCGATGGGCTTCGGCGGCGTGTTCGGGCAGCTCATCGGCGGAATCCTCATCAAGGCGGACATCGCCGGCTTCGGCTGGCGCACCATCTTCCTGATCAACGTGCCGGTGGGCGCGGCCGCCCTCGCGCTGGTCCCGCGGCTCGTGCCCGAGTCCCGCGCCGAGGCCGGCGCCCGGCTCGACCCGATCGGCACCGCGCTGGTCTCCCTCGGCCTGGTCGCGATCGTCTTCCCGCTGGTGCAGGGCCGCGCGCAGGGCTGGCCGATGTGGACGTGGGAGTGCCTGGGCGCGGCGGCCGTCCTGCTGACGGCGTTCGCCCTGTACCAGCGGCGGGCGGCGGCGCCCCTGGTCGCCCCGGCTCTGTTCCGGCACCGCTCGTTCACCGCGGGCGCGGTCGTCAGCCTCCTGCACGCGATGACGATGGGCTCGTTCTTCCTGGTCCTGGCCCTCTATCTGCAGCAGGGACGTGGCCTGTCCGCCCTGGGCTCCGGGCTGATCTTCCTCCCGTTGGGACTCGGCTACTTCCTGTCCTCGACTCGTGCCGCAGCGGTCGCCGAAAGGCTCGGACGGCAGGTCATCACGGTCGGCGCGCTGAGCATGGCGCTCGGCTACGCGACGCTCGCGCTGACCGTCTCCGGCCTCGGCGGACACGGCGCCGTCGGCTGGGTCATCCCCGGCCTGGTGGTCGCGGGCGCCGGGATGGGCCTGGTCATGGCACCCCTGCCCGCCCTGGTGCTGAACGGTGTAGAGCCCCGGCACGCCGCCGCCGCGTCCGGCGTGCTCAGCACCGCCCAGCAGGCCGGCGGCGCGATCGGCGTGGCCCTCATCGGCGTCGTCTTCTACGGTGCCCTCGGCACCTTCCCGCACGCCTTCGCCGCCGGGCTCATCCTGCTGATCGTCCTGGACGTGCTGGTCGCGGCCCTCGTACAGGCCCTCCCCCGCTCACGGTGAGACGCGCGTCCCCACGCCGGGCGACCCGGCATCCGGACGGCTCCCCGACCTCCCGCCTCGACGCACACGCGTCGAGGCGGTTCGGCTTTTCCGCCCGCTTCTCCGGGGAGCCCATCCGCGTCGCGAAGGCGCGTCGCAAGTCGGCACGCCACGGCCAAGGGCGGACACGGAGGTGCGCTCGCCGGCCGCGGTTGGTTCGATGTCTTCATGGACGAGGCGCTGGAGTGGGCCGAGCGCCGGTTGGCCGGCGGAGGTGTCGTCGAGCGATCGTTCCGGCTCGTCCGGGCATCGGGCACCGTTCCGGGCATGCTGTGGCTGCCGCCTTCGGTCTCCGCCCCTCCCCTGGTCCTGCTGGGGCACGGGGGCAGCGGGCACAAACGAAGTGAGCGGATCGTCAGCCGCGCCCGGTGGTTCGCGTCCCAGGCCGGCCTGGCGGCACTCGCGATCGACGGGCCGTACCACGGCGACCGCGTTCCCTCCCCGATGGCCGCCGAGGAGTATCAGCCGCGCATGGCGGCGGAGGGGATCGAGGTCGTCCTCGACCGGATGACCGACGAATGGCGGGCGACCGTGGACGCCCTCGGGGCGCTGGGCATCGTGGACACGTCCCGCCTCGGATATCTGGGAATGTCCATGGGAACGCGGTTCGGTCTTCCCCTCGCGGCCGCCCTGGGCGACGAGCTTCGCTGTGTGGTCTTCGGGAAGTTCGGTCTTCGGCAGTGCACGGCCATGGATGAGGGCTTGGCCGTGCCGGAACGGGTCGCGGAGGACGCCCGGCGGGTCACCGCTCCCGCCCTCTTCCACCTCCAGTGGGACGACGAGGTCTTCCCTCGGGACGGCCAACTGGACCTGTTCGACCAACTGGGATCACCGGACAAACAACTGGTCGGCTACTCCGGTACGCACGGCGAGACCAGACCTACGGCCATCGACCTCTGGCGCGACTTCATCTCACGCCACCTGGCCACCGGCACCTGAGCCCCTTTACATCACCTGCGCCGCGCGCGCTTGCCGGATCAATGCTCGGCCGGGTCACAGATCAACGTTTTCTGCCCGGACGTCACCGTGACCTGGGGGTAACCGGCATGCGGGATCTCCGGGAATTTCAGGTCCTTCACCTGCTGCCCCTTGGTCACGGTGAACTGCTGGTGCGCCTCCGGTGGCGGCTCGGACTGGTCCGCCATCGACAGGTCGACGCTGATGTTCGCCGGGCCGGGATACTGCACGTGAACCCGTGTACCGGAGCTCGCGGTGGTGTACCACGAATGCAGGCACACGCCGAACGCGTGCGTGACACCAGCGGATGATGCGACCGGCCCGGAGAATCCGGGAACGTTCGCGTTGTTCGCCGGGAGGCCTGCGGAGTCGGCCTTCGGCGACTTGGCCGGCGCCGCGGCAGCCGATGCGGCCGGGTGGGCGTTCGAACCACAGGCCGACGTCAGCGCGAGTGCAGCGACGGTCATGATCGTGAGGGGGCGCATGCACGTATCATCGTGCAGACGCTTAGTCCTTCGCCAAACGACCCGCCGAAAGCGACGCCCGCACGTCCGGGCACCCGATGGGCTCGTGCTCTCCCACCACCAGTGACGAAAGCCGACTACCCAGCCGCCTTCTCCGCCACGGCGACCTCCACGCACGCGCCACCGTTCTCTCCGCTGCGCTTCGACTTACGCCAGTCAGTGATCAGAACCATCGTTCCTCCGCCGTTCTGCGAATGAAATCGATTGACTCGTGCTGTGGCATTGCGAACGACCGAACGGACTCCCAGGCACGCGAAAGGATCGAGACATCGTCCTGCGCGCTGGTGACCAGACCGCGCACCGCAGTCTCCAGGTAGGCCACGTCGCGTCCGCCCGCCGTCGCAAGGATGTACGCCCCAAGTGAGCGGGGATTCACGTCCGAGCGTACAACCTGAATCGTGAGACGAGGCCCAACGGAGTCGGCGATATGCATTAACTGGTCATGCATGACCTTGGATCCCCCACGTCCTCGATAAAGGACCGCTTCATCGAGCACAAAGTGCAGTGCAGGTGGGGACGGGGACTCTCTGGTCAGGATCTGCTGGCGGTCCATCCGGGCTGCGACGGCCGCCTTATCCCCTCCCAGCAGGACGGACGCGTAGTCCTCGGTCTGGAGTAGCCCAGGGATGATCGACAACTCGACCCAGCGGAGGACGTCGGCGGTGGTCTCGACGTCGCGCCACTCGCGGAACCACTGGGGCGTGGGGTCGATGTCGAGTTGCTTGCAGACCTCCATGAGGACGCCGGCCGGGACGTGGAGCGCCTCCTCGATCGCCGCGATCTGATCCGCTTTCGGAAGCAGCCGCCCGGTCTCCAGGGCGCTCATCCACGGCTCGCTGTAACCGAGAAGGTCGGCCAGCTCGCGCTGACGCAGCCCGGCCGCGTCGCGGTACCGCCGGATTTGACGCCCGAGAGTGATCAATGCTGGGCTCGGCATCCTGCCCATTTTTGTCCCCTTTCGCCGGACCATAGCGCGCATTAACCTGCGCCGCTGCACCGTCGCCTTGCCGTGACAAGCATCTGAATGCGTTCCGATCATAAGTGGTCAGAGGAATTCTGGAGGCACCATTCAAGAAAGGAACGCCGACATGCAAGATCAGACGACCGAAAAGACACGCGCCTACGCGAAGTGGCTGGCTCAGGCCTGCCAGGTGGCCGGCCTCGACGCGGAGCAGTACGGCGAGTCGGTGTGGGTCATCGCCGAGGATCATCGCCTGTCCGAGCAGGTCACCTGTGGGCCGGATGAGAACGGCGCCCTTCGGTGGCTGTGGTCCTGGGGCAGTCCGATCACTCACCTCCGCGACAGGACGCGGATCCTCACGCCGGATGAAGTCGACGAACTCGTCGCGGCGATCAAGAACGTCGTCTCCATTCAGGTACGTCGGTGATGACTCCCGAAGAAGAGCTCATGCGCTCGCTCTCGCGGCTACGGAAGTCGATTGACTCATTGACGGAGAAACCGCCGTCCTCGTCCACCGAGTTGCTCCAACTCGACTCTCTCATCCGCAAGTATCCGGCGGCGGCGAGCATGAGCTTGAAATTCGCGCAGCGTATCCCCGCCGACCTTCCCGCGCCTCCGGGCTGGTCACCGACCTCGAATCTGAACGGCGTCCCGCTATGGGAGTGGCACGGCGACGGTCCTGTCTACGTGGCGACCGCGGACCTGGACCAACTGCGGTTCCTCGGCGTCGCGCTTTCCCACTTCGACCGCATGACCGCCGAACAACTCCGCGCCTACGTCAAGGGATGACCCGTCGGGCGTCCCGGAACGGCGTAGGGCATCGGCGGCGCCCATCGCGGGTAGGTTCGTCGCCGGAAGCGATCTCTTCATGGCCTGGTGGAACGCGCATGGATTTCGGGCTCAATCTTCCCTCGTACGGGTCGGTGGCGTCACCCGCGACGATCGTCCGGTTCGCCGAAGAGGCCGAGCGGATCGGGCTCGGGGCGGTGTGGACGTTCGAGCGGCTGCTGCGCGTCGTGGAGCCGGTCTCGTACGGCGGGTTCGCGCCGCCGGCGCCGCTGCCGAAGGCGTACGCGACCGTCTATGACCCGCTGGAGACGCTGAGCTACCTGGCGGCGCGGACGAGTGGGATCCGGCTCGGGACCAGTGTGATCCCCGCCCCGCTGCACAGCCCGGTCGTGCTGGCCAGACGGCTGGCGACGCTCGACGTGCTCAGTGGCGGGCGGCTGGTCGTCGGGCTCGGGCAGGGGTGGATGCGGCAGGAGTTCGCGGCGGCCGGTGTGCCGCCGGAGCGACGCGGTGCGCGGTTCGCGGAGCATGTCGCGGCGATGCGGGCGGTCTGGGGGCCGGACCCGGTGCGGTTCGACGGGGAGTTCTACGAGATCGCCGAGTCCCAGATCGGCCCGAAACCCGTATGGCCGGGTGGGCCGCCGCTGATCGCGGGTGCCGTCGCCCCGGCCGCGGTGGCGCGCGCCGCGCGGCTGGGGCTCGGACTGAACCCGGTCGTCATGTCCTGGGAGCAGCTCGACGAGACGGTCGCCGGATTCCGGCGGGCGGCGGAGCAGGCCGGGCGCGACCCGGCGTCGTTGCCGGTCGTCGTACGGGTCAACGGCTCCGTCACCGCCAAGCCGCTCGAGGAGCGGGCGCCGCTGACCGGATCGGTGGATCAGGTTCTGGAGGATCTGCCCCGGGTCCGGTCGCTGGGCGCCGCCCACGTGCTGTGGGCGATGCGGACGCACCCGGACGCGCAGCTCGCGGTGATGGAGGAGCTGCTGGCCCGGGCGCCGTCGTGATCCACGGCGCCCGGACCGTCGTGCGTCAGCGCGGATCGGCACCGGCCGCCGCGGCCATCGCCTCGACCGCTTTCTCGGCCTGCTCTACGGTGTGCCGGCCAAGGCCGCAGGCCGTGGCGACCGCGTACACCTCGCGGCCGGCCGCGGCCTCCACGAGTCTCAGGCTTTCGGCGCTCCCCTCCGAGTCGGTCGCGGCCGCGACGCCCGCGATCACCTTCCACTCGGGGTCGAGCCGCCGCAGCGGCCGGTAGAACTCCTCCGTCTTCGGCGATGGGTGCGCACCGTACGCCGCCGGGATGTGGACCGGCGGCAGCGGACGGCCGCGGCGGCGCAGGGCGCCCGCGAGGAGGTTGAGGTACTCCACGGCCGGTCCCAGGTCGCGAGGGGCTACCAGCTCGGTGTTCCGGTGGTTGCCGTAGCACAGGTGCAGGATCATCTCCGCGTTCGCCGGGAAGCGCGCGAGCAGGCCGGCGACCTGGCGGGTCAGCAGCCGCGCGGCGAAGGTCCGGCCGCCCGGCAGCCGCCTGGCCATGTCCATTCCGATCAGGACGGCGGGCGTCTCCAGCTGGAACACGACGTCCTGTCCCGCGTCGGCGGTCAGTGCGGTGACCTCGTCCACGGCGGCCTGGGCGAACACCGGCAGGTGTCGCAGGGACCACCACGGGCGACCGCTGAAGACGAAGATCGCCAGGTCGAGAGGGTTGGGGATGCCGAACTGCAGCCGGACGTCGGCGAGTTCGGGACGCTCGGCGCGCAGCGCGCGGAACTCCTCCAGGATCTGCCGGAGCCGGTCCTCGCGGTTCATCGACACGTCGGCGGGCCGCAGTTCGTGGCCGCGGCGCACGCCGTACGTGCGCATGTCTTCGTAGTCGGCGTACTCTCCCGGACGCTTGATTTCGAACGCCGGCCGCTCGGCGAGATTCCGCAGGTAGGCGACGATCCAGTTGGGATCGATGTCGCAGGGCAGCGTGGTGAGCCGGTGGCCGTCGGCCTGGTCGACGATCCACCGCATGGCCTGCTGCGGGGAGCCGCACAGGTCCGGCGGCAGACTACCGACAAAGTGCATGGTGCGTGACATAGCGTTACTTTCGCATGGAACGCTTCCAATTCGGGCGAAGATCGCTTGCGAACACGCCGCCGTGACACCGGGAAGGCCACGCCCCGCCGGGTCGCGACTGTTCCCCTTACGGTCTGCGGAAGCGGGATCATTCGGACCGGCCGTCCTTTGCGGCACCGCTCAGTACGATTTTCCGCGTTCCCGTCGGTGATTGGCAGGGCAAGGGGGACGCACCGGGCGTCGCGTGGTGATCCGCCGGCCTACGGTTTGCGGGCGTACCCCAGGTAGGTGACGACCGGGCGGTGGTCCGGGTCGAGGACGAAGGGGCACGCCTCGGCGATGTCGTCGTCGGTGATGCGGCCGCGCCGGCGGGCGAGCACCGCGGTGACGAGGTCGCGCGGGCGGGTCGGTTTGAAACCGCAGACGTCCTCGCCGTGCAGGCCGTGGCGCTCGAGTACGCGGGCCACCTCGGCCGGTGGGCGCAGGCGCGCCGCGGCGTATCGCCCACGCGGCATGATGCGGGTCTGCGGAACACCCTGGAAGGCGCCCAGGTAGATGAGCCGGGAGACGAGCGTCCGCGTGACCGTGTCGTACATCAGCACACCGCCGGGTCGCAGGACCCTCGCCGCGTGCCCGACGACACGGTCCAGGTCCGGCGTGATCTCGAACGTGTCGGCGTAATAGGCGAGGTCGAACGATCCGTCCTCGTGGCCGAGATCCTCGGCCGTGGCCGTCTCGTGGACGATCCGGTCGCCGTGCCGCTGCCGCGCCAGCGCCGTCGCGGAGGGCGACGGGTCGACGGCGGTGACGTCGAAGCCGAGCCCGCCGAGCGCGGCGGCCAGGTCGCCTCGGCCGCTGCCGACTACCAGTGCCCTGCCGCCGTGCCGCTCCAGCACGCGCTGGACGTACTCCACGCGCACCTTCTGAAAGGCGACCGCCCGGATGTGGCGTCCGTCGATCGCGTCGGGTGAGTCCAGTTCGATGTGCGGTGCCGCCATGCCGCGCCTCCCGAGTGAGTTCCCTAAAGGAATCTAACAGGGTTCGTTTCCTGAGGGAACTCGGGGTACATTCGGGGCGTGACCCGGACCCGACTCACCGACGTGGCCTGCTCGATCGCGCGCGCGACCGACCTGTTCGGTGACGCCTGGACGGCGCTGATCATGCGTGACGTCATCACCGGTGTGACGCGTTTCGACGACATCGCCCGCGACCTGGGCATCTCGCGGAAGGTGCTCGCCGCCCGGCTGACCCGGCTCGTCGAGGAGGGCGTCCTCGTCCGCGAGCGTTACCAGGAGCACCCGCCGCGCGACGACTACCGCGCGACGCGCAAGGGCGAGGAGCTGTACCCCGTACTGCTCGCCCTGATGGAGTGGGGTGACCGCTGGTACGCCGAGCCCGCCGGGCCACCGGCCCGCATCCACCACCTCGACTGCGGCCACGACACGCACGCCGTGGCCGCGTGCGCGCACTGCGGCGAACCGCTCACCGTGCACAACACGACTCAGCTCCCGGGGCCGGGCGGGCGGATCGGCCCCGGCACGCGCGTGCTCGGCCCGCTCATGGCCGCCCGCGGGCCCGACGCATCGTCCGCCGGAAAATAAAACGTCCAGGTCGGCCCGTGCGGGCCGGCCTGGACGTTCTGATCAGGCGAGATCAGACGAGGTCGAACCGGTCGAGGTTCATCACCTTGTCCCACGCCGCGACGAAGTCCGTCACGAACTTCTCCTTGGCGTCATCGCTCGCGTAGACCTCGGCGAGCGCGCGCAGCTCGGAGTTCGACCCGAAGACGAGGTCGGCGCGGGTGCCGGTCCACTTGACCTCGCCCGTGGCGTCGCGACCCTCGAACGTGGTCGCGTCCTCGGACGTCGACTTCCACGTCGTGCCCAGGTCGAGCAGGTTGACGAAGAAGTCGTTGGTCAGGGTGCCAGGGTTCGCGGTGAGGGCACCGAGCTTCGACTGCTGGTGGTTCGCGCCCAGGACGCGGAGGCCACCGACGAGGACCGTCATCTCGGGGGCGCTCAGGGTCAGCAGGTTGGCCCGGTCGAGCAGCAGGTACTCGGCCGGCAGCCGGTTGCCCTTCCCGACGTAGTTGCGGAACCCGTCGGCGGTCGGCTCGAGCGCGGCGAACGACTCCGTGTCGGTCTGCTCCTGCGACGCGTCCGCGCGGCCCGGCGTGAACGGGACCTCGATCTCGAAGCCGGCGTCCTTGGCGGCCTTCTCCACGGCCGCGCAGCCGGCGAGCACGATCAGATCGGCGAGCGAGACCTGCTTGCCCCCGGTGTTGAAGGTCTCCTGGATGTTCTTCAGGGCGCTCAGCACCGTCGCCAGCTGGTCGGGGTCGTTGACCTCCCACCCGGCCTGCGGCTGGAGGCGGATGCGGGCACCGTTGGCGCCGCCGCGCTTGTCACTGCCGCGGAAGGAGGAGGCCGACGCCCACGCGGTGGACACGAGCTGGGACACCGACAGGCCGGAGGCGAGGACCTGGCTCTTGAGAGAGGCGATGTCCTCGGCGTCGACGAGCTCGTGCGTCACCGGCGGCAGCGGGTCCTGCCACAGCAGCACCTCGTCCGGGACCTCCGAGCCGAGGTAGCGCACGACCGGGCCCATGTCGCGGTGGGTCAGCTTGAACCACGCCCGGGCGAAGGCGTCCGCGAGCTCGTCGGGGTTCGCCAGGAAGCGCCGCGAGATCGGCTCATAGACCGGGTCGAACCGCAGCGCGAGGTCGGTCGTGAGCATCGTCGGGGCGTGGCTCTTCGACGAGTCGTGGGCGTCGGGAATGGTGCCCGCGCCGGCGCCGTCCTTCGCCGTCCACTGGTTCGCGCCGGCGGGGCTCTGGGTGAGCTCCCACTCGTAGGCGAACAGGGTCTCGAAGAAGGTGTTGTCCCACTTGGTCGGGGTGGGCGTCCACGTCACCTCGAGACCGCTGGTGATCGCGTCGCCGCCCTTGCCGGTGCCGAAGGAGCTCTTCCAGCCCAGGCCCTGCTCCTCGATCGGGGCGGCCTCGGGGTCGGCGCCGACGTTGTCCGCCGGGCCCGCGCCGTGGGTCTTGCCGAAGGTGTGACCGCCCGCGATCAGGGCGACCGTCTCCTCGTCGTTCATCGCCATCCGGCGGAACGTCTCACGGATGTCACGAGCCGCGGCGAGCGGGTCCGGGGTGCCGTTCGGGCCCTCCGGGTTGACGTAGATGAGGCCCATCTGGACCGCGCCCAGAGGGTTCTCCAGCTCACGGTCGCCGGTGTAGCGCTCGTCGCCGAGCCAGGTGGTCTCCGGACCCCAGTAGACGTCCTCCTCGGACTCCCAGACGTCCGCGCGGCCACCGCCGAAGCCGAAGGTCTTGAAGCCCATCGACTCCAGGGCGACGTTGCCGGCGAGGATCATCAGGTCGGCCCACGAGATCTTCTGGCCGTACTTCTGCTTGACCGGCCACAGCAGGCGGCGCGCCTTGTCGAGGTTTCCGTTGTCCGGCCAGCTGTTGAGCGGGGCGAAGCGCTGCTGCCCGGCCCCGGCGCCGCCGCGGCCGTCGCTGATCCGGTAGGTGCCCGCGCTGTGCCACGCCATCCGGATGATGAGCGGGCCGTAGTGACCGAAGTCGGCCGGCCACCAGTCCTGCGAGGTGGTCAGCACCTCGGCGATGTCGCGCTTCACGGCGGCGAGGTCGAGGCTCTCGAACGCCTCGGCGTAGTCGAACGCCTCACCGAGGGGGTTGGCCACGGCGGGGTTCTTGGCGAGGATCTTCAGGTTGAGCCGGTCCGGCCACCACTGGCGGTTTCCGCCACCCTGCGTCGGGTGCGCGGCACGACCGTGCGCGACCGGACAGCCTCCTCCGGCCTCCTCCGTCTTCGACTCAGTGACGATCGCGTCATGGTTCTCGGTCATGGAAATCCTCCGGACTAGTCGGATCGCAATGCTCAGGAACTACGGGTGGTGGAACAGTCGGAGCACAGGCCCCAATAGATGACCTCGGCCTCGTCGATCGCGAAGCCGTGGTCGTCGGACGCGATCAGGCACGGCGCCTCGCCGACCGCGCAGTCGACGTCGGCGACGACGCTGCACGACCGGCAGACGATGTGGTGATGGTTGTCCCCGACGCGTCCCTCGAACCGGGCCGGGCTGCCGGGTGGTTCGATCCGTCGTACGAGTCCCGCCGCGGTGAGCGCGTGGAGGGCCTCGTACACGGCTTGAAGCGAGATGTGGCCCACGCGCTCGCGCACGCCGGAGGCGAGCGCCTCGACGTCGAGGTGGTCACCGCTCCGGACGGTCTCGAGCAGTGCGACGCGGGCAGCCGTCACCCGCAGGCCGGCACCGCGCAGCTCATCGGCGGTGGCCGGATTCCGGGGTGCGGTCATGCCGCCCAACCTACCGCCAGAAACACGAACGATTCAAGGGAACGAACCTTCCAAGTTTCGTAACGTGTCAGGCAAAGGGACGGTTCTGCCTGCTCGCGGCCCTCGTCGCCGCCGCGACGCTCGTGCTGTGGCTCACCGGGATGGAGACCGCCGGGCGGCCACTGGTCGAGGCGGAGACGGGCTGACCGGATCGGCGGCGGGCTCGGCCTGGTCCACCGGCTCGGTGCGGCTGGACCGCTCGGTACGGGTGGACCGCTCGGGCGACTCGGCACCGGTGGACCGCGTGGCCGGGGCCGTCCGCTCGGCGGGCAGCCGGACGGTGAAGGCCGCCCCCGCGCCGGGGCGGCCGTCCACCTCGATCGTGCCGCCGTGGCCGTCGACGACCTCGCGCACCAGGGCCAGCCCGAGGCCGAACCGGCGGCCCGCCCCGTGCTCCCCGCGGGCGAACCGGGTGAACAGCCGCTCGGCGTCCCGCGGGTCGAGCCCCACGCCGTCGTCGCGGACCTCCAGCTCGACCATGGCCCCGTCGCGGAAGAGCGTCACCGTGATGTGGCCGCCGGGCGCGGTGTGGCCGAAGGCGTTGTCGACCAGTGAGGTGACCACCCGCCGCAGCGCGGGTTCGACGCCGCGCACGACGTGCGGGCCCAGGTCCCGGAGCCGTACCTCCAGGGTCACCTCGCGCGCCTCGGCGCGGGCGCTCTCGGCGGTGATCAGGCCGTCGGCGATGGCGCCGAGGTCGACCGGGCCGAACATCCGGCGCGTCTGCCGCAGCTGTGCGGACAGGAGCAGGTCGTCGATCACCTCGCCGAGCTGGCGGGTCCCGGTGACCATCCGGCTCACCTCGACGGCCAGGGCCGACGGGTCGGCGTCGGGCCGCAGCCGCCGTTCCAGCAGCTGCGCCCGCGTGTGCAGCTGGGTCAGCGGCGTGCGCAGTTCATGGCTCGCGTCGGCCACGAACCTCCGCTGGCGGGCGAGCGCCTCGCCCAGCGGCGCGATCGCCCGGCGGGCGAGCAGCTGACCCACGAGCAGCGCGGCCAGCAGCCCGGCGGCCTCGGCCGCGGCCAGCGCGACGTACAGGCGACGCCGCTCCTCCACCTGGTAACGCAGGTCGATGAGCGCCTGCCGGACCACGCCGACCCGGAACTCGGTCCGTACGATGTAGGCCCGCCCGCCGACCGTGAGCCGACCGGTCCGGGGGCGGTGGTCGGCGGCGACCCGGCGCAGGTCGGCGCGCAGGGGCAGATCGGTGGGTGCCCCGGGGGACGCGGTCAGGGCGTCGCCCCGCAGTTCGAAGAGCCAGATGCAGGGCGGCGGGTGGGCGAGGTCGGCACGCGCGACCGCGACGGCCAGGTCCCGCCGTGCGGAGGAGACCTGGCCATCGATCGTCACGCAGTAGACCAGCACCCCGACGAGTGCGATGACGAGGGTGACCGCGCCGGCGACCTGAGCGGTGATGACCATGCGGGCGCGGATCAGCAGACGGCGCTCGAGGTCCGGTGCTCTGGTCACGGCTCTCCCATCCGATGGTCCGGCGATCCGCTCACGGCTCCCCCGCGTGCCGCCCCCGATCCGGCTCACAGCTCACCTGCCTGGTAGCCCACGCCGCGCACGGTGCGCACGGCCTTCCGGCCGAGCTTGTTGCGCAGGTAGTAGACGTAGGTGTCGACGATGGACTCCGCCTGTGCCGCCTCGAAGACGCGTTCGCGCAGCGCGGCACGGGTGTGCACCTGGTCGGGGCGCGCCGCCAGCACCCGCAGCAGCTCGTACTCCCGGCCCGACAGCGCCACCTGCCCGCCGTCGGGCAGGGTCACGACCCGGGTCGTCAGGTCGAACCGGCCGTCGCCCAACGGCAGGACCTGGGCGCTGTCGCGGTTGCGGCGGTGCAGGGCGCGTACCCGCGCCAGCAGCTCGTCGACCTCGAACGGTTTGATCAGGTAGTCCTCGGCGCCCGCGTCGAGCCCGGCGACCCGGTCGGCGAGGGCGCCGAGCGCGGTCAGGACCAGGACGGGGGTGGCGACCGCCCGCCGGCGCAGCCGGATCAGCAGGTCGAGGCCGTCGATCGCGGGCAGCCCCCGGTCAATGATCATCGCGTCGTACGACCGGCTGAGGCCCAGGTGCAGGCCGCGCTGGCCGTCGCGGGCGACGTCGACGATGTAGCCCTCGTCGGAGAAGAGCCGGGCGAGCATCTCGCTGAGTTCCCCGTCGTCCTCGACGAGCAGAAGGCGCGACCGCGGCGCGTCCCGCGGCTCGGCTTGGGCGGTCATGACACCACCGTGTCATCTCGGATTCGATCTTGGTCAGAATTCCGCCAAAACCGTAGATCCTCGGCGCCATCGGCGTCTACGCGGGCCATGGTCCACCGGCGGCCGGTCGGCCGCCTTCCGACCGCGAAGTGCTGGGCACCACTCGGACGGATCGCTGGAGAGGCGGCTTTCGGCGGCACCCGGATCGCCGGGACCGCCCGTTACGAGCCCCTGGCCCGTTCCGGCCATGTGAAAAGCGCACGGGTGTGATGCGCGGCAATTTTCACGAACCGCGAAAGACGCCTTCCATGTCTGCACCCCGCTGATCCGGCCGCCGGCGAACACGCCCTCGACGGCGGCCCGGTCATGCCTGGAGATCGGCCGGGGGCGAGGGGTCGACGTTCAGGGTCGCCAGCGCCTGCCGGACCCGCCCACCGGACATCTCCAGCGCCGCTCGGCACTGCTGGGGCGCCGCCGCCGTGTGCCGCCGCGCGAGCAGGAAGACCAGCGCGGTCTTCAGGTCACCGCAGAGATCGAGTGCCTCCGCGCATTCGGCATCGTCCGCTCCGGTGGCCTGCACGAGCAACCGCATCGTCCGTCCGCGCAGTTTCGCGTTGGTCGCCCGCATGTCGACCATCAGGTTGCGGTAGGTGTGGCCCAGCCGCACCATCAGCGCGGTCGAGAACGCGTTCAGGATGAGCTTCTGCGCGGTGCCGGCCTTGAGCCGGGTGGAACCCGTGATCGCCTCCGGGCCGGTGTCGGCGACGAGCAGATGGTCCGCGAACTCTGCCAGCGAGGCGTTCGGGTTCGAGGTGATGAGCGCGGTGGCCGCCCCGGCGGTGCGAGCGGCCGTCAGCGCCGCCCCGACATAGGGAGTACGACCGGAGGCGGTCAGGCCGATCACCATGTCCGCCTCGGTGACGTCGGCGGCGTCGGCCCCGTGGTCCTCGTCCTCGGCGTCCTCGACGGCACGAACCAACGCCTTGGCGCCGCCGGCCTGATGGGCGATGACCACGTCATCGGGCAATCCGAATGTCGGGAGCAGTTCAGCCGCGTCGAGCACGCCGAGCCGTCCGGACGTCCCCGCACCGAAGTAGTGCACCCGGCCACCGTCGGTGACCCGCATCGCCGCGTCGTCCACCAGCGCGGCCAGTCGGGGCAGCACCACGGCGACCGCGTCGGGGACGGTGCGGTCCTCCTCGTGAAGCAGGCAGACGAGCTCGAGCGTCGACACGGCGTCGAGTTCGGCGGTCCGGGTGTTGACCTGCTCGGTCGGGGACGCGACCCGGATTCCGAAGTGGTTCACGAACGGCCTTTCTGTCGGAGACTTCTCTCAGCGGGCGGCCCTACCGCGCGGTCGAGGAGCGGCCCGTGGCCATGGTCACCGGCCCGCCCCCTCGGCCGTCGTTTCGCTGTTCACGACGTGGCAGGCCAGCCGATGCCCGCCGGACTCGGGAAGCATGAGCGGTTCGACCCCACGGCAGCGATCTTCGGACAGCGGGCATCGCGGGTGGAAACGGCATCCCGACGGCGGGTCGGCGGCGTCCGGAACCTCCCCGGTGACGACCACGTCGGCCGGCGGAGCGTCGAGCCCGGGGTCGGCGATCGGCACCGCCGCCTGCAGCGCCCTGGTGTACGGATGCCCCGGGGTATCGGACACGACGTCCCACGGTCCGTACTCGACGATCTTCCCGAGGTACATCACCGCGATCTGGTCGGCGAGATGGCGCACCATGCCGAGGTCATGAGAGATGAAGACGAACGTCAGCCCGAGCTCACCGCGCAGCCGGGCCAGCAGGTTGATGATCTCCGCGCGGACCGACACGTCCAGCGCCGACACGGGTTCGTCCAGCACGAGGATCTGTGGCTGGACGGCGAGCGCCCGGGCGATCCCGATGCGTTGCCGCTGTCCGCCGGAGAGCTGGTGGGGGTACCGGTCGGCGGTCGACGGCGGCAACCCGACCGTGTCGAGCAGCTCTTCGACACGGCCCGAACCGGCCCCCAGCCGGTGCACCGTCAGGACCTCGGCCAGCGCGGCGCCGATCCGCTGTCGTGGATCGAGGGAGGCGTACGGGTCCTGGAACACGAGCTGGACGACGCGCCGCAGTTCGCGCAGTTCTCGTCGCTTGGCGAGGTCGATCCGCCGGCCCATGATCTCGACGCTGCCGGAGTCCGGCCGTTCGAGTCGTGTCAGCAGCCGCGCGAGTGTCGATTTCCCGCAGCCGCTCTCCCCGACGACGCCGAGCACCTGACCGCGTCCGACGCTCACGCTCACCCGGTCGAGCGCGTGGACCTCGCCGCGCCC
The DNA here is from genome assembly GCF_040655075.1 of Actinoallomurus sp. NPDC050550. Lineage (NCBI taxonomy): Bacteria > Bacillati > Actinomycetota > Actinomycetes > Streptosporangiales > Thermomonosporaceae > Actinoallomurus > Actinoallomurus sp. NPDC050550. Next base: position 431,761 of record NZ_JBFAJC010000001.1, on the reverse strand, counting down.
CGGCGTGCGGTAATGCTTTACGACGTCGCGGACCTCGATCGCGATCTCTCGGGAGGGGCCCTCCGCACCGGGCATCGGCCGGTCAGGCACGGGAGGTCACCTCCGCGGACGGCGCGCGCCATTCCCCGCGCGGCACCCAGCATGCGGCTCGTGAGCCGCCACGGTCGATCAAGGGAGGTTCCTCCGTGTCGCAGCGATCCTGTCGTTCGGGGCAGCGCGGCGCGAACGGGCAGCCCGGCGGGAGCGCGGACAGCGCGACCGGGCTGCCGCCGATCTGCGGCAACGGCGCCTGGTGCGGATCGGCCGGTGTCGGCAGCGAGCGCAGGAGGCCGTCGGTATAGGGGTGGTTCGGGGTGGCGAACAGCTCGCGCGTACGAGCCAGCTCGATTCCCCGGCCGGCGTACACGACGGCGACCCGATCGGCGATCCGCGCCACCACGCCGAGGTCATGGGTGATCCAGACGACGGCGAGCCCGTACTCGTCCCGCAGCCTGGAGACCAGCTGAAGGATCTGCTGCTGGATCGTCACGTCCAGCGCCGTGGTCGGCTCATCGGCGATCAGCACCTTGGGCCGGGGCGCGATCGCGCACGCGATCAGCACCCGCTGCCGCATGCCGCCGGAGAGCTGGTGCGGGTAGAGCCTCATCAGCGCCCGCGGCGACGGCAGGCCGACCTCGCCGAGCACGGTCAGCGCCCGTTCGCGGGCCTCCTCCTTCGACCAGCCGTGCGCCCGCAGCCCCTCGGTCACCTGTCTGCCGACGCGCATCATCGGGTTCAAGGACGTCATCGGATCCTGGTAGACCATGCCGATCTCGGCGCCGCGTACGGCACGGCGCTCGGCCTCGCGCAGTGCCACCAGATCCCGGCCCTCCAGGAGGACCTGACCACTGGTGACGGAGGCGCCGATCGGCAGCAGGCCGGCGATGCTCAGCGCGGTGAACGACTTGCCCGAACCGGACTCGCCCACCACTGCGAGGGTCTCGCCACGGTCCACCTCGAGGTCGATCCCCCGGAGGATCTCCAACGGCCCGGACGGAGTGCGGATCGCGGTGTGCAGGCCGCGAACCGCCAGCATCGGTTCGCTCATCGGCGGGAGTCCCTTCGCGGGTCGAGTGCGCTGCGCAGGCCGTCGCCGAGCAGGTTGAGTGCTATCACCGCGACGACGATCGCGAGCGCCGGGAAGGTCAGCGTCCACCACGCGTCCGCGACGGTGTTCCGGGCCTCGGAGACCATCAGGCCGAGGCTGGGCGTCGGGGGGCGTGTTCCCAGGCCGAGGAACGACAGCGCGGACTCGGTGAGGATCGCCCAGGACAGCGCCAGCGTCACCTGCACGATGATCGGCGCGCTGACGTTCGGCAGTACGTGGCGGAGGAGGATCCGCGGCAGTGGCGTGCCGAGCACCCGCTGTGCCTTCACGTACTCCGAGACGCCGACGGCGAGTGTCGGCCCACGTGACACCCGGGCGAAGATCGGCGTGTACACGACGGCGATCGCGATCGCGGTGTTCTGCCATCCGCTGCCCAGGGCGCTGACGACCGCGAGCGCCAGCAGGATCGCGGGGAACGCGAAGAGAATGTCGACGAAGCGGCTGACGACCTGGTCCACCCAGCCGCGGAAGAAGCCGGCGCTGATGCCCAGGATCGAGCCGATCACGGCCGCGGCCGCCACCGAGACGACCGCGACACGCAGCGACGTCCAGATTCCGGCGGCGGCCCGCGCGGCGATGTCCCGGCCGAACTGGTCGGTACCGAACCAGTAGCGGCCGGACGGACCCTGCAGCCGGGCGGCCGGGTGCTGCGCGATCGGGTCGTGCGGCAGCACCCCGAACGCGCCGAGCACGGCGACGACGGCGAGCACCAGGATGGCGGTCAGGCCGATCCGCCCGTTGCGGTCCCGCCAGACCCGGGCGAGCAGCCACGACCGTCCGGGCGCGGCCGGGGCGGAGTCGATGGGCTCGGCCACCGTGGGCAGTACGCTCATGCGCCCTCCTCCGTACTCATGCGGCACGCGTCCGTGGGTCGATGATCCGGTAGAGCAGGTCGACGAGCAGGTTGACGAATACGAACAGCACCGCGATGACCAGCACCGTGCCCTGCACCACCGGGTAGTCCCGGTTGGAGATGGCGGTGAACAGCAGGCGTCCCATACCGGGCAGCGCGAAGATCTGCTCGATGATCACGGTGCCGCCGAGCAGGTAGCCGAACTGGATACCGGTCAGCGTGACGATCGGGATGGTGGCGTTACGCAGGATGTGCGAGGTTCGGACCCTGCCCGGCGACAGCCCCTTGCCACGTGCGGTGCGCACGTAGTCGGCCTCGGCCATCTCGACGTACTCCGATCGGGTCGTGCGCATCACGTTGGCCGCGAACGCGACCGCGAGCACGAGGGACGGGTAGAGGATCTGGCTCATGTTCCCCGCCACCGAGCGGGTCAGCGGCACGAACGTCCCGGTGTCGGGGAAGTAGTGGAACGCCTCGGCGAGGAGTGTCACCACGGCGGTGCCGAGCACGAACTCGGGGATCGCCAGGCCGACCAGCGACGCGCCCTGGGTGAGCGAGTCGGAGGCCCGCCCCGGCCGGCTGCCGGCGAGCACACCGAGCAGCACGCCGAAGGCGGTACCGATCACCGCGGACAGCACGGCGAGTTCGACCGTAACCGGCAGCGCCTTGCCCACCAGGCCGGTGACGGACTGGCCGCTGGTCAGCGACAGCCCCAGGTCGCCGTGCGCGACGCCCGAGATCCACCCCCAGAGCTGGGCGAACCAGGGCTTGTCGATCCCGTAGAAGTGCTCGAGCGAGGCCCGCTGCGCGGGGGTCAGCGTTCCGGACTCGACGCCGAGCGACGCGGTGATCGCGTTTCCCGGAATGGCGCGCAGGACGACGAAGACGACCACCGTCACCCCCAGCAGGGTGATCAGCGCGCCCAGGAGCCGGGCGCCCAGCCATCGCCAGTTCAGCATGCTCGCCGCTCTCAGGACGCGCCGGCCAGGGAGCTGAGCAGCTCGTCCGGACGCGGCGTGAACCCGTGGACGCCCGAGCCGACCAGGTAGTAGTCGTCCGAGCGGAACATCCAGACCCACGGGGACTCGGCCAGCAGCTCCTTCTGGAGGTCGCGGAAGGCCTGCTGCCGCTTGCCCTCGTCGCTGGTGGAGTTGCCCTGGCCGAGCAGGCCGGACAGCGTCGAGGAGTCCAGGCCCGCCGGTTTGGCGAGGCTGCCGCCGGAGGTGTAGTAGCGCCCGTACATCAGGAACGGGTCGTACGAGCCACCGTTCAGCGCGACGGCGGCGTCATAGTCCGCCGCGAGCCACGCCGACACGTACGGCCCGGTGGACATCTGCTTCAGCTGCAGGTTCACGCCGATCTTGGACAGCTGCGACTGGAGGTTCTGGGCCTCGGCACCGGCGGTGGCGTACTCACCGGTCTCGACGATCGTGGTGAGGGTGAAGCCCTTCGCGTAACCGGCCGCGGCCAGCATCGAGCGCGCCTTGGCCACGTCACCCGGCGTGCAGGGCAGGCCGTCCGTCGCCGAGTACGCGAAGGCCGGGCTGGTGATGGGGCCGGTCACGGTGCCGTCTCCGTAGGCCGCCGTCTGCACCACCTGGTTGCGGTCGATGGCGCAGCTGATGGCCTGCCGCACCTGCTGGGTCCGCAGCGGGCCCTTCCGGCCGTTGAGCATCAGGACGTGGTACGACAGGGCCGGCTGTTTGGCGAGCGAGTACGTGCCGGACTTGCCGGCCTGGCGAGCGACGCCGGGGTCGGAGATCAGGCCGAGCTGGAACGCGCCGGCCTTCATGCCGGACAGGATCGACGACTCGTCCGGGATGACCCGGAACTCGAGTTTCTTGATCTTCGGCGCGCCACCGAAGTACTTCGCGTTGCCGGTGAGGACGACCTGCTGGCCGGGGTTCCACGCGCTCCAGGCGAACGCTCCGGTCCCGTTGGGCTTCTTGCCGACCGTCCCGGCGGAGATGTCCTTGGCGGACTCGATCGAGGAGTTCACCGTCGCCAGCGAGTAGAGGAGCGATGCCGACGGCCCCGACAGGTGCAGCACGACCGTGGCGTTGTCAGGGGCGTCGACCTTCTCGATCGCGGTCAGGTTCGAGCGGGCGACCGCGCTGGTCTTCTGGTCGAGAATCCGCTCGATCGACGCTTTGACGTCGCCCGAGGTGAACGGCGAACCGTCCTGCCAGGTCACGCCCTGGCGAAGGGTGAAGTCGACGGTCCGCCCGTCAGGCGAGACCTTCCACTGGGTCGCCAGGTCGGGCTGGATCTGACCGGTGGGGCTGGTCGTCACCAACCTGGAGTAGACGAGGCCCAGTGTCTGCTGGGTCTGGAACGCCGTCGCCAACTGCGGATCGAGTTTGTCGACGTCACCCGTTCGGGCGACGACGAATGTGGAGGCGCCGGATGAGGACGAGGAGTTCTGTGAACCGCTGGGCGAGCAGGCGGCCACGGTGAGCGCGGCGGCGGTGAGAGCGATGGAGGTGGTCCAGAACCGGATACCGCTACGGCCGGGCGAAGTGAGGGTCGTCATGGAAGGTCCTCCGAGCAACGTGTTAACCGCAGACGTTAATGGTTGACCTTAATGACAGACAATAGGTTAACCATTAACATCTCCCTCGTGTCCGAAATTACCCGGCTCACCACTGACCCGCTGGTCACCGCCGTCACCGACCTGCTGGGGGCGTCCCCCGACGGGAGCGCCGCCCCGCCCGGGGCGCTCGTCGCCGTCGCCGAAGGCGGCCAGGTGCGCTACGCCGCCGGAGGGCTCGCACGGCACGGCGCGGCCGGACGGCCGGTCGAGATGGACTGGGCCACGAGAACGGACGCCGGGTCGGTCAGCAAGGTCGTCGCTACGACGGCCGCGCTGATGGCGCTGGTGGACGCCGGTGAGGTCACCCTGGACGCACCGGTCGCCCGCCACCTGCCGGAACTCGACCGGCACGGCACCGTCCGCGACCTGCTCGAACACCGCGCCGGCCGATGGGAATGGTGGCCGCTGTACCTGAAGGGCACGCGCGGCGACGACGCCGTCTCACTCGCCGCCCGCCTGCCGCTCCGCTACCGGCCGGGCGAGCGCCGGCACTACTCGGACCTCGGGTTCATCCTGCTCGGCGCGCTCGTCGCACGCGTCGGCGGCGACCTCGCGGCGACCGTGGACGAGCTGGTGCTGCGACCTTTCGGGCTGACCGAAACGCGCTACGCCACACCCGCACCCGGTGGACCGGTGACCGCGAGCTCCCACGGCGACGTCCTCGAACAGGACATGATCGGCACCGGAATCCCGTACCCGGTCGACGGCGCCGTCACCGACTTCGACGGCTGGCGTGACCATGTGCTGGTCGGTGAGGTGAACGACGGCAATGCCTTCCACGCGTTCGACGGAGTCGCCGGACACGCCGGGCTGTTCACGACGGCCGCCGACCTCCTGCGGTTCGCGACGGGCCTGCTGAGCCGGCTGGACGGTGACGGGCCGATCCGGCGTGACACGGTCGCCGAGTTCCTCACCGCCGGCGCCGACCCTCATCAGGCGCTGGGATTCCGGGTCTGGGACCTTCCCTCCGGTCCCGCCGTCGGGCACACCGGCTTTCCCGGAGTCGCGTTCGCGGTACTGCCCGAGCACCGAGCCGGAGTCGCGATGATCACCAACCGGCTGCACGCGGGCGGCCCGCCCCGGGCGACCGAACGAATGTGGCTGCGGGTACTCGCCGCGGCCGAGGACCACCTGAGGAGACCGCGATGGACCTGACCGTCATCGGCATGATCAGTGGTACGTCCTATGACGCGGTCGACGCCGCCGCCGCGGACTTCTCGCTGATCGGTGAGGAGGTCGTCTGCCGCCCTCGCGGGCTGTACAGCGAGGCCGTCCCGGATGAGCTCCGGGCCCGGATAGCGGCCGCCCTGCCGCCACACCCCACGACGATGGAAGAGGTGTGCCGGCTCGACACCGAGCTGGGCCGGCTGTTCGGCTCGGTCGCGGCGGCGGCCAACGAGCGCCTCACCGGCGGGAGCGCGGACCTGATCGTCTCCCACGGGCAGACCGTCTTCCACTGGGTCGAGGGCCCGCACGCGCTCGGCACGCTGCAACTGGGGGCCGCGGCCTGGATCGCCGAAACGACCGGCGTGACCACCGTCTCCGACCTGCGTACGCGTGACGTGACCCGTGGCGGCCACGGCGCGCCGCTCGCCTCGACGCTGGACGCGCTGCTCGTGCTGTCGGACGAGGTACGGCGCGGCTCCCTCAATCTCGGCGGCATCGCGAACATCACCGTCCGCGACGCGCACGGAAACGTGATCGCGTACGACCTCGGGCCCGCGAACGCGCTGATGGACAGCGCCGTCAGCGACGCCACCGCGGGCGCCGAGCGAATGGACGCCGGGGGTGCGCGCGCGGCACGGGGCACGGTGCACGCGGCGCTGCTCGATCGGCTGCTCGCCGAGCCGTACTACCGCGCCGAACCGCCCAAGTCCACCGGCAAGGAGCTCTTCCACGCCGACTACGTCCGTGACGCCGTCGGCGGGCTCGACATCGGAACCGACGACCTGCTCGCGACGCTCACGGAACTGACCGCGAGGCTCGTGGCCGACGCGTGCCGGGCACACGCGCTGGCCGAACTCGTCGTCGCGGGCGGCGGGGTGCGCAACCCGACCATGATGCGGCGGATCGCCGAGCTCTCGGCACCGGTGCGCGTACGGCCGATCGAGGACTTCGGCCTGCCGGCGCAGGCGAAGGAGGCATACCTGTTCGGACTCCTTGGCTACCTCTCCGTGCACGGCATCGAGGGCACGATCGCGTCGGCGACCGGCGCGCGTACCGGCTCGGTCCTGGGATCCCTGACCCTTGGCGCGGCCCCGCTGCGGCTGCCGGAGCCCGTGACCACCCGGCCGTGCCGGATGGCCGTCAAATGATCTCCTGTCGGGAGGCGGTCACCGACGACCTGCGCGCGATGGCCGGCATCTTCGTGGCGGCGTGGCGGGCCGGGTATCGAGGCGTCGTGCCGGATGAGGTGATCGACGCCCTCGACCCCGGCGCCGTCGCGGCCGACCTGGCCGCGGGGCTGAGCGGCCCCGGCCTCACGACCGTGCTCGCCGTCGACGGCACCGGGCGGCCGACCGGGTTCGTCCGCTACGGCGACGACGCCGATCACCCTGGCGGGGGCTATCTGGCCGCCCTCTACGTCCATCCGGCCGCCTCGGGGGCGGGCGTGGGGCGTGGCCTGCTCCAGCACGCGATCGACGCGATGCCCGGCGTGGACGTCCGGCTGTGGGTGTTCGAGGACAACGACCGCGCACGCACGCTCTACGAACGAGCCGGATTCCGTCCCGAGGGCGTGCGGCTGGTCGATCCGCGCTGGCGGGCACCACAGGCGAGGTACCTCCGCCCGGCCCCTCGGTAATGACCCCGGCACTGGAGCCGCGCATTCCGTCAAATCGACGGTTCGCACGAGTGATCGTCTGTGGGAACAGTCGATCGTGTTCCGGGCTCCATGACGACGCGGCCGGGGAGAAACCGAAACCCGAATCGGGTTCCATTGCGGCGTCCGCAGTCCTATCGTTGCGTCAAACAACCCAGTTGCTGTGGAGGGCCGATGCCCGAGACGACGACCGCGTACCGGATCTGCCCCCTGTGCGAGGCCACCTGCGGCCTCGAGCTGACGATCACCGACGGCCGGGTCACCGGCGCCCGGGGCGACCGCGCCGACGTCTTCAGCCACGGCTTCATCTGCCCCAAGGGCGCGACCATCGACGAGCTGGAGAACGACCCCGACCGGCTGCGCTCCCCCATGGTCCGCGACGGCGACGGCTGGCGTGAGGTCGGCTGGGAGGAGGCGTTCGCGGCGGTGCGCCGCGGCCTCGACGGAGTCGTCGGACGCCACGGTCGCCAGTCGCTCGCCCTCTACCTCGGCAACCCCAACGTGCACACTCTCGCAGGCGGCCTGTACGCCGGACCGCTCGCGCGGGCGCTCGGCAGCACGAACGTCTACTCGGCGAGCACCGTCGACCAGATGCCCAAGCACGTCTCCAGCGGGCTACTGTTCGGCGACCCCCTCGCCATCCCGGTGCCGGACCTGGACCGCACCTCCTACCTGCTGATGCTCGGCGCCAACCCCCTCGAGTCCAACGGCAGCCTGTGCACCGCCGCCGACTTCCCCGGGAAACTGAAGGCGCTCCGCCGACGCGGCGGCACCCTGGTCGTCGTCGACCCGCGCCGGACCCGCACCGCCCGCGTCGCCGACCGGCACCTGCCGATCCGGCCGGGCGCCGACGCCTACCTGCTGTTCGGCGTCGTGCAGACCCTGTTCGCCGAGGGGCTGGTCGCCGACACTCCCGGTGTCGACGGCGTGTCGGACGTCGAGCGACTCAGCCGTGACTTCGCCCCCGAGCGGGTGGCGGAGGTCTGCGGCGTCCCGGCCGAGGACATCCGGCGGCTGGCCCGCGAACTCGCCGCCGCCCCCGGCGCCGCCGTCTACGCCCGCATCGGCACCTGCACCGCCGAGTTCGGCACGCTCACCAACTGGCTGGTCGACGTCATCAACGTGCTGACCGGCAACCTCGACCGGCCCGGCGGCGCGATGTTCCCCCTCGGCGCGCACCGCCGCCCGGGCACGGGCACCGGACCCGGCTTCCGGACCGGGCGCTGGCACAGCCGCGTCCGCGGACTACCGGAGGTGAAGGGCGAACTGCCCGCCACCACGCTGGCCGACGAGATCCTCACTCCCGGCGAGGGCCAGGTGCGCGCCCTGATCACGGTGGCCGGCAACCCGGTGCTGTCCACGCCCGGAGGCGAACGCCTCGGGGACGCGCTCGACGGCCTGGAGTTCATGGTCAGCGTCGATCCGTATCTCAACGAGACGACGCGGCGCGCCGACGTCATTCTCCCGCCGCCCCCGCCGAGCCGGTCTCCGCACTACGACATCGCCTTCGGGGAGTTCGCCGTGCGCAACAACGCACGATACTCCCCACCCGTGCTCCCCCTCCGGGACGGGGAACTCGATGAGTGCGCGGTCCTGTCCCGCCTCATCGGCATCGTGTCCGGCCAGGACGCCGACGTCGACGAGTCGGTCATCGCCCATCTCCTCGGCAAGGCGATCGCCGACCCGTCCTCCCCCGTCCACGGCCGGGACCCGGCGGAGCTGCACCCGCTTCTCACCGGCGACACCCCGGCGCTGCGCCGCCTCGACCTCATGCTGCGCCTCGGAGCGTACGGCGACGGCTTCGGCGCGACCCCCGGCGGCCTGTCCCTCCAGGCGCTGCGGGACGCACCGCACGGCATCGACTTCGGCCCGCTGAAGCCCCGGCTGCCCGAGGTCCTACGGACTCGGTCCGGCCGGATCGAGCTGTGCCCGCCGCCACTGGCCGAGGACACGGGCCGCCTCCGCGACGGCCTCGCCCGCCGCCGTACGGGCCTGGTCCTCATCGGCCGCCGCCACCTGCGGTCGAACAACAGCTGGATGCACAACCTGCCCGGCCTGGTCCGGGGTTCGAACCGCTGCACGCTCCAGGTCAACCCCGACGACGCCGGCCGGCTGGGGCTCACGGACGCCGGAACGGCCAAGGTGACGAGCACCGGCGGCACGATCGAGGCCGAGGTGGAGGTCACCGCCGAGGTCATGCCGGGCGTCGTCAGCCTTCCCCACGGCTGGGGTCACGGCCTGCCCGGCACCCGGATGTCCGTGGCCGCCGCGCACCCCGGGGCGAACGCCAACGCCCTCACCGACCCGCTCGCCCTCGACCCGCTGTCGGGCAACGCCGTGCTCAACGGGGTGCCGGTGGAGATCCAGCCCGCCTGACGGACGCCGGTCCAGTATTTTTGGCTGTCATGAACCGGGCACCCGCCTCGGCTCTCGAACGCCGTGTCGTCGCCGCGGCCGAGGCCGCCCTAACGAGCTCCAGGTCAGTGTCCATGATCGACGTCCTGACCGGACTCGGCTGGCTGCCCGGCCGACGGGTGGACGAGTGGCGTCAGGGGCGCATCGCCGACCTGGAGGAGGCGCTCAGCGTACGCCCCGACAAGCTCGCCACCGCGCTGGCGACCCTTCGCGAATGGGCGGAGCGCCAGGGGCTGAGGCCGAGCGAGACCGCGTACGTCGCCGCCGCCCGCGATCGTCGGCCCCTTCGGTTCACCTCCGATGGCGACGAGGCCGTCGAGCGGGCGTTCCGGACGCATTGGCTGTCCCCCGACCTGTCCGAGGCCAGGCGCGAACGGCTGATCGAACGGCAGAATCGCGCTCCGGACCTGGTGGTCGTCATGCCGCTCAAGGACTGGAACTGCGTCGTCTGCCACGGCACCGGCGACCTCATGATCGTGGAGGATGACCAGTCGACCTGCCTGACCTGCGCCGACATGGATCACCTGGTCTTCCTGCCGTCAGGCGACGCCGCGCTCACCCGGCGGGCGAAGAAGGCGAGCACCCTGTCCGCCGTCGTCGTCCGATTCAACCGGCGGCGCAAGCGGTACGACCGGCAGGGGCTGCTGGTCGAGGAGCCCGCGCTGGAGCTGGCCGAGGAGCAGTGCCTGGCCGACGAGGACGTACGGGCCCGGCGGCGGGAGCGTGACCGGGAACGGCGTGCCGATGAGGACCTGGAGTTCCAGGCGAGGATGGCCGGCGAGATCAGGCGGGTGTTCCCCGGGTGCCCCGCCGACCGAGCGGAGGCGATCGCCCGGCATGCCGGGACACGCGGCAGCGGGCGCGTCGGGCGGTCCGCCGCCGGGCGCGCCCTGGATCAGGGGGCGATCAGAGCCGCGGTCGTCGCGTCGATCCGGCACGAGGACACCGGCTACGACACGCTGCTGATGTCCGGAGTACCGCGGATCACCGCACGGGAGCGGATCCGAGCCGACGTCGACGCCGTCCTGGAGCGCTGGCAGGGCTGACCCGCTCCTGGTGGATCAGGCGACGAGCTCGGACTCCTCGTCGGCGGGGGTGGCCAGACGTCCGGCGCTCGCCGCCGTGACGGTGCCGCTGGCCTTCTCGTGCGGGAACACCCACTTCTTCATCGCCCACCAGCGGAAGGCCATCCCCAGCAGGGTGCCGATGATCATGCCGCTGAGAAAGTCGGAGAGCTCCTGGGTGACGTGGCTGACGTTCGGGTACTGCAGGTCGAACGCGTAGCGTGCCAGGTAGAGCGGGATGTCGTTGACGGCGACGCCCAGGGCGCTCACGCCGAAGAACAACATCGCCTCGACGTGCCGGCTGCGACCCCCGCGAGCGCGGAAGGACCAGCCGCTGTTCATCAGGTACGACGCGATCGTCGCGACGATGATCGCGATCGTGAGCGCCGACACGGGCTTCGTCTTCATGACGGTCAGCTTCAGCCCGTAGTTCACCCCGGCCGTCAGCACGAAGCAGACGCCGCCGGTGAAGGCGAACTTCACCAGCTCACGGTGCTTGACCAGCAACGGGCGCAGTGGCGCGGGGACTCGGGAGAGCGTGATCCGGGTAAGCGACACCCGGGCAGTCTACGGGCCACGGGCCATCGGATGTGCCCGTCCCCCGACATGTCGGGCCGGATCGCGCGGTATCCGCCTATCCAGGGCCGCGCGCGCCACCGGTCGTCCCGCCCGGCACGGACCGGCGAACGCGCGCGCCGCCGGGAATTCGATGGATTCGCCGACCCGCTCGCCCCTATGGTCGTCGCGGCCAGGAGAATCGTCGGTCGGCGGCAGGAGCGGATCATGCGAGCGCACTATCCCCGCACTCCTCACCTGCCCTGGTCGCCGGGTGTCGGCCCGGACGACGTGCGCGCCGCCGACCTGTCCGGCTTCGCGGGCCGGGACGTCGTCGTCACCGAGAAGCTCGACGGCGAGAACACCACGATGTACCCGGACGGGCTGCACGCCCGTTCGACGGACAGCGGGCACCACCCGTCCCGCGCGTGGATCAAGGCGCTGCACGGGAGGATCGCCCACCGGATACCGGACGGCACGCGGGTGTGCGGGGAGAACCTCTACGCTCGTCACTCGATCGCCTACCGGGACCTGGAGGGCTGGTTCTACGCCTTCTCCGTGTGGGAGGGCGACCACTGCCTGGACTGGGACCGCACCGTACGGTTCGCCCGGCGGCTGGGCCTGCCCGTCCCCGCCGTGCTGTGGCGCGGCGTCTTCGACGAGCGGGCCGTCCGGGCGCTCCGCCTCGACACGGAGCGGCAGGAGGGCTACGTCGTCCGCACCGTCGGCGGCTTCCACCGCGACGAGTTCGCCCGCCGGGTCGCCAAGTGGGTGCGGCGCGAGCACGTACGAACGGACCGGCACTGGATGCTCGGCCCCGTCGTCGAGAACGGCCTGGGCCCCGTCGCCGCGCTGTGGCAGGCGCGTTCGGGGGCGATCCCGGACCCGGCGGCCCTCCTCGGCGCGGTGGGGATGACGACGGCCGACCTGGCCGCCCCCAGGCCGGCCCCCGGCACCTCCGCCGTCGCGCCCGGCACCTCCGAAACCGCTCCCGGTGCTTCCGCGGCAACCCCCGGCGCGCCCGAAACCGGCCCCAGCGCACCCGGAACCGCTGCCGGTGCCTCTGCGTCCGCCCCCGGCAGATCCGGAACCGCCGCCGGTGCCTCCGCGGCCGACCCCCGCACACCCGAAACCACTCCCGGCGCCTCCGCGGTCACCTCCGGCGTTCCCGAAACCCTCCCCGGTGCCCCGGTCCCCGGCGCGTCCGAGGCCTCGCTCGCGGCGTCGGATGCGGCCGGCGAGCGTGCCGAGTCCGTGCTCGCCGACGTGTCCGCCCGCCTCGACCTCCTGGGGCGCTCCGGAGACGAGCGCCTGGCGGGCCTGCTGGCGGCCCTCCTCCACAACGCCGACCGGGCCGGGCTGATGCCGCGGCTGGCGGAGCCGCTCGGCGTGCCCCTCGCCCGCCGGGTCGCGGACCTCGTCGGCCTGCACACCGGCCTGCACCATCCGTTCCCCGACGAGGCGCGGCGCACCGGCCTGAGACGCCTGGCGGTCATGGCCGACGTGGGCGTACTGCACGCGGTCGCCGCCGCGGTGCTGACCGGGCGCGACGGTGCCGAGGCCGCCGAGGCGCGCGAGCAGGTCGGCTGGTCCGAACTGCACGCCGACGAGGCCGGGCTCCTCACCGAGGCGCCCCTGGAGCCGCTTCGGGCCGGCCTGCGCCAGGCGCTCGACGGCTCCGGCATCGACCAGGACGCGGCGGACCGCTGCTGGGCGGAGGCGCGGGAGGCGTACGCACTGGGCCGGATCTCCACGCCGGAGGAGGCCCTGGCCCTCACCTGGCGATGGCGGTCCGGCGCCTTCCCCCGGCTCGTCGTCATGACGGGGCCGTCGGGCAGCGGGAAGAGCACCTTCGCGGCGGGCCTTCCGGGCGTCGACGCGGTCGTCTCGCTCGACGACCTGCGCCAGGCCCGCGGCTCCCGCGCGGACCAGCGGGCCAACTCGGAGGTTCTCCGGGCCGGGCTGCACCGGCTCGGAGCGCTCCTCGCGGAGGGCGCGACCGTCGTCTGGGACGCCACGGCGCTGAACCGGCACCAGCGTTCCCTGGTCCACACCGTGGCCCGCCGGCACGACGCACTGACGACGCACGCGGTCATGCTGGTCTCCGGCGACCTGCTGGCCCGGCGTAACGCCGGCCGCGACCACCCGGTACCCGCGGACGTGCTCTCCGCCCAGCTTCGCCGCTTCTCCCCGCCCTATCCCGGTGAGGCGCACCGCACCTGGTATGTCGGCCCGGACGGCGATGTCGGCGACGTCGCCGGAGCCATCGACGACGAGATCCACCCGAACACCAGGAGCGACCGTGCGTACCAGTGAGGAGATCTACCACCGGATCCGCTGGGACCCGCGCTTCGACCCCGCGCGGTTCCTGCTGGGGATCAACGTCCGCGGGGCCGCGCCCAAGCGCGTCCCGCTGCCCGCGTTCGTGCCGGGCGGCGACGTCCCGTGGCACCGGATCCTCTTCATCGAGGCCGACGGCGAGGTCGTCTGGGACCGTCGCGCGGGAGTGGACCGGGTCGACGCGTCACCGGCCGGCCGCGTGCGGGAGGCCCGCAGACTCCGGGCGCCGTTCTTCACCGCCAGGACGCCGGTGGCGTGGGACCCCGTCGCGGGCTGGCGTCCGGCCGAGCCCGTACCGGCCGGCCCGGCGCCGGCCGGCCTGCGGGTGCTGACGTGGAACACCCTGTGGGACCGCTACGACGCCGACCGCATCGACACCGCCCGCCGCCGGCCGCTGCTGCTGGAGTCCCTCGAACAGGCCGACGCGGACGTCATCGCGCTCCAGGAGGTCGAGGCCGGTCTGCTCGACCTGCTGCTGCGGGCCCCCTGGATCCGCTCCGGCTACGCGCTGGGCGCCGATCCGGCGGGGCCCGACGTCGATGAGACCGGGCTCCTCCTGCTCAGCCGCCTGCCCGTACGCGAGGCGGGCCTGCACGTTCTCGGCCCGCACAAGGGCGTCGCGGCCGTCACCGTGGAGTCCGCCGCCGGGCCGGTCGTCGTGGCGGCGACCCATCTGACCAGCGACCACGCCGAGAACGGCCCCGCCCGGCGCGAGGCGGAGCTCGCGCGGCTCGCCGAGGTCCTGGCCGGCGTGGACGGGGACATCGTCCTCCTCGGCGACTTCAACGACGGCGGTACCGGCCTCGCCGGCATACTCGGCGTTCGGGACGCCTGGATCGAGGTCCACGGCCCCGCCGACCCGGCCGTGACCTTCGACCCGGCGGCCAATCCGCTGGCCGCCGTGTCGTCGCTCTCCGGCCGGGCGTCCCGGCTCGACCGGGTGTTCCTGAGCGGCTCCGCCCTTCGCGCCACCGCCGCGCGTCTTCGCGGAGACTCCCCGATGACGCCGGATGGCCTGTTCCCGTCGGACCACTACGGCGTCGCCGCCGACGTCGCCGCCGACGGGGCGCAGCCGTCCCCCGGCCTGTCCGACGTACGGCCGACGGCGCGGACGGCGGTGGTGTGGATCCCGCCGGAGGACGTACGGCCGACGATCCAGGAGATCCGCCGGGAACACGACCCTCGGTTCGACCGGTGGCCACCGCACGTCACCCTGATGTTCGGCTTCGTACCGGAGTCGGAGTTCGACCGGGCGGCGCCACTGCTGTCCGCCGCCGTGGCCGCGACCGCCCCGTTCACGGCGCGGCTCGAGGGCGTCCGCGCCTTCCACCACCGGGACGACGCGACGGTATGGCTCGATCCGGCCGCGGGTGGAGCGGCCCCCTGGGCGGATCTGCGCGAGGCGCTGGAGCGCGCGTTCCCGCGCTGCCGGGGCGAGAGTCATGTCCCCCACCTGACGCTGGGAAGGACGCGGGAGGCGGAACGTCTCATCGCCCGCTGCACCGCACGGCTCGATGGCGTGTCCGCCCACGTCGGCGAGCTCATGCTGCTGTCACGCCGGGGCGACGAGCCGATGCGCCCCAGGGCGACCATCGCCCTGGGAACGGGCGAGATCCACTGGCTCGACGACGGACCGCCCCTCGTGAACGGCCAGGGAACGTCGCCCGAGCGGCGCCCCGGGAACGCGTCGGTGCTGACGGTCGAGACCAACCGGCAAGCCGAACCGACCCGGACGGCCGAAGCCGATCCGCGCACCACGCCGACCCGGACAGTCGAGACCAACCCGCGCACCGCCCCGGCCCGGACGGCCAAAACCGACCCGCGCACCACGCCGACCCGGGCAGACGAAACCAACCCGCGCACCGCCCCGACCTGGCTGCGCGCGGTCGAGCCGGTCTTGGAGCGGCTCCGTGCCGCGCTGGCGGAGGGCGTCGTCGAGGTCGTCGGGTCCCGGCGCATGGGCTGTACCCTGACCGGCGCGGACCTGGACGTGGTGGCGGCGCTGCCGGGGGCGCCCGACCCGGCGGACGTCCGGGCGCGTGTGACGGCGGCGCTGCCGGAGTCGACCGGGATGCGGCACGTGACCGGCGCTCGGGTACCCGGTCTCCGGTTCCGATACGCCGGGCTGGACGTCGATCTGATGGTGGTCGCCGCGGGGAGCGTCGCCCCGGCCGAGGCCGTGGCACGCCGCGCGGAACTGGACGAGGCGTCCGCGATCGCGCTGAGCGCCGTCAGCGACGCCGACGCCGTCCTGGCTGCGGTCGGCGGGCACCGGGACCGGTTCACCGGGCTCGCCCGGCAGGTGAAGGCATGGGCGAAGGCACGCGGCCTGGACTCGGCTCCGTTCGGCGGCCTGCCCGGCCTGGCCTGGACGATCCTGGCGGCGCGCACGGTCCGGGAGGCGGGGGACCTCCCCGAGGGCGACCTGCTCCGCCACTTCTTCGGCACCTGGGCCGCCTGGGACTGGCGGCACCCGGTCCTGCTCCGCCCGGACCAGCCCGAGCCGGGATCGGGACCGGATCAGCCCGCGCCGGGATCCGGGCCAAACCAGTGTGTGCCAGGATCCGGGCCGGACCAGCCTGAGCCGGATCCGGTGGTGCCGGCGGCCGTCCGGATCATGACCCCGACCGCTCCCGTCCGGTCGTGCGCCGACCAGGTCGGCGATGGCGGGCGGGATCTCCTGACGCGGGAGCTGTACCGAGTCTGGGAGATGCTGGAGGAGACGAGGACCGACCAGGAGCTGCCGGCCGGGCTCCTGTCGCCTCCGCCGATGCACCGGCGGCACGCCGCGTGGGCAGTCATCACCGTACGAGAGACGCCGACGGAGGAGTTCGGCGTGACGCTCGGCCGCGTGCGAGGCCGGGTCCGGGCCCTGCTCGCCGCGCTGGAGCACGCGGGGATCGCGGACGCGCATGCCTGGCCCCGGCCGTACGAGACGGGACCGGGGTCGGCGCGCTTCGCGGTGGGGCTGGGCCGCAGGCCCCCGGACGCCACCGGGCTCGCCGCGATCGCCGGCCCCTGGGCCTCGACGCTGCGCGGCGTCGGTGTTGAGTGGGCCGGATGCGGCGAGGTGCCGACGCTCCCCTGACCCCGCGGGCGGTGTCAGGCGGGCGCCGGTCCTCTTAGCCTCGTAGTGGGCCCGGCTGACCCCACGCGGGCGGTGTCCGCGGCGACCGGCCGGAAAGGGCGCGGGTTCAGGGTCCCCGGCGAGCGGTCAGGATGCTGGATCCAGTGGTGAGCGCTGCTGGAGGAAGTCCGCGACCGCGGCGGCGATCAACTCGGGTGCTTGGAGCTGCAGCAGGTGGTTCGCGTCGGGGATGTCGGCGTCCGCGCACTGGGCGAAGCGCTGATGCAGGAGATCCCGGCCTTCTTTGAAAAAGGGCCCGCTCCGGGTCCCCATCACCGACAGCACCGGGCTCTTCACGGCGGCGGCGCGTGTCTCGTCCAGCGTCCAGGTGGTGAAGGCCGGCCACTCTACGCGGTAGAAGAGCTCGGTGTCACGCACCGCCAGGTCAAGGGCGTCCGGGCCGGCGGTCGATACCAGCTCCCGCCAGTCTGAACCTCCGAGGCCGGCGAACGTCGTGGTCACCGCGCCGGCCATGTCGCCGGCGGCGTAGCGGCTCATGACGGGTTCCATGCCGGCCTTGAACGACGTCCACGATGGCACCTCGGTCAGGATCGGTTCGAGGAGTGCCAGGCTTCGTACGCGGGCGGGTGCCGAGAGTGCGGCCTCAAGGGCGATCACGGCTCCGTAGGAGTAGCCCAGCAGGTGCACGGACGGCAGGCCGAGGGCGTCGAGCAGGCCGAGGGCGTCGTCGGCCTGCTGTCGGATGCCCATCGGTTCGCCTCGTCCGCCGCTCCCGGCCATCCCGCGCCGGTGGTAGCGCACGAGCCGGAGTGGCGGGGCCTCGACGGCCAGCGCGGCCGCCAGCGGCGCGAGCCCCGTGGCGAGGTTGGAGCCGTGAATGAGCAGCAGTGGTTCGCCTCGGCCGATGACGTCGTACTCGATCTCGATGTCGTTGACGTGTGCCGTTCTCATGAGGTCTCTCCAGGGTGGGCCTGATCGTGCGGTGTCGTGCCGACGCCTGCCGCACGCCGCCCCGGCGTGCGGCAGGCGGTCATCTCTCGCCGCGTCCGGTCACTCGCCGGGGAGCAGGGCCGCGACGACGTCGATGTGATCGATCGAGGGCGACCCGACGAACAGCTCCGCACCGGCCTCGCGCAGCGCCGGGCCGTTCGCCTCCAGGTGAGCCTTACGGTCGGCGTCGTCGGCGAACGCGTCGTAGATGGCGAACGTCGTCGGCCCGAGCCGCAGCGCGAACCAGACGACCGCCTTCCCCTCCTTGCGCACGATGTCCACCACCTCCTTCAACTTCTCCTCGACCTCGGCGACCTTGTCCGGCTTGGCCTCGACCCGGATGAAAAGTCCCACGGTCACCATGTGCGCTCCTCACTTCTGTAACGATCGTTCGAGAAGTACGCTAACCCACTTCTCGAACGATCGCTATAGAATTGCGGCATGAGAACGGGACGGCCCCGGTCGTTCGACCGCGACAAGGCTCTTGAGGGCGCCATCGCCGTGTTCTGGGAGCACGGCTACGACGCGACCTCGATCGCCCTGCTCACCAGCGCACTCGGCATCGGGGCGGCCAGCCTGTACGCCGCCTTCGGCGACAAGCGGGCCCTGTTCCTCGAGTCGCTCGACCGCTACATCCGCACCTACGGCGCCTTCACGCAGCGCGCGCTGGCCGAGGAGCCGAACGCCCGCGACGCCGTCGAACGCCTGCTGCGTGAGGCGGCGGCCGCCTACACCAGGCCTGATCGCCCGCGCGGCTGCCTCCTGATCACCGCGGCGACCAACTGTTCCCCGCAGTCCGCCGACATCGCGGCCCATCTACGCGACCTGCGCGCTGCGGGAACCCGCGCGCTCGAAGACAAGATCGCCGCCGCCGTGCGGGCGGGAGAGCTTCCCGCCCGCACCGACGCTCATGCCCTGGCGACCTTCTGCTCAGCCGTCATCCAGGGCATGTCCGCCCAGGCCCGCGACGGCGCCACAAGGACCGACCTGGAGCGGATCGCCGAGGCGGCCCTCCATGCCTGGCCGTCGGCCACCGGCCGGAGGGCCGCCGACGGTACGGGCGCAGCGCCGAACTAACGACCCGTCGAACCAACGACCCGCCGAACCAACGGCCCAGCCGGTCCGCGGCCTGGTCAGAGGCGACCGGCCGCCACCGGCTCGCGTGCGGGCTCGGGCGGGAGCGGGGCGGGGCGGACACGGAGCGCGCGGGCCGCCCAGCCGGGCAGCCACCAGTTCCAGCGGCCGAACAGCGACACGAGGGCGGGGACCGCCTCGGCGAAGTCGACGCCGATCGCGGCCGTGCCGCCGACCCCGGTGCCGGCGGGCACCGCGGCGCGGACGCGGCGGGCCGTGTCCTTCCCGGCGGCGGAACCGCCCTCGGCGGCGGGGACCACCGTGACCAGCGCCGTGCCGTCGCGCCGCCAGGCGGGCGTGTCCGGGGCGACGGCCGTGACGACGCCCGGAACCCGGGCGAGCCGCGCCGCCGTCGCCTCCGGGTCCCCGCCCCTGGGCACCAGGACGTCGATCGGGGTGAGGACGCCGGTCGGCACTCCGGCACGCACCAGGGCGGCCCGGCCCTCGTACGCGGGCCCGGACGAGGCGAGGGCGTCGCTCTCGGCGTCGCCCAGGTGCAGGCCGAGGGCCGCGACGGCGAGGACGCCGAGGAAGGCGCCGGAGACCGCGACCGCCGCCCACCGGAACCGGACGACGCCGCGCGCCCAGGCGGTCCAGCCGCGCCCGGCCCCGCCGCCCCGGCGCAGCCGCGGTCGGTCGATCCGTGACCCGAACCTCGCCAGCAGCACCGGCAGCAGCGTGAGGACGGCGACCACGCTCACCACCGGGATGATGATCCCGCCGTACCCGACGCTGCGCAGGAACGGCACCGGGAGGACGACCATCGCGACCAGGCCGATCGCGACCGCTCCGCCGCTGAACACGATGGCGCGCCCGGCCGTCGCCATCGCCCGGCGCACCGCCTCGTCGCCCTGATGCCCGGCGGCCTGTTCCTCCCGCCATCGGGTCACCAGCAGCAGCGAGTAGTCGATGGCCACGCCCAGGCCGATCAGCGCGACGATGAACTGGACGATCACGCTCACGTCGGTGACCGCCGTGAGCCCGTAGACGACCAGGAACGACGTCAGGATCGAACAGGCGGCGATGAGCAGCGGCACGAGGGCCAGCAGGGAGCCGAAGACGAACGCGAGCACGGCGAGCGCGCCCAGCCCGCCGACGAGCGTCTCGGACAGGACGCTGACGCCGTGGCCCGACCCGCCACCGCCGGACTCCAGCGGCCTCATCCCGGTGACGCGAAGGGTGGCGCCGGGAGGCAGTGCCGCACGCATCGCCGCCGTGACGGGCTCGGTCGGGGTGGTGGCGCGCATCCCGCCGCCCTGGCCGGACGGCATGTACACGAAGCCGAAGGTCGTCCGGGCGTCACGCCCGACGAGACGCCGGTCGCCGGTGTCGGCGTAGGAGACCGCGCGCCCGTGCACGGCCGTGGCCGCCGCCGTGAAGGCCCGGCCGACCTGAGCGCGGACGCCCGGCGAGTCGACGGTCCGCCCCGCGGGCAGGACGATCACCGGCACGAGGGGGTCGCCGCTCCCACCGGTGCCGTACGTCCGCGCGATCGCCGCGTTCGTCTCGTACGAGGGGCGTCCCGGCATGGTGTTCTGTGCGGAGAGCCGCCCTCCGATCTGCGACGTCGCGAGAACACCCGCGACGGCGAGCGCGAGCCAGGTGAGCGTCACGGCGAGCTTCTGACGCAGCACGAAACCGGAGAATCTTTCCATGCCGGTCAGGACAGCAGCCCGCTCTTCGGGCGCCGTGTGCCCGTTCTGGGAGTTCCCTGTCACAGAATTCTCACAGCGTTCTCACAGGACGACGCGCGACACTGGGCTCCGTGACGGACCCCACCATCCGGGTGCTCGTCGTCGACGACGAGCCCTACCTCGCCGATCTGGTCGCCACGGCGCTGCGGTACGAGGGATTCGAGCCGGCCGTGGCGGGCACGGGCACCGAGGCCATCGCCCAGGTCACGGCGTTCCGGCCGGACCTCATCGTGCTCGACGTGATGCTGCCGGACGGCTCCGGGATCGACACCTGCCGCAGGCTGCGCCGGGACGGCTGTGACGCCCCGGTGGTGTTCCTGACCGCCCGCGACGCCACCGAGGACAAGATCGCCGGACTGACCGTCGGCGGCGACGACTACGTCACCAAACCGTTCAGCCTGGAGGAGCTCATCGCCCGGATCCGCGCCGTGCTGCGCCGCACGAGCCGTCCCGACGCAGCCGCGGCGCGGCTCGCCTTCGCCGACCTGGAGATCGACGAGGACGCCTATCAGGTCTCCCGGGGCGGTACGCCGCTCGAGCTCACGCCGACCGAGTTCAAGCTGCTGCGGTACCTCGTCATCAACGCCGGGCGGGTGCTGTCGAAGCGCCAGATCCTCGACCACGTCTGGGACTACGACTTCGGCGGCAACGACAGCGTCGTCCAGACCTACATCAGCTACCTGCGCCGCAAGGTCGACGCCGTCGATCCCCCGCTGATCCACACGGTGCCGCGCATCGGGTACGTCCTTCGCCTGCCCCGGGCGTCGTGATGTCCCTGCGCCGACGGCTCATCCTCACCCTGCTCGTCCTGCTCGCGGCCGGCCTCGCGGTCGCCGCGGTGGGCAGCTTCGCGGCTCTGCGGCACGACATCGTCCGCCGGACCGACCGGCAGCTCAACGTGGTCGGTATGGCGATGGAGGCGGCGTTCGGGGCGCGCACCGACCCCGTACGGGTGGGCCCGAACGGCGCGTGGGTGGCCCAGGCACTGGCCGCCAGCGGCACGATCCCGTCCTTCATGCAGATCCGCGCGGCGGACGGCCAGGTCGTACAGACGCTGGCCGCGGTGGACCGGCCGCCGATGCCGCCGCACCCCACCCCCGCGGCCGTGACGACGCGGAACCCCGACGGCGCGCGGATCTACAAGGTCGGCGGCCTGCACGCCTCGGCCGACTGGCGGCTCCGCGTCTCCCGGCTCCGCAACGGCCGGATCCTGCTCATCGGCACTCCCACCAAGGACGCCGACAGCGCGATCAGGCACCTGGCCAGGGTCGAGTTCGTCGTCTCGTTTCTCGCCCTGGCCGCGGTGGCCCTCCTCGCGGCCAGGGCCATCCGGCGGGGCCTGCGCCCGCTGGAGGAGATCAGCGTCACGGCGCGCGCGATCGGCGCCGGCGACCTGTCCCGCCGCGTACGGCACGCCGAGCCGCGCACCGAGGTCGGACGCCTCGGCCAGTCGCTGAACGACATGCTCGGCCAGATCGAGACGGCGTTCCGGGAGCGTGAGGCGTCCGAGGAACGGCTGCGGCGGTTCATCGCCGACGCCTCCCACGAGCTGCGCACGCCGGTGGCGACCGTCCGGGGATACGCCGAGCTGTTCCGCCGAGGGGCGGCCGAACGCCCCGACGACCTCGCCAAGACGATGGCCCGCATCGAGGCCGAGGCCGAGCGCATGGGATCGCTCGTCGACGAACTCCTCCTCCTGGCCCGGCTCGACCAGGGACGCCCCCTCGAACGCGAGCCGGTCGACCTGACCCGGCTCGCGGCCGACGCCGTGGCCGGCACCCGCGCCGTCGAACCCGACCGGCCGATCGATCTGGAGACGGCGGACGAAGCCGTGGTGCTCGGCGACGCGATGCGCCTGCGTCAGGTCCTCGACAACCTGCTCGCCAACGTACGGCGGCACACGCCCGCGGGCACCCCGGCCACGGTACGGATCGGCGTCGCCGGCGACCAGGTGGAGATCGCCGTGACCGACCACGGCCCCGGCCTCACCGGGGACCAGTGCGAGCGGGTCTTCGAACGCTTCTACCGGACCGACCGGTCCCGCTCCCGCGAACACGGCGGCGCCGGCCTCGGCCTGTCCATCGTCGCGGCCGTCGCCGAGGCGCACGGCGGCACTGTCGCCGTCACGTCCGAGCCGGACGAGGGCACGACGTTCACAGTCCGCCTTCCCCGCGCCCCGGGCGATGGTCCGCCGGCGCGTCAGGACCTTTCCGCGACGTCGCCATAGGACTCCAGAAGCGACGACAGCAGGGCCGTGAGGTGTTCGAGATCCGCGTCGTCCAGGCCCTGAAGCAGGCGTGCCTCGTTGGCCAGGTGAAGCGGGAGCAGCCCGTCGATCACTTGGAGGCCGTGCTCGGTGAGACGGATCTTGACGACCCGGCGGTCGACGTCGTCACGGACCCGCTCGACCAGGCCCTTGGCGATCATCCGGTCGGTGCGCAGGGTGATCGCGCCCGAGGTCACCAGGGAGGCTTTGAGAAACGCGCCGGCCGTCAGCTCGTACGGCGGACCGGACCGGCGCAACGTGGAGAGCACGTCGAACTCGCCGGATTCCAGCCCGTTCTCGGCCAGGAAGTCCTTGATCGCCTTGTCCCACAGGCGGGACAGCCGCATGAGCCTGCCGACCGTGCCGATCGGGGACACGTCGAGGTCGGGACGCGCCCGACGCCACTGGTCGAGCACGACGGAGACCGAGTCCGCCATGGTGACTCCTCGTCGCAATAGTTGAGCACTAAGAGGTTTGACATAGAGACTAACGGCCGCCGGGCGGACTGCATGCCTTCCGCAACGAGTCCGGCGCGCCCACCTCGCTACTGATGCTGTTCGCCCCCGGCGCGGACCGCGAGGGCTACTTCGAAGGCATCACCGAACTCGGCGACCTGAACGATGAGGAGCGGGCGCGGTTCTTCCTCGAGCACGACAGCTTCTTCGCCTGAGCCTCGCGCCCGGCCGCCACCCGGGCGCTGCGGCCGGGCTTCAGTGGCCCCTGGGGGCGTACATGCAGCCTCTCCTCGTGGGCGGGGCATGCGACGTGGGGTGATCAGCGGCGTGCAGCCCATACGGTGCGCTCGGTACGCACCGTGAGGTCGCTGCGACGCAGGATGCTGTGAGGGCTGTCGGTGTCGAGCAGCCGGTCGAGCGCGGCGAGGTCGTCGGCGGAGAGCCCCTGGGCGACGGTGCCGCGCAGGCGCTGCAGACTGGCCAGGGCGTAGCGACCGATGGCCTCGGAGTGAGCGCGATCGAGATTCACGGCGATGGTGCGTTCGTCCTCGACGGTGAATCCGGCGGCGGACAGCTTGGCACCCCAGTCGGCGCCACGGTGGGGAACGTGCTCGGCGTGGTAGCGGTCGCCGGCGGCGTGACAGCGCTCTTCGAGGCCGGGCGCGTCCTCCGGGGCGTCTTCGGGCAGAAAGCGAGGGAAGCCGGCCAGCTCGACGACGGCGAACAGCCCGCCGGGCCCGAGCGTGTCATGGACTTGGCGCAGGGTGCGATCGGGCTCGGCCATGTGGTGCATGGAGGCCGATGCCCACACGAGTTCGGGACTGCCGAGATCGGGCCAGACGGCGTCGAGATCGGCTTCGATGATGCGCACCCGGTCGGCTACTCCGTCCGCCTCCGCCTTCTCCCGCAGGCGGTGCAGGTGGCCTGCGGATGAGTCGACCGCCGTCACCTTTGCGTCGGGGAAGCGCATGAGCAGGGCGAGCGTGCCGGCCCCCGTGCCGCACCCGAGATCGACGATGTGACGCGGGGCGCGGTCGACGGGCAGCCATTCGATGATGGAGGCGATGTGCTCGGCGAGCACTTCCGCGTCCAGGTCGAGGATCTCCGCCTGATCGACGGTGTCGTTCTCGTGCTGGTGGCCGGGGTGTGCGGCGTGGTGCACCGGGTGGTTCATGCACCCCACGCTAGGTCGATCACGCGCTTGTGCCTCGTCAGGTTTCGCAATGCGCAAGACGATGACGTCTACGGCTGCCGAAAGCGCAAGCGGCCCTCCGTCGGTGGGCTGGTCACTGTGGTGGGCGGCTCGTTCTGCCGGAGTCTTCCCCGCGTTGGTGGCCGCGACGGGCGTCGCGGTCGAAGATGCCCAGGATCTCGCACGGTCCCCCTTCGGCGCCGATGGCGTGCGGGAGCATCGTGGGGAACTCGGCCGCTTGGTCGGTCTCGACTCTGAAACGCCGGTTGCCCAGCAGCAGGATCGCGGTGCCGGACAGGACGACGAGCCATTCGCGGCCGGGGTGGGCGCGCATGCGCGCGGGACTGTCGGGCGGTGGGTCGGTCATGCGCTGACGCACGACGGTCATGCCGGGTTCCGCCTTCATGGGCCAGCGCTTCAACGCATGGGCCGCGTCGATCATCGGGTTGGAGATGACGTCGTCCGTGGCCGTCTCGACCAGTTGGTCCAGGGAGGTGTCCAGGGCTCGGGCGAGGGTGACGAGCTGGTCCAGCGCCAGGCGGCGCCGGCCGTTCTCGATGCGGCTGAGCGTGGACTGGCTGACCTGGGCGCGTGCGGCCAGTTCCTCCAGGGACCAGCCTTGCGCCACGCGCAGGGCGCGGATGCGTTTGCGTACCAGGCTGTCCAGCTCGCCATCTTCTTGCGTCATGAGCAACAGCTTATGCCTTAGATGCAAGGTGGCCGTACGGTCGACACAGAGACCGTGATCGGGTCCCTCGGCGCCATATCTCTGAAAAAGCGCCGACTCTTGCCTGCCTCCTTCATGTGCTTTTGAGAGGAAAAATGAGTACGAACCAGCCTGCCCAGGCGAGCGCTGACCCGAGTAGCGCCGCCGGCGAAGGCATGCCGGACGCGCACCAACGGCGCACGATCCTGACTGCTGTCTGTATCGCGTTGATGGCCGTCATCGCCTCGGTGTCCGGGCTCAACGTCGCCCAGCCGGACCTCGCCGTCGCCTTCGACGCCTCGCAGAGCACGATCCTGTGGATCATCAACATCTACACCCTGAGCCTGGCCGCGCTCCTGTTGCCGCTCGGCGCGATCGGAGACCGCTTCGGCCGCAAACCCATGCTGCTCACCGGCCTGACCGTCTTCGGTCTCGCCGGCGCGGCAGCCGGACTCGCCCCCTCGGCGGAAGTCATGCTCGCCGCACGTCTGTTCAGCGGCGTGGGCGCGGCGATGATCATGCCCATCACTCTCGCCGTCATCACCTCGACCTTCCCCGATGAGGAGCGGGGACGGGCGATCGGCGTATGGACCGGTGTGGCCGGCGGTGGCGGCATCCTGGGCATGTTCCTTTCGGCCGCCCTGGTCGACGTGGCGAGCTGGCGGTGGCTGTTCGTCCTGCCCGTCGCGCTCGGCGTCGTCGCTCTCACCATGACGCTGCGTTCCGTCCCGAACTCCCGCGAGACGTCCGGGCACACGTTCGACACCGTCGGCGCGCTGACCTCCATCGTCGCGGTGGTCGGACTCATCTTCGTCCTCCAGGAAGGGCCCGAGCGGGGATGGACGGCCCCCGCGACGTTGCTCAGCCTCGCCGTCGGTCTTGTCGCCGCCATCGGCTTCGTGGCCTGGGAACTGCGCCGCCGGGATGCCGCGCTCCTGGACATGCGCCTGTTCGGCGAGCGCGGCCTGGCCGGCGGCTCGATCACGCTCCTGGCGGTCTTCGGGGTCCAAGCGGGCATCTTCGTGGTCCTCTTCCCGTTCTTCCAGGCCGTCCTCGGCTGGTCGGGGCTGCTGTCCACACTGGCGCTCATGCCCATGGCCGTGCTGATGATGACGGCCTCCGGCCTAGCCCCACGACTCGCTTCGCGTGTCGGTCCTAAAGCGACCATGGCGACGGGAATCCTCCTCGCCGGCGCCGGTCTTGCTCTCATGGCATCCGTCGTCTCCGTCGACGGCGGCTACCTCTCCGTCCTTCCCGGCATGCTCGCCATGGGCATCGGCATGGGCCTGTCGATGACACCTTCCACCGAAGCCATCACCGGCTCTCTCCCAAGCGAGCATCAGGGCGTCGCGTCCGCGCTCAACGACGTCACCCGGGAATTCGGCACCGCGCTCGGCGTCGCCCTACTCGGAGCACTCCTGTCCTCCGGCTACCGCAATGCCATCGACTCCCGGCTCGATGGCGTCCCACAGGGTGCTGCCGACACCGCACGCGAAGGCGTCGCCAACGCCATCGAGGCCGCGAACGGGGCAGGCTCTCACGCGCGAGCGCTGGTCCGTGCCGCCCAGGAGTCCTTCGTCGACGGCTGGCAGCAGGCCATGTGGGCAGGCGTCGCCGTCATGGCCGTCCTGTTCGTCTACGTCCTCGCCCGAGGCCCGCAGCGCCCGATCTCCGCGCCGGTGAACGAAGCGGAAGCAGCCGCCGCGATGGATCCGTGATCCCGATGCCTTCCCGTATCGGACGGCCAGGGCACCGGTTCTTCCTCGACCACGACGACTTCTTCGTCTGAGCCCCGCACCCGGCCGCCGCCCAGGCGCGGCGGCCGGGCTTCAGTGGCCCCTGGGGGCGTACATGATGACGGCCATCCCGGCCAGGCAGATCAGCGCGCCGATGATGTCGAAGCGGTCGGGACGATATCCGTCGGCCACCACACCCCAGGCGAGCGACCCGGCGACGAAGACCCCGCCGTAGGCGGCCAGGACCCGCCCGAAGTGGGCGTCGGGCTGGAACGTGGCGACGAACCCGTACAGACCGAGCGCGACGATGCCGGCGCCGGCCCAGGCCCAGCCCCGATGCTCACGCACCCCTTGCCACACCAGCCACGCCCCGCCGATCTCGAACAGGGCGGCGAGAACGAACAGCGCGACGGAACGGGCCACGAGCACGGCGAACAGGTCCTTCCTGGCGGATCCGAGGTGGCGAACCATGTCGATTCTCCCGCACGACCGGCGGCGCTCACCCTGGTCGGCTGCCCCAGCCGGCCAGCCGATTTTCTTGCGCGGACGCCCGGGGCGGAAGAGGCCCGGACGACCGGCCGGGCGCTGGCCGATCACTTCGGGGTGCCGTTCCGCTTCGCGAGCCCGGACGCTCCCGAGCTTTCCTGATCGCCTCGCTCGTTCGCCGGTCCCGGCGCTGACGCATCCGTTGTGACCATGGCGTCTTCGGTGCTGGAACGTTCCGATCAACAGACCACAGCCGACGTTACACCACGGCGATCGACTTGCTTTCAGTCGAATGAATGTTCGATGATTGACGAGTGAGCGAGCTATCGTCGCAGGTCACAGAGGGCTTCTCGCCTCTGGCGGGCGTTGACCTGGTCCCTGTGCTGCCGGCGCTGCGCGCGGTGATCCCCGGCGGCGGGCTGCGGCCCGGGACGGTCACCGGCGTGGACGGCTCGACCACTCTGGCCCTCGCGCTGGCGGCCGGGCTCGGGGACCGGTGGTGCGCGGTCGTCGGCCTGCCGGAGGCGCATGTTCCCGCCGCCGCGGCGTTCGGCGGTACGGACGGCGGCCTCGACCCGATGCGGGTCCTGCTCGTCGACGACCCGGACCGGAGGTGGGCCGACGTGGTCGCCGCGCTGACCGACGGCTGCGCGATGGTCGTCGTACGGCCGCCGGAGGAGCCGCCCGCGCACGTGGCACGGCGGCTGACCACACTGGCGCGGCGCAACGGGTGTGCGCTGGTCACGACCGGCCCGTGGGCGGGCGCGGCCCTGCGGCTGCGCGTCGAGGAGAGCCACTGGGCCGGCATCGGGGACGGCACCGGGCACCTGCGCGGGCGCCGGGCGCTCGTGGCCGTCTCCGGGCGGGGTTCCGCCGCGCCCGGACGGCAGGTCTGGCTGTGGCTGCCCGGGCCGGACGGCGCCGTGGCCGTCGCCGAGCACGAGGGACCGGCGCGGCTGGAGGCCGTCGCCGGATGAGGGGTACGCCATGTCCCTCCCTGACTCATCGGGCTCCGGTTGCGGACCGGTGGATGGGGAGTACGCCATGCCCCTCCCCGACACACCAGGCTCCGGCGGTGGACCGGTGACGGCGCCGCGCGTGCTCGTCGTGTGGTGTCCGGACTGGCCGGTCACGGCGGTGGGCCTGGACGCCGGCACCCCCGCCGCGGTGGTCGCCTCGGCCCGGGTCGCGGCGTGCTCGGCGGCGGCGCGTGCCGCAGGCGTTCGCCGGGGGCAGCGGCTGCGCGACGCGCAGCGGCACTGCCCCGACCTGGTGGTCCGCGACCGCGATCCCGACGCCGAGGGGCGGCTCTTCGAGACGGTGGCCGCCGCCGTCTCCACCATCACTCCCTGGGTCGAGGTCGTACGCCCCGGCGTCTGCGCCATCCCGGTGCGGGGCGCGGCCCGCTACCACGGCGGCGCCGACCGCGAGACGGCGGAGGAGTCGCTGCGGATCCACGTCCAGGACACCGTGGTCGAGCACGGATTCGACTGCGGCGTGGGGATCGCCGACGGCCTGTTCGCCGCCGAACTGGCCGCGCGCACCGCGGACGGCGGCATGATCGTGCCGGCGGGCGGGGCCGCGGACTTCCTCGCGCCGTACCCGGTGACCGTCCTCGACCGGCCGGAGCTCGCCGACCTGCTGCCCCGGCTCGGCATCCGCACGCTCGGCGCGTTCGCGGCCCTACCGGCCCGGCACGTGGCGGGCCGCTTCGGCACCGACGAGGTGCGCGCGCACCGGCTGGCCCAGGGGTTGGACCCACGGCCGCCCGCTCCCCGGCCGCCGCACACGGACCTGAGCGTGACGACGGAGTTCGACCCGCCCGCGGCAGCGGCCGAGCAGGTCGTCTTCGCCGCCAAGGCGCTCGCCGAACGCCTGCACGAGGCACTCGCCGCCGAGGCCCTGACCTGCGTACGGATCGGCGTCGAGGTGACGGACGCCCACGGGCGTACGCAGTCCCGGCTGTGGCGGCACGACGGAACGCTGTCGGCCCTCGCCGTCGCCGAGCGGGTCCGCTGGCAGCTGTCCTCCTGGGAGACCTCCCCCGACGAGGAGGGCGTCGGCGGCATCGCCTTCCTGCGGCTCCTGCCCGACCAGCTCGTCCCCGACGAAGGGCGGCAGGAGGCGCTGTGGGGGCAGGTCACGCTCTCCGACCGCGTCATGCGGGCGGCAGCGCGAGTGCAGGCCATGCTCGGCCATCAGGCGATCACCCGGCCGTTCCCCGCAGGCGGTCGCGGACCCGGAGATCGCGTCGTCCGGGTGCCGGTCGGCGACCTCCCGCCCGAACCGGGCTCCTCGGAGGGCCACTGGCCCGGGCGGATCCCCGACCCGGCGCCGGCGGTCGTCCACCCCGACCCGCTGCCCGTCCGCGTGACCGATGCCGACGGCGCACCGGTCACGGTCAGCGCCCGCTGCGCGGTCTCGGCCCCGCCTCACCAGATCGAGATCGCCGGGCGCGTCCTGCCGGTGACCGCGTGGGCGGGCCCGTGGCCGGCCCGGGAGCGCTGGTGGGACCCGGTGCGGTTCCGCCGCCGCGCGCGGTTCCAGGTCGTCACCGCCGACGGCGGCGCGCGCCTGCTCGTCGTCGAAGGCGGCCGCTGGTACATCGAGGCCGACTATGCCTGACCGGAGCCGGTATGGGCTGGGATAACCCGCGGATCCCGTGGCGGGAGTTCGAGCGGCGGCTCTCCTGGGGCTCTCATCCGCACGCGGGCGACCCCACGCCGGAACCGGACGCGCCGCCCGTGCGCCTGCCACGCCGTACGGGGGGATGGGCGGAGCTGCACTGCCACTCGTCGTACAGCTTCCTCGACGGCGCCTCCGACCCGGAAGAGCTGGTCGCCGAAGCGGTACGCCTCGGCGTGGAGGCGCTGGCCGTCACCGACCACGACGGCATGTACGGGGCCGTGCGGCTCAAGGAGGCCGCGAAGGGGACGGGCGTCGGCACGATCTTCGGTGCGGAGCTGAGCCTCGACCTGCCCGCCGCCGCTCCGGGCGAGCCCGATCCGGGCGGGCGGCACCTCCTCGTCCTGGCCCGCGACGTCGAGGGGTACGGGCGGCTGAGCTCCGCGATCAGCCGGGCGCAGCTCGCCGGCGGAGAGAAGGGCCGGCCCGTCTACGACCTTGCCGACCTGGCGAGCGCGCACGGCGGGCACTGGGTGATCCTCACCGGCTGCCGCAAGGGCGCGGTGCACGCGGGCGAGGACCCGGAGGCGGAGCTGCGCGCGCTGATCGAGATGTTCGGGCGGGAGAACGTCTTCGCCGAGCTGATCGACCACGACCAGCCCCTCGACGACGCGCGCAACGACGCCCTGTACGCGCTGTCTCGGCATACCGGCATCGGCGTCGTGGCCTCGAACAACGTGCACTACGCCGCGCCGAGGGACGCCCCGCTCGCCCAGGCGCTCGCCGCCGTACGGGCCCGGCGCAGCCTCGACGACATGGACTCCTGGCTGCCCGCGACCGGCACCGCGCACCTGCGGTCGCGCGAGGAGATGGCGGCGCGGCTCGCCCGGTTCCCCGGCGTGCTGGAGCGGACGGTGGAACTGGCCCGTTCCTGCGTCTTCGACCTCGATCTCGTGGCGCCGAACCTGCCGGACTGGCTCGTCCCCGACGGGCACACCGAGGTGACGTGGCTGCGGCACCTCGTCGCCGAAGGGGCGCGTGAGCGGTACGGGACGCGGCGGCAGGCGCCGAGGGCGCACCGGCAGATCGCGCGGGAGCTGAACGTCATCGAGCAGCTCGGCTTCCCCGGCTACTTCCTGATCGTGCACGAGATCGTGGAGTTCTGCCGGGACAACGACATCCTGTGCCAGGGCCGCGGGTCGGCGGCGAACTCCGCGGTCTGCTTCGCGCTGGGCATCACCGGCGTCGACGCCGTGAAGCACAACCTGCTGTTCGAGCGGTTCCTGTCCCCCGGCCGCGACGGGCCGCCCGACATCGACCTGGACATCGAGCACCGCCGCCGGGAGGAGGTCATCCAGCACGTCTACGAGAAGTACGGGCGCGACCGGGCCGCCCAGGTCGCCAACGTGATCACCTACCGGCCGCGGATGGCCGTGCGCGACGCCGCCCGCGCGCTCGGCTTCTCCCCCGGCCAGCAGGACGCCTGGTCCCGCCAGCTCTCGCCCCATGAACCGCTGCCGCCGGACGGCATCCCGGAGGCGGTCACCGTGCTGGCCGACCGGATGCAGCGGCTCCCCCGCCACCTCGGCATCCACTCCGGCGGCATGGTGATCTGCGACCGGCCGATCGGCGAGGTCTGCCCGGTCGAGTGGGCGCGGATGCCGGGCCGCAGCGTGCTGCAGTGGGACAAGGACGACTGCGCCGCCGTCGGCCTGGTCAAGTTCGACCTGCTCGGCCTGGGCATGCTGGCGGCGCTGCACGACACGTTCGACCTCGTGGGCGAGTTCCACGGACGGCGCTACGACCTGCACAACATCCCGCCGGACGACCTGGACGTGTACGCGATGCTGTGCGACGCCGACACGGTCGGGGTGTTCCAGGTCGAGTCCCGCGCGCAGATGGCGACGCTCCCCCGGCTCAAGCCCAAGACGTTCTACGATCTCGTCGTCGAGGTCGCGCTGATCCGGCCGGGCCCGATCCAGGGCGGTTCGGTCCACCCGTACCTGCGCCGCCGCAACGGGCAGGAACCGCCGGACATCCCGCACCCGCTGATGAAGAACGCGCTGGAGCGCACCATGGGCGTGCCGCTGTTCCAGGAGCAGATGATGCAGCTCGCCGTGGACTGCGCCGGGTTCACGCCCGCGGAGTCCGACGCGCTGCGGCAGGCGATGAGCGCCAAGCGCGCGCCCGAACGCGTCGAGCGGCTCCGCGACCGGCTGCTGAGCGGCATGACCGAGCGCGGCATCCCCGCCGGGATCGCCGAGGACGTGTACGAGAAGATCCTCGGCTTCTCCAGCTTCGGGTTCCCCGAGTCGCACGCGCAGAGCTTCGCGCACCTGGTGTACGCCAGCGCGTACCTGAAGCGGCACTACCCGGCGGCGTTCACCGCCGCGCTGCTGCGCAACCAGCCGATGGGGTTCTACAGCCCGCAGACGCTGCTCGGCGACGCCCGCCGGCACGGCGTACGGGTCCTCGGCGTCGACGTCAACGCCAGTCCCGACCAGGCGACGCTGGAAGCGCCGTACACGCCCGCCGGCGACCGCCCGCACGCGCCCGCCGAGTCGCAGCCCGCGATCCGCCTCGGCCTGTCGGCCGTACGGAACCTCGGCGAGGACGCCGCGAAGCGGATCGCCGCCGGCCGGCCGTACGAGGACCTGGAGGACCTGGTGCGCCGGGTGTCCCTGTCCACGGCGGCGCTGGAGGCGCTCGCGACGGCCGGGGCGTTCGGCTGCTTCGGGCTCGGCCGCCGCGAGGCGCTGTGGGCGGCGGGCGCGCTGTCCCACACCCGCCCGGACCACCTGCCCGGCACCGCGCCGGGCACCGCCGCGCCCGAACTGCCCCCGATGACCGTCATCGAGCAGACCATCGCCGACCTCTGGGCCACCGGGACGTCCCAGACCCACCCGATCGCGCACGTCAGGGCGGCCCTCGACGAGCGCGGCGCCGTCCCGCTCGGAGCGGTCAAGGACGTGCCGGGCGACACGAACATCCTGGTCGCCGGGGTCGTCACGCACCGGCAGCGCCCGGGGACCGCCAACGGCGTGATCTTCTTCAACCTGGAGGACGAGACCGGCATGCTCAACGTCCTGTGCCGCCCGCAGATCTGGGAGCGGTACCGCAACGTCGCCTTCCAGGCCCAGGCCCTGCTCATCCACGGCCGCCTCGAACGCCACGACGGCGCCGCCAACCTCATCGCCACCCGCCTGCAGCGCCTCCCCGTCGCGACCATGGCCCGCAGCCGCGACTTCCGCTGATCACGACGGCTGCGGCCTTTACACTGTAGATCAACATCTGGGCTCATCCGGCGGACGTCGGCCGGACGAGCCCGGTGTCGTAGGCGAAGATGACCGCCTGGACGCGGTCGCGGACTCCGATCTTGGCGAAGATGCGCCCGATATGGGTCTTGACGGTCGACTCGGCCAGGACGAGGCTTTCGGCGATCTCGGCGTTGGTCCAGCCGGCCCCGATCGCGACCAGGACCTCGCGCTCCCGATCGGTGAGGCGTGCGAGGCGCGGGTCGCCGTCGTCCCCGGGCCGGTCGGGATCCGGCAGATGCGGTGCGAACACCTCGAGCAGGCGGCGCGTCAGGCCGGGTGCGACCACGGCGTCACCGGCGGCGACCGCGCGGATGCCCGAGAGCAGGTCCGAAGGTTCAGCGTCCTTGAGCAGGAATCCGCTGGCGCCCGCCCGCAGGGCGGCGTACGCGTACCGGTCCAGGTCGAACGTCGTGAGGATGAGAACGCGCGACCGTCCGCCGGAACGGACGATGCGGCGGGTGGCCTCGATGCCGTCCATACCGGGCATGCGCACGTCCATCAGGACGACGTCGGGTGCCAGCTCGGCGGCCATGCGGACGGCCTCGGAACCGTGCCCCGCCTCTCCGACGACGGTCAGGTCGTCCTGGCTCGCCAGGACGAGGCGAAACCCCATACGCTGCAACGCCTGGTCGTCGACGATGAGCACGGTCGTCACCGGAGCGTCAGCTCCACCCGCCGGATGCCGAGACGAGCATGGACCCGCCACCCGCCGTCCGCGTCGCGCCCCGACTCGACGACACCTCCATAGACGGCGGCACGCTCGGCCATGCCCGAGATCCCCCGACCCTGGCCGGCGACCGGGCCGTCGCCACGGCCGGTGTCGGCGACGTCGACCGTGACGCCGTCCGGGTCGTAGCGGAGCCGTACGGCGGCGGTGGCGTGCGGACCGGCATGCTTGATCGTGTTGGTGAGCGCCTCCTGCACGATCCGGTACACCGCGAGCTGGACACCGGCGGGCAGGTCCCCTGGGGTGCCGTCGGTCCGGAGGACGACGGGCAGCCCGACGGCCCGTACGCGGTCGATCAGCTCGCCGAGATCACCGAGTCCGGGCAGCGGACCCAGCTCCGCCACGTCGTCGTCGCGCAGCAGGCCGAGCAGCCGGCGCAGCTCACCCAGGGCCTGACGACCGGTGACGGACACCTTCTCCATCGCCTCCTCGGCGTGCTCGGGGGATTTGGGAATGGCGTACCGGGCACCATCGGCAAGCCCGATCATGACGGAGAGGTTGTGCGCGATGATGTCGTGCATCTCGCGCGCGATGCGCGATCGTTCGGCGGCCGCGGCGAGCCTCGCCTCCTGGTCCCGCTCGATCGCCAGCCGATCGGCCCTGTCCAGAAGCATGGCGAGATGGTCGCGGCGCAACCGGACGGCGACGCCGAGGACGACCGCGCCCGCGGCGACCGACCACAGCAACAGCACCGCCGCCGGCCAGTCGTCCGGCTTCCATCGGGCCGCCACGAGAACCCCCACCGACGCGACGACGGCCGACGCGATCGCCCGATGGCGTCGCGACGCACGCGCCGCGACGCCGTACAGCGCGATCGGCAGGGCGATGTCGCCCTGGAGCCAGCCGCCCGGCAGCGTCCACTGCACGGCCACCACCGCCGCGATCACGGCCAGCACCGCCATCGGCGCGCGCCGGCGCCAGATCAGCGGTGTCGCCAGCGCCACCTGGAACAGCCGCAACTGCCAGGGGGACACGCCGACCTGAGCCGGATGCGGACCCACCATGCTGGGCAGCCCCAGCAGGGTGACCGCGAAGGCCAGGGCGGCGTCGACGGCGCGAGGATGCCGTTTCGTCAGATCACCGAACAAGCTCACGGCACCCATCATCCTGCTCAGACGTCCCGGCGGACGAGCAGGAACGCCGCCGCGCCCAGCACGGCCGCGGGATAGCAGCACAGGACCGCCAGCCCGGTCCAGGGGCCCAGCGCACCGGCCGGGCCGGTCAGCGACATCAGGGACTGGCCCGCGTTGGCGGGCAGATAGGCCGCGATCGAGGAATCCCGTGCCAGGAAATGGACCAGGCCCGGGAGCAGGAGCAGCAGACCGACCATCGCGGTGATGCCGCCGGCGGTGGAGCGCACGAGCGCGCCGAGGCCAACGCTCAGCACGCCGAGCAGGGAGGCGTCCAGCGCCGCGCCGACCAGCGACCGGACGACGCCCGGCGTGGCGAGCGAGGCGGACAGCCGCGTGCCGGACAAGAAGAACCACTGGGATCCGAGAAAGACCGCGACCGCCGTGGCGAGGCTCAGTCCGAACACGGCCGCGCCGAACACGACGACCTTGGCCCATAGAACGGGCAGCCGACGCGGCACGGCCGAGAGCGTGGCGCGGATCGTCCCGGTCGCGTACTCCCCGCTGACGACCAGCACGCCCAGCACTCCGACGGCGAACGGCGCGAGGCCGCTGTAGCCGTTCATGGCCGCACTGACCGCGTCGTGGCCCGGGTCCCCGCCCGGCTTCGACAGGTGCCCCGCCGTCAGCCGGCTCTGCACGAGACCGAAGAAGACGATCAGTCCCGCGAACACGGCGAACGACACCCAGGTGGAGCGCAGCGACCACAGCTTCGTCCACTCCGCGCGCACCACCCGGCGGAAGGTGATCCGGGTCCCGGTCATGCGGCCCTCCCGGCGTACTCGACGTCGGCGCCGGTCAGGTCCATGAACACCTGCTCCAGAGTCGCCGAACGCGGAGTCAGCTCATGCAGCGTGAGCCCGTGGGCGGCGGCCAGCCCGCCGATCTGCTCACACGTCCGCCCGGCCACCTCCAGCACCCCGGGCTCCGGCGCGGAGATCTCCGCGTCCGGGCCCGCGAGCAGTTCGCGGAGGCGTCCAGCGTCCGGCGAGACCACCCGCACGTGGCCATGGGCGCGGCGTGTCAGCTCGGCCATCGACGTGGCGGCGATCAGTCGGCCACGGCCGATCACGATCACGTCCTCGGCCGTCACGGCCATCTCGTTCATCAGGTGTGAGGAGACGAGCACCGTCCGGCCCTCGGACGCGAGGCCCTTCAGAAGGGTGCGGATCCACAGAACGCCCTCCGGGTCCAGACCGTTGACGGGCTCGTCCAGGACGAGGACCGCGGGGTCGCCGAGCAGCGCGGCGGCGATGCCGAGCCGCTGCCCCATGCCGAGGGAGAATCCCTTGACCCGCCGGTCGGCAACGTCGCGCAGGCCGGCCAGCTCGATCACCTGGGCCACCCGCCGGCGGGAGATGCCGTGGGTCTGGGCCAGGGCCAGCAGATGGTTGCGTGCGGACCGTCCGGGGTGCACCGCGCGGGCCTCGAGCAGCGCCCCGACCTCCCGCAGCGGCGCGGGATGTTCGCGACAGGGTCGCCCGTTGACCGTGGTCCGGCCACCACTCGGCCGGTCCAGCCCGAGGATGAGGCGCATCGTGGTCGACTTCCCGGCTACGGGTCTGAGGGCATCCAACCGACGTAGCTTGGATGCATGACGACAGACACGCGCCTCACGGTGGACTACACGCGGGTATCCAAAGATCAGACCGGTATCGGCGGGGGCGTCGCCTCTCAGCATGAGGTGAACGAACAAACGGCGGAACGGAAGCTAGGACGGCCTATCGACCGTACTTACTCCGATAACTCAATCAGCGCGCACAACGGAAACCGTCGTCCCGAGTTCGAGCGGCTACTAGCCGACATCGCGGCCGGTCTTATCGCGGTCGTCATCGTATGGCGCGTTAACCGGCTCTACCGTCCGGAGCCCGAAGAGATCGGGCAGGTAGGCGAGTTCATCGCGCTATGTCGTCGCCAGAAAGTACGGATCATCGCCAAGTCGGGGGAATACGATCTCGAATCGGCGGACGGCCGTAACGCGTTCCTGAAAGACGCCGTAGAGGCGGGGGCGGATTCGGATCAACGCGGGGAAAACGTCGCGCTCGCACGTAAGCGTCAAGCGCGTACCGGCCGATACGGCGGGGGCGTTCGCCCGTTTGGGTGGGGACTACGGACGACAGAGCCGCAATACCAGGAACGCGCCGACGGGAAGCAGGAACTACTTAGGCCGGTGGGCACGGACAAAACCGGCCGTCCCGTGTGGCTGGACATGGGGCGGCACAACAAGAAAGAAGCCGCCGAGATCCAGAAATGGGCTGATGCCCTACTCGGCGGAGTTCCCATGGCTCAAGTTCTGCGAGACCTCGCACGGCGCAAGGTTCCCACGGTGGCACAGACGGACGGCCGTAAGCTACGCCGAAACGGAAAGGACGTCGAACACGGGGGATGGAATTCCCGTACGATCAAGCAGATTCTTACGCATCCTCGAACGTCGGGGCATGCGGTGTACCGGGGCGCAATCGTTCAGCGGAACGCGTTCCCGCCGATCATTCCGGACGACAAGCGGCAAGCGCTGATCACGATGTTTTCGAATCCCGCGCGCAAGAATCCGGCTGGAAATACGCCCAAGTGGCTTGGTTCGCTCATCTACCTTTGCGGGCGATGCAACGACGGTTCGACCATGAGGACACGGCGGAACGCGCAAGGCGTACCGGTCTACACGTGCAACAGCAAAAGTCACATCGCGTGGCCCGCCGTCATGGTGGACGACTACATAGAAAAGCTCATCATCGCGCGCCTTTCCCGTGATGACGTCGCGGACCTCATCCCGCAACCGAAAATCAACGTGGACGTCAACGCGCTTCGCGACGAAATCGCCGCAGCGGAGCAGCAGAAGATCGAAGCGTCGTTGATGTTCGCTCGGAGGACAATCGACGGCGCACAGTTGGAAGCGACCACGGCCGAACTCGACAAGGAGATAGAAGCGAACCGCGCGAAAATCGACGCTGCCGTCACGGAAAGCCCCCTTAAGATCTTCGCTGTCAGCAAAGACGCTGCGCGGATATGGAAGGGACTTAGCATCGGCCACAAGCGGGAAATCCTGCGGCTGCTGCCGTTCAACGTGATTCTTCCGCCGATCGGACGCGGGCACCGGGCATACACTGATCTCCTGCGCATCGAGGAGAAAGAGGCCACCCCCGCGCGTAAGGCCATCAAACGCCGGACGCGTAAGCCCAGAGTGAAAGCCGCCGCATAGCCGACCGGTCGTCACGCGGAAGCCCCCAGGGCCGCCCTGGGGGCTTCCGCGCGTCTGGGGGTGGCGTTGCCGGTACGCCGTGGCGTCTGTGCGGTCCTCAGAGCCTCCTAGAGACGCGAACGTGCCCCCGTCCCAAGGTTGGGGCGGGGGCACGCGGTTGTGTGGCGTCAGTCGTGGCTACGGAGGATCAGCGCGAGTCGTTCGCGCTGTTCGTCGGTAAGCGGGGGAAGACCGTCCAAGATGCGTTGTATGCGCGCGTCGTCGGGGTCGGTTTCCTCATCCGGCGTGGGTTCGTTGTCATTGGCGGGTTCCTCCGCATCGTGCGGCCTACGGGCGTCGTCAGCGTCTGCCACGGAGGTTTCTCCTTTCCGGGGGTGCTCTGAGGGCGGTTCACGGTGCGGGAGGGTCCCATATCGTGACGCTGAATTTCAGGATCGGATCGCTGAACGTCTGTTCCGCTCGAATGGTCTTGAGTCGCGCGATCCTGCCTTGTGAGGTGAGGACGCACAACACGTCGCCGGTTTGGAGTTCTTCGGTGTGGTCTGACCCGTTGGCGAATGCGGTTTGCCGGCATTGGTCGAATCCGGGCAGGGTGCCGCCGGTTTGTAGCAGCGCGATTTGGACGTTTGTGGATGCGGCCGAGAGGGTTGTCTCAAGCCAATCGCCGTTGATGTCTGCGTCTCTTTGATCGGTTCTCGGCGGGATGGAGTCGAGATCTCGGTAGGCACTTGGTCCGTTGACGGTGACGGTACCGTGCCATCGAATGACGGGTTTTATGGGTGTCGCGGGGGTGGTTGTCGTCGGGGATGCGAGCGGTATTTGTCTCGTGTAGGTGGGCGTTAGGGTGACGGTCGTTGTTGGGGTGTCGTGGTGCCCGGTGCCGTCTCCTTTCAGTGTGAGCGCTAGTCCGATGGTGAGGATGAGTCCGCCGATCGCTGCGGCGATTGCGACGCGCCGGTTAGGGTACGCGGGTTCTTCGCCGGTGTCTGGGGTTTGCTGGTCTGGCGTGGTCACTGGGGTTTGTTCTCCTTTCGCTGGGCGGTTACGTGTTCGGTGAGGGTCGATACCTGTTCGGCGATTGCGTAGATGACCACGATGTGTTCGAGCGCTATGCGCGTGATCGCGAGGAAGATGATCCCGCTTGCGGGGGCGAGTACGAATATCAGGAATGCGATACCGCCTAGCCACGACGGTAGCCACCACGCGAAAAGTAGCGCGCATATCGTGGCGTTGATGGTGAAGACGAGTATGACGCGGTAGGTTGCGCGGACGAGTTTGGCGGTGAGATATGAGGTGAAATTCAGGTCGGTGAGGATCGCGAGGAATCCTTTACGGCTTTTCTGGGGCATTGTTCCTTCGCTTGTGGTGTCGGTAGGTGGTTACGGAGATATGGGTAACGCCGGTGATGATGAGTAGTGCGACCCATAGCGGCAGTGCCGCCGAGAGTGCGGTAAAGAAGACGTTGAACGCGAGGTACAGGCCGGGGATCAGCAGACCAGCGAGCAGCGTCAGAATGACGCCGTTGTTCACGGCCTTATTGGCGGTTTTGTGGATTCGTTCGAATAGGCGCGATACCTGGGGGTAGAGAAGCCATTCCCACATGCCTAGGCGTGGGTAGTCGTCTCCGAGGGTGTAGGCGAGTGAGAGTTCGCATGCGAGGTGTATCGCCCATGCGATGAGAGCGAGTCCGGATAGCCGTGTGGCCGTGTGTGCGCCGTGTTCGGAGAAGTGGGGAACGAAGTAAGCGCCGA
Organism: Actinoallomurus sp. NPDC050550; assembly: GCF_040655075.1. Taxonomy (NCBI): domain Bacteria; kingdom Bacillati; phylum Actinomycetota; class Actinomycetes; order Streptosporangiales; family Thermomonosporaceae; genus Actinoallomurus; species Actinoallomurus sp. NPDC050550. Next base: position 391,480 of record NZ_JBFAJC010000001.1, on the reverse strand, counting down.
ATAGCCACACAGCGCCGAGAGGGACTGTCCAGCCGATTGCCCGGACGTCCGGCGCGAAAAGCGGGGGCTGTTCGTCGGGGATATCGGAGGCCGGCGGGGGTTTTGGTTCGCCGGTTTCGGTGATTCCCTTTTCGTCAAGCCACTGCTTGAATGTCGGGCGTTCCTCGCTTTCGTCTGGCGTGTTGTCGGGAGGTTGGGTCATTGCGTTTTCTGCTCCGATCCGTCGTCGGGGTTGACGTTTTCGCTGTAGGTAAGGAGCGCTTCCCATCGGGCCATTTCTCGCGCGGATACGGTGACGGCCTTGTATTGGATAGGGCCGAAGCGCCGGACGGCCCTGTAGTTCTCTCCGTTCGCAGAGGTTTCGGGGGTGACGTTGATGAGTTCTGCTATTCGGTTGATCTCGGCGCGTATTTCCGTGTCGTTCGCTCCATGGGGGTGGTAGTCGATTTCGATGATGAGGGGTACCGGTAGGTCGCGGTTGACGGCGAGTTCATCCGCCAATTCCCGCAGACCTTGAATGACGGCGCGTCGGTGGTTGGGGGACATGCGCATTACTGATCTCCTTTCGATGCGGGGGTGGGAGTTTCGGTGCCGAGAAGCCGAGACGTCAGAAGCCCTACAGCAGCGTCGAATACCGTGACGGTGATGAGAGGGTCACCCGACGCGGTTCGGTCGCTCAGCGCGTCTATCAGCGCCGTACAGCGCGCTTCGGTGGGGACGGTTACCAGTACGCGGGGAATGACGCCGGACGGTCCGGGTAGACCGCGTTCGGCGAACGCGGTGTAGATGTCGAGTTGCCGCAGCACGGTTGGAACGCTTTCGGTACTGCGATCAACTTCGATCCACCAGTAATCCGAATACTCGGTCGTAGCGAGAACGGCATATGCGTCGGGCTTGATGACCTTTCCCGAATCGCGCCACCATGAAGCGGGTTCGGTCTCGCACGTCACGGAGAATCCGTGAACGCGCGAGGCTTCTACGAGCCGTACGTAAAGCTCTGAGACGGCCAATACGTGCGCGAGAAGCTGGAGTCCGGGCAGCGAGCGCCGACGTGGCCGGTACGCGCCGGAGAAGCCTTGTCGTTGCGCCATGAGCCGTTGCCCGACGATCCCGAGACCGTAAATGGTCGTCTCAGAGCCCCGTTGTCTGCCTCCCACACGCCGAGGAAAGGCCACTAGCGCGCGTTTATCGGAAAGCCGCCGGAGCGCACGCCGCCGCAAATTGTGGCGCGAGGATTCGGAAAGTTCGGTGAAATGGAGGCGTTCGATTTGTTCGCCGGTCGCGATTCCGAGAATGTCGACCGTTTCGAGAATCGCGAATTCCTGGGGGCTGATTTGTGTGGCGAGTCGCATTGCATCGATTCCTGTCGCTCGTTTTTTCATTTTGGTGAAAGGGGGGACGGGGGGAAAGGGGGGATAGGGGGGATAGGGGGGCCGAAGGCCCACGGATGCCGACGAAGGAGGCAGACGGCGAACGGAGTGAGCTTCTGCGGTTGTTAGAGCGTCTGGAGGTGCCCTGACCTGGGGAGACGCCCTGATCACGGGCGGAGCGACCGACACACCGAACAACACACCGAACAACACGCTGCGAGGAATTGCCGTCACTGATTCCCCTTTCGGCCAACGGGGGCACCGTTGGCACTGCGGATCTGGACACGGGAGAGTCGTGCGGCTTCCACGTCGGCGCGTGGCGTGCCGTGGCGCTGCTGACTGAAGTCCGCGAGGTACTCAGCAGGCCGTAGGCGCTCCGGTAGAGGTGAGGTGATACCGGTGACCGGCCCGAGCGTTCGGGAGTCCACACACGGCCGTAGCGCGATTTCGTAGGCGTTCAGGTTCGACAGATCCTCGTACGTCAGCGGAGCGAATCGCCGCGCCATCTCGTTAGCGTCGCTGTAGGCGAGTTGGAAGACCGCTTGAGAACGTGCCGTCCCGAGTACCGCCGATTTAACCTGCCCCGGTAGCTGATCGAGATATTGGTGAGCCAATATCAGCCCGAGACCCAGACCACGCGCTAGCGCGAGCATTTCGGCGAGTTCGTCGCCGTCTCCGAAACGAATAAACTCTTGGAACTCATCCAAGTATGCGAATGTCGGAGCGCGTTTCTCGGCGGGAACCGACGCGCGAGACATTGTCTCTTGCCACAGCAGCGACACGAGAAGCGAACCGAGCAGCCGAGACGCGTCCGTGCCGATAATGCCTTGAGAGAGCGGAACCATGATGATTTTCCGCTCTCGGAAAAGGCTCCCGAGATCGATGCCGGCGCTCTGGCCGAGCATAAGCCGCAGAGACGTACGCGTGAGAATCGCGCGTCGTTTGTTCATCACCGGCCCGATAACTTGAATGCGTTCCGCGTCCGACATCTGCTCATACGCGGTCCAGAAATCCCGAACCCCATAGGGAACGCCTCGCTGGCTCGTCACGTAGCGGCGAAATGCTGCGTTTGTGAGAAGCTCGGGAAGTTCCGCCAACGTGAAGACCGAACCGTCCGCAGCGCGAGTATGCGTGAGGGTCAAAAGACCTGCGCGGAAAACGTCGGCCGTGCGGGGTCCCCACGAGTTACGCCAGAGTTGAGACAGGACATGAACGACACGATCGACGACCAATTCACGTGAATGCTCATCGTGTCCGGCCTGCAAAATGTTGAACCCTACCGGCGTATCGGTCTTGCTGGCGTCAATCACGATGACGTCGTCCGCGCGGTTGTCGGGAATACGGGACAGGATCTCGGCGACCAAATCGCTTTTGGGGTCGATGACCATTACGCCGCGACCGGCGTTGATGTCCTGTAGTGCCAGATGTGCGATGAGGGTTGACTTTCCGGTTCCCGTCGGTCCCTGAATCACCATGTGCTGTAGCCGGTCGAGCGTTTTCAGCGCTACAGGCCGCTCTCCCATGCCGGGATAGTTGCTGTGCGCGACCACCAATCCGCGACGTGGCATTTCCGGTGACGGTGGGACCTGTCGCGCCGTTCCCACGGCCAAACCCGGTACGCGGATATCGGCGATCGGTATCCCGACGACGGCGGCCAATTCGTCGGTGTTCAAGAAAGCGGGCCATGCCGTCAACGGCAGCGAGCGAGGATAGATGCGACGAGCGATAATCGCAGAGGGGATATAGCGGACTGCCAGCGACACGCCGGGGGCACTGACGACGTGGAGCGCGTTCAGTACGTCGGCTAGCAGCATTCGGGAGCGTCCGCGATATTGCGCGCTTACCGCGATGCGGCCTACCGCGTTGACGACGGGTGCGGCTTGCTTATCGCGTGCGGAGCGCATCAGCTCGGGGGGAGCGTCCCCGCGTAGACGCACGTGATGAGTCCCAGAAATGACCCACTGAATCCGTACGCATTCCCCTGCCCCCAGGGGATACAGACTCGCCAGCAGCCCGGAAATCGATGACTCCGCCCGGTTGCCCGCCAGCGGACGCCACACATGTGACGTCCGCAGTTCGCACGCCGCGCGAATCGGCGGGCAACCGGCGAAGTAGTCGGGTACCTCTTGAACGCGGATTCCCGGCAACGCTGCGCTGAGTCGGCTCACGATCCCGGCCGCCCCCGATCGGGGAACCAAAAGATGGTGCTCGATTCCCCGACCGGTCCCGATGACCTCGATGACGACGGGCTTTCGCCTCGTGGCACCAGAGACGACCGACAGGCATTTAGCGACCGCTTCAGCGGTTAGGCCGCTTGGGAAGCGAATCCGGTACGCGACGAGCGAGTCACGCCATGCTCGGGAGGCAAGCCAGCGGTCCCCGAATACGGCGAGGAAGAAAATCGCCGCGAATCCGAGGATGGAGGCCGCAGGACGGAAATCCACGTAACCCGACCTTTCTATCTACTTGCGACGACGGAAACCCGCCCACGAAAGGGCGATGACCAGTAGGACCGCACCCACTAGGGGTATGAGCGGAATCAGCCACGCGTAGACCACGTGGCCGATGAATACGACCGCGATTACCGCGATGAGGAATCCGATGACCCACCATGCCGGGGAACGGGTCTTGTAGTAGCGCGCCACTTGTGGCCTACCTTCCGTGGTTTCGGGGGTGAGATTCGATCGGGGTTATGCCGAGTGCCCACAGCATTTCTCTTGCTGCGGGAATCGCGCGGGCTATCGCGCGCTCGTCGAACCGGATTTGCGTGTGGCCGCGCGCGTACAGGACGCCGGCCACGACCAAAACTAGGTCGTACGGGTCATGCAGCGATGGGTTTTTCACATGCGATCTCCTTTCTGCGTAGTGGCGCAAACGATCGCGCCGACTGTGCTTACGGGGTGCCGATACCATCACCACGGTTCGCGCCATATCAAGGGGTGCGGATAAAAGTGGTAGGAGAGTGGTACGTGGGTGGTATTTGAGTGGTCGATTGGTGGTAGATGACTGGTAAGCCAGTGGTACGGCAGTGGTAAATCAGTGATATCGGCGCAGGTCACAGGCCATTTGTGAGGCGCTAGCGGCATCACGGTAGCTCTGGCCGATCAGCGATGCGTCAGGCCAGCGTTAGCGCAGCGTGACCTGACTCGCGCCGTTGACCACGGCGGGAAGCTTGGGCAAGTGGTGCGAATCGCCGCAGGTTAGCGGCCCAAGAGGGTGGATGTACGGGTTTACCCGGATACGCAGCGTCAGCGATCGGTGGCATGATCGTTCGTTCGCTGATGGCCACGCAGGGCAGCCGATGCGAGGAAAGGCCGTGATGCCGTTGCAGCAACCAGCCCATACCGTGGACCGCGAACAATTGGAAGGGGCATTACACGACACGCTTTACCATGGCGCTAGAGCAGATGAACTGTTCACCTATGCGCCATCGGTCATCACTCTTCTCATCCCCGGTTTTCGGGACTGCCCGCTAGAGGCACGCGCCTACTGGGCCGAGAAGATAATTAGGCGTGGCATCAGCGATCTCGGCGGACATATTACGGAAGGACTATCGGTTCTTCTCGCTCTCGCGAACGATGAATCCGCCGGAATGAACCTAATGGACCGACGCGAGAGAGCCGCCAAGACACTCGGAATTAAACCGGTTACCTTGCGCAAGAGTCGCGAAAAGGAACTACTGCGACGGCTTGCGTTCCAAATCAGATACAACCTCGCATATCCCGATCAGTGATTGTGGTGAGGCTGAGGACATGAAACGTGGGGACCAAGTAAGAGCAACGCGGAATCTGGGGCACATGCGACCGGTCCCGAAGGGTTCGATAGGGGTCGTCCGGTCGGTTAGCTTCCTGGGTACCTATACCGTGGATTTCGGCGGGCAGGTACTGACCGAGGTTAAGCGCTCCGACATCGCACCGGCCGATACCGGCTGTGGCCTCCTGACGCTGATGGCCTGTTCGGCCGTCACGGTGGCTCTGGCAGCCGCACGGCGGCTCAAAGGTCGCTCGGAAGAGTAGTAGTACCCGCGACGGGTGGGCCAAGGGGACCGCGCGTCTCGCGCCCCTTGCCCCCTCGCGTCATTCGGCGCTTCCGACTGGAAGCAGCAGAAATGGCCTCCGCATGATGCGGAGGCCATTTCTGCTGTCGGTAATGCTATGACCAGCAATGCTCGGTCATGTGGTTGCGGATCACTTAGCGTCGGTGATTACGGTCACCTCAACGCAGTTGCCGCCGTTGTCGCTGCTTCGCTTCGACTTGCGCCACAGTGCGTCCGTCAGATCCATTTCTCTTCCGCCGTTCTTCTGATGTAATTCAGAGACTCTCGTAGGGATAGTGCATGACTGCGGATCGTCTCCCACACATCCTCTAAGGTGGCTATGTCCTCGTGGCTGCTGGTGACGATTCCGCGAACCGCTGTGTCTACATAAGCTACCTCGCTACCGTCTATGGTCCCGATCGTGAAGGCACCAGACAGTCTCGGGCTGGCATCGGATGGGACGACCTGAACGGTGGTCTGTTCTGATACACACTCAACGAGACGCATCAGTTGATCATGCATTACTTTGCTGCCACCCTTGTCGCGATATAGCACCGCTTCGTCGATAACAAAGTGCAGCTTCGGCGGAGGGTCTGCCGAAAGAATCGCCTGACGCTCGATTCGTGTTTGTACCGCTACCTCGTTCCCGTTCAGAAGAACTCTCGCGTAATCCTCGGTCTGCAATAGACCGGGGACGATGGCTTGCTCGTACGAGCGGAGTCTAGACGCCCGGCGTTCTTCGACGAGCCAGTCACGTACCCAGCGTGGCAGGCTCTCATGTTCTAGTAGGTCGAAGAGATCGACTAGCGCCCCGTCGGACACATTGAGCGCCTTCTCTATCGCGATCACCATCTCTCGCGATGGACGCTCTCTCCCCGTCTCGATGGCGCTGATCGTCTTGTCTGAGCAGGGAATCTCCTTGGCTAGCGCCGCCTGTGTCTGACCGGCGCGCTTCCGATGCCGCCTGATGGCTGCTGAGAGCTTGATCAGTGCCGGGCTGGGGGGATTGCCCATGTCGGTGCCTTTCTGTCCGACTCTAGTGAACTCTAGTCGACTCGGGGATTGACTCGAAATCTCTGTGCGTTGGTGACCCCTCCCTTCCGGAGCGTAGCCCGACGTGGGAACTCTGGACAGAGCTTGCGCGAGAGACAAGCCATCAAGGCGGGAGCCATGTCATGGGCCAGAGCACTACGGAGCTGGATGCCGTTCGGACGCTAACGATCGAGGGTCACCCCATAGAGGCCAAGCGCGCCCGTACGTTCGCACGCGAGTGTCTGAAAGGGCTTGGCTGTAGCCCTGACACGATCGACGACGGAGAGTTGATCGTGTCAGAACTGGCAACGAACTCGATCATTGCAGCCCCCGGCAAGAAGATCGAGATATCGATCTTCCCCATAAAGGATCTCGTCGCCATCTACGTCTATGACCCTGTAGACGACCTTCCGCAACCGAAGCGCCTAAGCCTGATCGGGGAAAAGGGGCGAGGTATCCCGATCGTCAAGAAATGCGCCCGCCGATACGGCATCTTCCGAAGTCTGTCAGGAGGGAAAGTCGTCTGGGTGATGGTGAGGCGGTTCTCGTGATCGATGAGACTCTCACCATAGAGCACATCAAAGCACGGTTCTCCGAATGGATCATCGCCTATGACCCTTCGGCGCGTTGCTACTGGCTGCTTCATTGGCGCTACCTGGAAATCGGGTGGTGCTCTGTCAAGTCAATGCTTCACATAGAAGCAGCGATACTTGGCATCCAGCGGAAGTATCCCCCGTACGTCCGTTTCTGGGAGATTGGAACGAATGCCCACTTTTCAAGTCACCTTCGTCCGTCGCGTTGACGGTGAGACGATGGAAGACGCCGGCAATCAGATCGATCAAAGGCGCATCCGGTATGTCACCTACCATGCGGAGTCTCGGAGCAAAGAGGCAGCGTACAACGCGCTGTTCTCAATCCCGCGCCTCGAAGGCATGCGGTCAGACTGGCGTATACGCGAGACGGTAGAGTGCGATCCGCCTCTGCCGAGAATAAAGCCAGTCAAGCGATACGAACGCGCTATAGCGATTCGGATCATCGGCAAGATAAGGCGCGGCGACTACAAGCCTGGAGACATAATGCCGAACCGCGTCGTATGGGCGCAACGGCTTGGCGTAGCCAGGACGACAAATCTCGATGGCGCGATCGAGGTGGCTAAGCAGGCGGGCTACCTGGGCATTCGTTCTCGTCAGCATACCTACGTTCTCCCTCCGGATGGCTGGAAGCCACTTTCGGAAATCCCTGACTATGGCGAGGCTGAGGGAGGCGATAACTAGCCCCCACAGCCGCAGGCAAAAGTCGGGACGGGTGGCGCGCTCGAACCCCCTGCGGGCGCGCCACCTAGGCGTGTAGTCGTGCTTGGCTCTATCGCATTGAGGGACTGGTGAGGAAAGCGCCAGAACTGACACGAAGTTAATACAGGGGCTTATGGTGAAGTGTGGGTATCGCGATGCTCGGACTGTGTAGCGTGGTTGCCTGTAACATCACATCATCGGGCGTAGCGAGCCGGACGAGACTTTGTCCGGATGCAGCCAGTTTGCCCGGTTCAAATGGGTCCGTTCCCAAGCTACGGTCTTGGGAGAAGGGAGTTCCATCATGGCGTCACAGCAGTTCGAGCCCCCCTCTGGTGCGCGGGATTTCCTCGCGAGCGACCTACACGCACGAGATTACGTATTCTCAGTCATCAAAGAGGTCTTCGAACGATACGGCTTTGAGCCACTGCAAACACCAGCATTCGAACGGCTGGAGACGTTGACCGGCAAGTACGGCGACGAAGGCGACAAGCTGATCTTTAAGATCCTCCGTCGCGGCGAGCACGAGGCCACGGGTGAGGCTGACCTGGCGCTTCGCTATGACATGACGGTTCCGCTAGCCCGCGTCGTCGCTGCCTATGGGTCGCAACTTCCTACGCCGTACAAGAGGTACGCCATGGGGCCTGTATGGCGCGCCGACCGCCCCGGCAAGGGACGCTTCCGAGAGTTCGCGCAATGTGACGTCGATGTCGTCGGGTCAACATCACCACTCGCTGACGCTGAGGTTATCGGTGCGGTAACGGGCGCACTGGATGGTTTGGGAGTAGCAAACTTCCGTGTCCTCGTAAATTCGCGCCGAGCGCTTACCGGCCTACTAGAGGTGTACAGCGTACCGTCTGATGTCGGCGGCGGTGCTTTGATCACGCTGGATAAGCTCGACAAGCTTTCTCCTGAAGCGGTCACGCGAGAACTAGTCGATTCTCGTTCCCTGAGTTCGGACACAGCGGAGACGCTTGTTGGTGACCTGACTGCGGATGACGCCGCCGAGCGTATGCGAACCATCCTCAAAGACAGCGAGGACGGCCGCTCGGGGATGGCAGAGATCGAGAATTTCCTAGAACTAGCCAACCCAACCGTTGGCGACGCTCGTATCGAGTTCACGCCCCGGCTCGTTCGTGGCCTGGACTATTACACCGGAGTAATCTTTGAAGTGATCGCGGAAGGAATGCCGGGATCGATCGCCAGCGGTGGCCGATATGACCACCTAATCAGCGCAATGGGTGGCCCGGATCTCCCTGCCTGCGGCGGCTCACTGGGCGTTGAGCGGATCATCGATCTCATCGACTCCGACGCAACCAAGACAGAGCGTCTTGACGTGGCTATCACGGTCATGAACGAACACTCTTCCTCTGACGTAGCGCTGTTCGCGACCGACTTGCGGAATGCGCATCTTCGTACGGAGGTCTACCTAGGAACAAGTCGAAAGCTAGCCAAGCAATTGAAGTGGGCAGCCGACAGGCGAGCACGCTTCACCCTCATCTACGGCGAACAAGAACGCAACGCAGAATCGATCACCGTGAGGGATATGGACTCTGGCGAACAGGCTCTAGTCCCTGTCAAAATGCTTGTGACGCATCTAAAGGAAAGATGCGTCACGTCACGGTAACGACCTGAGGAGGTCACGGTAATGGGTGTGCAAGGCGACCGCATTTTCGCCGCGATCAAATTAAGAGGTTTCCCTGACCCCTGGGCAACCTTCGGAGAATGCATGTCCTGGGAAGCCGCTTATGCGGTACAACTCAAACAGGCAATCGACACCGCCCGCAAAGAGCAGGACGAACAGACCAACGCAACGGTAGAAGCGCTCTTCACTGTCAAGGACGCCAACCTTGCAAAGGCAAGACGTCTACTGGCCGATGTACTCATCGAGTACGACCACAAGGGCATGTGGGCAGAACTCGACGAACGGGCGAGACAACTCGACATCGACGACGTCTCGGAACGCTGGGCGCGCGGTCTGGTCGAGCACCCTTACCCCATCGCGCTCCGCTCTCTTCAGTTCAACTGGACCTACATGAAAGATCACGGCGTTCGGGCGTTCTACGAGATGACCGCCCGATACGTCGACGGTCTCCGGGCGAACACCCATCGGTGGCGCGACGCCTGGAAGCAGGAAGCGGCAACGGGCATCCTCGACCGCGTGACCACGGTCGAGTGTGATCTCGCCTCCGAGGAAGCCCCCATGCACTGCGACGTCTGCAAGAAGACCATCACCGCCCTCCTCTACCTGCACGAATAGCGCGGGAGCGCCGTGCACAGGACCCCGTTGCCCCTGCTGGGGAACGGGGTCCTGACATGTCGCCGGAGTGTCACAATCCCGTATCGGGCTTGCCCGCGCCGTTCGGCCCGAGGAAGCCCGTGACCACTCCGGGCCGGACCGTGAAGGACAGGTCGTCGACCGCGACCCTGCCTCCATAGCGCTTGGTGAGTCTCCGTACTTCGATCATCAGTCCGTTCTCCTTGGATCCGGTCAGCACAGTCCGGCGAACAGAGCGTCGAAGAAGTGCGTCGCCTCCTCCGGCCGTGGCCCGAAGGTGGAGTTGACCTCGATGGTCGTGGTTCGCTCGACCTTGCCGTGGGCGTCCAGGGTGAGGCCGGAGATCGTCTGGAAGCCCTTGGTGGTGCCGGCGTTGCCCCATGCGTATCCCCCGCAGGGCAGCGTGTAGCGGCCCACCCCCAGCCCGTAGGCGAGCTCCGGCGAGCCCGGCGCCGATGGGGTGACGATGACCTTCTCCATCTCCGCGAGCGGGCGGGGCGGCAGCAGGCGTCCGCCGAACAGCGCCGTGTAGAAGCGGGTGAGGTCGCCCGGCGTGGAAATGCCGTCGCCGTTGGCGTCCCCGCCCGACGGGTCGAGATGGGTGACGTCGGCCTCCACCGGGGCGCCGTCCGCCCCGGGCAGCTGCATGTAGCCGTGGGCGTACGCGCCGCGCAGACCGTACTCGAAGGCCTTGGGGAAGTAGCTGTCGCGCATCCCCACGCGGTCGAAGACCCGCCGGGTGACCTCCTCGCGCCACGGGTGACCGGTGACCTTCTCGATCACCATCCCGAGCAGGATGTAGCCGGTGTTGGAATACCTCCACTTCGTCCCGGGCGGGAAGTCGGGACCGTGGTCGAAGGCACGCCGCAGCAGGTCGTCGCGGCCGTAGTGGACGAACGGTGCGAAGGCCTGATGGTCCGGGAGGCCGTCGGAGTACTCGTGCAGACCGCTGGTGTGCTGCAGCAGCTGCCGGATGGTGATCACGTTCGCGTCGCCGGCACTCGGCGGCACCACACCGGGCAGGTACGTCGCGAGCGACGCGTCCAGCGCGACCCGGCCCTCGCCGACCAGTTGCAGCAGCACGGTCGCGACCATCGACTTGACGTTGCTGGCCATCCGCAGATGCCCGTCACGCGGCATCGGGCTCCGGGTCTCGGTGTCGCCCACCCCGCTGACGAAGGTGCGGACCCGCCCTGAGCGGTCGATCGTCCAGGCGAGAGCGCCGGGCAGGCCGTCATCGCGGGTGAGGGTGTCCAGTGCCCGTTGAACCCGCGGGGGCGAGGTCGTGCCCCCGGCGGGCAGGGCCCCGGCCGCCGCGGCCGTCCCGGCCAGCACGGCGGCCAGCGCGATGCCCCAACGTTTCATCTCCGGTCTCCATCCGTCGCACAGTGAGTCGTCGACGACCGACGCTATGGACGGAATGGGTCCGGGCCGTCGGACCGCGGACGGAAAGATGCACGGGCGCGTAGTACCACGGTCGGACGGTGCCGCCCGGGACGCCTACGATCGGTACTAGGGGGGAAGCGCGATGAAGCATGACATCCCAGCGGCGGACCGCCGTACCGGCGCGATCGTCGCCATCGCGGCCCTGTCCCTGGTGGCGGCCGGCTGTGGCAAGGACTCCGGCACCGACGATGAGATCACCGTCGGCCTCATCACCAAGACCGACACCAACCCCTTCTTCGTCAAGATGAAGGAGGGGGCCCAGAAGGAGGCCCGGGCCAAGGGCGTCAAGCTGATGACGGCCGCCGGCCAGTTCGTCGGCGACAACCCGAGCCAGGTCGCGGCGGTCGAGAACATGATCGCGACTGGGGTCAAGGGCATCCTCATCACCCCGAGCGACACCAGGGCCATCGTGCCCAGCCTCAGGAAGGCGCGGGCGAAGGGCATCGAGGTCATCGCCCTGGACACGCCGCCGGACCCGCAGAGCGCCGTCGACGCGCTGTTCGCCACCAACAACCTCAACGCCGGCATCCTGATCGGCAAGTACGCCAAGACCTCCTTCGGCAGCAGGTCCGCGAAGATCGCCATGCTGGACTCGACACGCGGCTCCACCGTCGGGACACTGCGGCACAACGGCTTCCTGCAGGGCTTCGGGATCAAGCAGGGCGACCCGAGGATCGCGTGCCGGCAGAACACCCTGAGCGACGCTGCCGGTGGGCGGATGGCGATGCAGAACTGCCTGCGGAAGTCCCCCGGCATCAACCTCGTCTACACGGTCAACGAACCGGTCGCGCTCGGCGCGTACACCGCGCTCAAGGCCGCCGGCAAGGAGAAGAACGTCGTGATCGTGTCCATCGACGGTGGATGCACCGGCGTCAAGGCCGTGCAGGCCGGCCAGATCGCCGCGACCTCACAGCAGTATCCGCGGAAGATGGCCGCCAAAGGCGTCGACGCGATCGTCGACTTCGCCAAGGGCGGCAAGAAGGCCGGCGGCTACACCGACACCGGCGTCAACCTGATCACCAACAAGCCGCAGCCCGGCGTGGACTCCAAGGACGTCCGGTTCGGCCTCGCCCACTGCTGGGGCTGAGCCGCGACTTCCGGTGAGGCGCGCTGAATCGAGCCGACGCCTTTACGTTGTAGATCAACACCGGAGCGGCTCCGGCCGTGCAGGCCCAGGCGCCGAAGGGGCCGGGGCCGCGGGCGGACCGGCCGGTGTCAGGTCACCGGATCGAGGAAGGTCAGCACCGAGGCGTCCTCCTCGATCAGCGGGGCGAGCGCGGCGTTGAACGGGCCACCGTACGGGGCCTTCAGGTGCGCCTGGAAGGCGTCCTCGTCCCGGTACACCTCGAAGATCCAGTAGGCGCGCGGGTCGGACGCCTTGGTGTAGACGTCGAAGGCGACGTTGCCCTCTTCCTCGCGCACCTTCCGGGCGTAGTCCAGCAGCAGGCGGGCGACCTCGCCCTCCGCTCCCTCGCGGGCGGTGAACTCTGCGAGCAGGGTCTTGTTCACGGTGGGGTGTCCTCTCGTCAGGGCGGCGGAATCTCGCCTGAGCCGCGGGCGATATAGCCGGTCGGGACGACGGCGTGCCGCGCGTGCCGGTGATCGCCGCCGTTGATCCGGCCCAGCAGGAGCCGGGCGGCCATGAGGCCGATCTCGGTGGGGTCCTGGGAGACGACCGACACCCCGGGGCGCAGCATGTCCGCCAGGGGGAAGTCGTCGAAGCCGATGAGCGCGACCCGACCGTGCAGACCCAAGCGCTCCAGCGCCCGGAAGGTGCCGATGGTCAGGAGGTTCTGGGCGGCGAAGACCGCCGTGGGCGGGTCGTCGACCGTCGTGAGGATCTCGCCGATCGCGTGCTCGGCGGCGTCGGCGCTGCGGATGTCGAGGCGGACCAGCCGTTCGTCGACCGGCCGCCCGACGCCGGAGTGCGCCTCCAGATAGCCCTCGTACCGCTCCCGCGCGGTCCAGATCGACCGCATGTCCCCCAGGTACGCGATCCGGCGGTGGCCGAGGTCGAGCAGGCGCCGGACGGCGGCGCGGGTGCCCTCCCGGTTGTCGACGGTGACGGTGTCGACGCGGTCGAGTTCGACGAGCCGGTCGACGCAGACGATCGGCGTGCCCTGGCGGCGGACGGTGGCCAGCTGACCGTCGGTGCCGCCCGTGGGGACGACGATCAGGCCGTCGACCCGGCGGAGGGTGAAGTTGTCGATGAGCTCGTGCTCGCGTTCGGGGTGCTCGTCGCTGCTCCCGGTCAGGACGAGGATGTTCTCGGCGCGGGCGGCGTCCTCGACGGCGCGGTGCAGGGCCGAGGAGAACGGGTTGGCGACGTCCTCGAGGACCAGCGCGATCGTCGCGGTCCGGCGGTCGGCCCGTCGCAGGCTGCTGGCGGTGACGTCGTGCCGGTAGCCGAGGGCGTGGGCCGCCTCGTTGACCCGCTCGATGAGGTCGGCCGCCACTCCGGGCTTACCGTTGATCACCCGTGAGACGGTCGCGAGCCCGACGCCCGCCCGCTGCGCGACGTCGCGCATGGTCACTTTGCCGCGTCGCGGCTCATCACCCGGAATCTCCGCCACCCCGTCCTCCGCCCCATAGCGATCTCCGGCTGATTGTGCCGGAGCTCTGGACAGACCGTACGCCCAGGTCTTACATTCCTGGAAACGTTTCCGGGAAACGTTTCCGAAACCTCGTGGCAACAGTAGTCACCTGCCGCGGCCCGGTCCACGGCGTGGTTGGAGGAATCAAGATGAAGCGCGACATCTGGACATCGAGCCGTCGCCGCACCGGCGTGGTCGTCGCCATCGCGGCCCTGTCCCTCGTGGCGGCCGGTTGCGGCAAGGGCGCGAAGGGTTCGAGCTCCGGCGGTGAGACCACCGTCGGCCTCATCACCAAGACCGACACCAACCCCTTCTTCGTCAAGATGAAGGAGGGCGCGCAGAAAGAGGCCCAGGCCAAGGGCGTCAAGCTGATGACCGCGGCCGGCAAGTTCGACGGTGACAACGCCAGCCAGGTCACGGCGGTCGAGAACATGATCGCGGCGGGCGTCAAGGGCATCCTCATCACCCCGAGCGACACCAAGGCCATCGTGCCCAGCCTGGAGAAGGCGAAGGCCAAGGGCATCGAGGTCATCGCGCTGGACACGCCGCCGGACCCGCAGAGCGCCGTCGACGCGCTGTTCGCCACCAACAACCTCAACGCCGGCATCCTGATCGGCAAGTACGCCAAGACCTCCTTCGGCAGCAAGCCCGCGAAGATCGCCATGCTGGACCTGGCGCCGGGTATCACCGTCGGCGTGCTGCGCCACAACGGCTTCCTGCAGGGCTTCGGCATCAAGCAGGGCGACCCGAGCGTCGTCTGCCAGCAGGACACCCAGGGCGACCAGGCCAAGGGCCAGACCGCGATGGAGAACTGCCTGCAGAAGTCCCCCGACATCAACCTGGTCTACACGATCAACGAGCCGGCGGCGCTGGGCGCGTACACCGCCCTGAAGTCGGCCGGCAAGGAGAAGAACGTCATGATCGTGTCGGTCGACGGCGGATGCACCGGCGTCAAGGCCGTGCAGTCCGGTCAGATCGCGGCCACCTCCCAGCAGTACCCGCTGAAGATGGCCTCGCAGGGCGTCGACGCGGTGGTCGACTTCGCCAAGGGCGGCAAGAAGGCCAGCGGCTACACCGACACCGGCGTCAACCTGATCACGAACAAGGCGCAGGCGGGCGTGGACTCCAAGGACGTCCAGTTCGGCCTCGCGAACTGCTGGGGCTGAGCGAATGTCGACTGCGACCGCTACCGATCGCACCGAGGGGCAGCAGCAGAGCCTGCTGTCCCGCACCTCCCACTTCCTGACCCTCCCGGCCGTGGGGCCGCTCCTCGCGCTCCTGCTGGCCTGCGTCTACTTCACCGTCCGCACCGACCGGTTCCTCACCGGCGCCAACCTGTCGCTGATCGTGCAGCAGGTCATGGTCGTCGGGGCGCTCGCCGTCGGCCAGACGCTCGTCATCCTGACCGCCGGCATCGACCTGTCCAACGGGGCGGTGATGGCGCTCGGGTCGATCTTCATGACCAAGCTGGCCGTCAGCAGCGGGGTGCCCGGCATCCTGGCGATCCTCATCGGCATCGCCGTGTGCACGGCGTTCGGCGCCCTCAACGGCGCACTGGTGACGATGGCGAAGCTGCCGCCGTTCATCGTGACCCTGGGCACCTGGAACATCGCCTTCGCCCTGACCCACGTCTACTCGAAGGACCAGACGGTCACCGGCCTGCCGAAGTCGCTGACCTTCCTGGGCGAGACGTTCCCGATGTACAACACCGACGTCACGTACGGCTCGGTGCTGATGCTGGTGCTGTTCGCGGTGGCCTGGTACGTCCTGCGGCAGACCGGCGCCGGCCGGCACGTCTACGCGGTCGGTGACAACCGCGAGGCCGCCCGCCTCACCGGCATCCCGGACCGCCGCCTGCTGCTCACCGTCTACACGGTCGCCGGGGCCGTCTACGGCATCGCCGCGCTGCTGCTGGTCGGCCGTACGTCGGTCGGCGACCCGCAGGCCGGGCAGACCGACAACCTCGACAGCATCACCGCGGTGGTGCTGGGCGGGATCAGCCTCTTCGGCGGGCGGGGAAGCATCGTCGGCGCCCTGTGCGGCGCGCTGATCGTCGGCGTGATCCGCAACGGCCTGCAGCTGACCGGCGTTCCGTCCATCTACCAGGTCCTCATCACCGGCATCCTGGTCATCGTCGCGGTGAGCGTGGACCAGCTGGCCCGAAGGAAGGGACGGGCATGACTCAGGCGGAAGGGACCGAGGTGCGCCCGGTGTTCGAGGCGCAGGGTCTGATCAAGCGGTACGGCCACGTCACGGCCCTGTCCGGCGCCGACTTCGAACTGCTGCCCGGCGAGATCCTCGCCGTGATCGGCGACAACGGCGCCGGGAAGTCCACTCTGATCAAGGCGCTGTCCGGCGCGATCATCCCGGACGAGGGACGGATCCTGCTGGACGGCAAGCCGGTGCGGTTCCACAGCCCGGCGGACGCCCGCCGGGCGGGGATCGAGACGGTCTACCAGGACCTGGCGGTGGCCCCGGCCCTCGACATCGCGAGCAACATGTTCCTCGGGCGGGAGGTGCGCCGCAAAGGCGTCCTCGGCTCGGTGTTCCGCATGCTGGATCACAAGAGGATGCAGACCGAGGCCAGTGGCCACATGCAGGACCTCAAGATCGGGATCAAGTCCATCAAACAGGCCGTGGAGACGCTGTCCGGCGGCCAGCGCCAGGGCGTCGCCGTCGCGCGCAGCGCGGCGTTCGCCCGGCACGTCGTCATCATGGACGAGCCGACCGCGGCGCTCGGCGTCAAGGAGTCGGGCATGGTGCTGGAGCTGATCCGGCAGGTTCGCGACCAGGGCCTGCCCGTCATCCTCATCAGCCACGACATGCCCGCCGTCTTCGACGTCGCCGACCGGATCCACATCCAGCGCCTGGGTCGGCGGGTGGCCGTCGTACGCCCTGGCGAGGTCGACATGGCCGAGACAGTTGCGATCATGACAGGAGCGGCACCGGGCAACCTCGGCGTCGCCTCGAACGGCAACGGAGCGTCCTGACCGCGCCCCGCGGCCCCGACCAAGGAGAGTGGTGTGATCCCTGACGCCCGTGTCGTCGCGGTCGCCGGTGAAGCGATCATCGATCTCGTCGCCGCCGAGCCCGGCGGCCCGTACCTGGCGCTGCCCGGCGGCAGCCCGGCCAACGTGGCCGTCGGGCTGGCCCGGCTCGGCGTTTCGACCCGGATGATCGCGCGTATCGGCGAGGATCCGTTCGGCCGGACGCTCCGGGCCCACCTCGTACGGAACGGGGTCGACACGGGCGCGGTCGTGCCCGCCGCGGAGCCGTCCTCGGTGGCGTTCGTCCACCACGAGGAGAACGGGGCGCCGTCGTACGATCTGCGCCTCGCGGGGACCGCCGACTGGCAGTGGACCGCGGGGGAACTGGCCCGCGTGGCGCTCGGCGACGTCGCCGCCCTCCACGTCGGCTCGCTCGCCATGGTGCTGCCACCGGGCGCCGAGATGCTCGCCGACCTCGCCCGCCAGGCCCGGGAGACGGCGACGGTCAGCTACGACCCGAACTGCCGCCCGGACGTCATGGAGCGTCTGCCGGACGCACGTTCGCGCATCGAGTCGCTCCTGCGTACGGCGGACATCGTCAAGATCAGCGACGCCGACCTGGAGTGGCTGCGGCCCGGCGTCAGCCCCCGGCGCTTCGCCGCCGACCTGGTCGAGGGAACGCCGGGCGTCAGCGTGGTGATCGTGACGCTCGGGGCGGAGGGCGCGCTGGTCACCGCACCCAACCTCCCGCCGCTCCACCTGCCGGCGTACCCCGTGGAGGTCGTCGACACCGTCGGCGCCGGCGACTCCTACATGAGCACCGTCCTCGCCGGCCTGTACGAGCGCGGGCTGCTCGGGGCCGACCGCCGCCCGGCGCTCCGCTCCGCCCCGGCCTCGGTGATCAGCGAGGTGTGCGCGGAGGCGGCCCGGGCGTCGGCCATCACGTGCGGTCGCCGGGGCGCCGACCCGCCGACCCGCGCGGAGCTCGCGGCCTCCCCGGTGACCTGAAGATGTCCGGGGACGCTGCCGACCCGCGTGTGACCCCGGTCACCTGATCGCGTCACAGATGTCACAACCGAATATCGGCACAAATGGCGTCACCTACGTCGCGACTGGTGCAAGCTGGGAGCCATGTCCCGCCGGAAGTCCCCCACCCCCAAGCGGCCGACGCGTTCGCGTGCCCTGCGGATCCTGCGACGTACGGCCGGCAGCACGGGAGCGATCCTGACCCTCGTCGTCGTCGTCGCGGTCGTCGTCGTCGCCAACATCGACTTCGGCAAGGGGGCCAAGCCGCCCGCCGGCGCCGCGGCGGACGTGTCCACGAACGAGCTCGCCCGGGAGCTGGGCGGCTACACGATGGACCCGATGATGGCCAGGGCCCAGGCCACCGCGAAGGAACGCGCCTACCAGGCCGAGCTCGCCGCCGAGCGCGACGCGAAGAAGCGCGCGGCGGCCGAGCGGAAGCGCCGGGAGTGGGAGGCGTTCAAGCGGAAGATGAGCCACGACCCCAGCGCCTCGGACAACCAGAAGTACGCCAAGCAGATGAACGCCCTGAAGGGCTGGGGCCGCTGCTGGCCGTCGCTGCTGACCATGTGGAACCACGAGAGCGGCTGGAACGAGCACGCCGAGAACCCCGGCAGCGGCGCGTACGGCATCGCCCAGGCGCTGCCCGGCTCGAAGATGTCCTCGGTCGCGTCCGACTGGCGGACCAACTCGATCACCCAGATCACCTGGGGCCTGAGCTACATCGGTTCCCGCTACGGCGACCCCTGCCAGGCGTGGTCCTGGTGGCAGGCCCACCATTGGTACTGAGCGCCCGCCGGGTCACTTGTTGCCGGGCTTGATCCAGTCGAAGGTGCGCTCGACGGCCCGCCGCCAGTAGTCGTACTCGGTCTCCCGGCGGCCTGCGTCCATGCTCGGCAGCCACTGCGCGGCCCGGTGCCAGTTGCGGCGCAGACCCTCCAGGTCGGCCCAGTAGCCGACGGCGAGCCCGGCGGCGTACGCGGCGCCGAGGGACACCGTCTCGGCCGCCATGGGACGGATGACCGGGACGTCTAGTACGTCCGCGATGAACTGCATGAGCAGGTTGTCGGCGGTCATGCCGCCGTCCACCTTCAGGGCCTTGAGCGCCAGCCCGGAGTCGGCGTTCATCGCGTCGACGACCTCCCGGGTCTGCCAGCCGGTCGCCTCCAGGACCGCGCGGGCCAGGTGCCCCTTGGTGATGTAGGAGGTCAGGCCGACGATGATGCCGCGCGCCTCGCTGCGCCAGTACGGCGCGAACAGTCCGGAGAAGGCGGGCACGATGTAGCAGCCGCCGTTGTCCTCGACGGTGCGGGCCAGCGTCTCGATCTCCGGCGCGCTGGCGATCAGCCCGAGGCCGTCCCGGAACCACTGGACGAGTGCGCCGGTGATGGCGATCGAGCCCTCGAGGGCGTAGACCGCCGGCTCCTTGTCGATCTGATAGCCGACGGTCGTGAGCAGGCCGTGGGTGGAGCGGACCGGTTCGGTGCCGGTGTTGAGCAGCAGAAAACTACCCGTCCCGTATGTGCACTTGGCCTCGCCGGGGGCGAAACAGGTCTGGCCGAACAGCGCGGCCTGCTGGTCGCCGAGCGCGGCGGCGATGCGCACGCCGGGCAGCACGCGGGTGGCGCGGCCGTACGTCTCGGTGGAGGGGCGGATCTCCGGCAGCATGGCGCGCGGCACGTCGAAGAACGCGAGCAGATCGTCGTCCCAGGCCAGCGTGGTGAGGTTCATCAGGAGGGTGCGGCTGGCGTTGGTGACGTCGGTGATGTGCACGCCGCCTTCGGGCCCACCGGTGAGGTTCCAGATGAGCCAGCTCTCCATCGTGCCGAACAGCACGTCACCGCTTTCGGCGCGCTCGCGCAGGCCCGGCGTGTGGTCCAAGAGCCAGCGGACGCGCGGGGCCGAGAAGTACGTCGCCAGGGGCAGTCCGCACCGCTCGCGGACCATGTCGGCGTCCGGGCGGGCGGCGAGCTCGTCGATGAAGGAGTCCGTGCGGGTGTCCTGCCAGACGACGGCGCGGCCGATGGGCCGGCCGGTGTGCCGGTCCCACAGCACCGTGGTCTCGCGCTGGTTCGCTATCCCCAGAGCGGCCACCTGTTCGGGGGTGGCGCCGGCGTGGGTGAGGGCCTCGGGCGCGATCCGCTCGAGGTTGCGCCAGATCTCCATGGCGTCGTGCTCGACCCAGCCGGGCTTGGGAAAGTGCTGTTTGTGCTCACGCTGGGTGACCGAGACCAGCCGCCCTCCGTGGTCGAACAGGATGCAGCGCGTCGACGTCGTCCCCTGGTCAACGGACATCACATAGCGTTCTACCATCGTGCCCTCAGTTCCGGGCGCCGCGGGCGGTGATGGTCACCATCGGGCGGCCCCAAGGTCTCGGGAGACGGCGCGTGCGGCGTCGCGCACGTACGTCACCAGCGTCGGTTTCGGCCGGCCCCTCGGATCGCAGAGGCGCTCGACGGCTCCCGAGATGCCCATCGCGCCGACGACCAGGCCGCCCTGGCCGCGGATCGGCGCCGCCAGGCCCGCCTCGCCGACGGTGAACTCCTCCACCTCGGCGGCCCAGCCCATCTCCCGGACCTCGCTCAGCGCCCTGGTGAGCTCACGGGGCTGGGTGATGGTCCGCCGGCAGAAGCGTTCGAGGTCGGTGTCCTGTAGGGCCGCCATCACGTTCGCGTCGTAGGCGAGGATCACCTTGCCCAGCGCCGTCGCGTGCGCGGGAAGAAGCGCGCCGACGTCGAGCGCCTGCAGGGTGTCGTCCGGCCGGAACACATGGTGCACGACCAGGACCTTGCCGTCCAGTGCGGTGCCGATCCGGACGGCCTCACCGCTGCGAGCGGCGAGGGCGTCGGCCCAGTTGATCGCGCGTGAGCGGAGTTCATTGACGTCGAGGTAGCTCGTGCCGAGGTGAAGGAGGGCGGCGCCGAGCTGGTACTTCCCGGTCTCCTCGTCCTGCTCGACGAAACCGACGCCCTGAAGGGTGCGCAGGAGGCCGTGGGCGGTGCCGCGGGCCAGTCCGAGGGAGCCCGCGATCTCGCTGACTCCGAGGCGCCCGGAGCCGCGGGCGAGGAGGCGGAGGATCGCTGCCGCTCGCTCGATCGACTGCACGGGACCTGGCACATAGGCCATGCTAGCGAAGTCGGCACCTATTCGACAATGTCGGCACTTTTCACCCGTCGCACCGCCCATTCGACGGTGAAACGGGCGTGACTCGACGCGGTTTGTGAAATCCATCACTTCCGCCGACCCTAGCCGCCACACCGGGAGCAGGCCAGCGTTCGGCGACCGTTCGACAATGTCGGCACCTGTCTGTTGACCGGGTCTCACGGGCCGACTTAGCGTCCGGACAGTCGTGAGGGAGCTCACAGCCTCCCTCACGAACGGTGTCTCTCGGTGCCCCTGAGCTGGGGCACCGGCCCCCTAGGAGGAGACGTGGCAGAGCGACTCAAGATCCCCGGGCTGGCCGGGGAACTGGCCGCCGAATTCGCGGGAACCCTGATCCTCATCCTGTTCGGCGTAGGCGTCGTGGCGCAGGTCGTGGCCGGCGGGATAGGCAACCATGACAGCATCGCCTGGGCCTGGGGCCTCGGCGTCACGCTGGGCGTGTACGTCGCAGGCCGGATCAGCGGCGCGCACCTGAACCCCGCGGTGACCGTCGCGCTGGCGGTGTTCAAGGGGTTCTCCTGGCGCAAGGTCCTGCCGTACTCGCTGGCCCAGCTGGCCGGCGCGTTCGTGGCGGCGCTGATCGTGCGCTGGAACTACAGCGAGGTCCTGGCCAAGCTCGACCCCGGCCACACCGTCAAGACCCAGGGCGTCTTCTCGACCCTGCCCGGCAACGGCGCACTGCCCGTGCACACCGGCGGCGCCCTCCGCGACCAGATCATCGGTACCGCGATCCTGCTGTTCCTGATCCTCGCGGTGACGGACCTGCGCAACTCCGCCCCCGCCGCCAACCTCGCGCCGTTCATCGTCGGCCTGATCGTCGTCGCCATCGGCATGGCCTGGGGCACCGACGCCGGCTACGCGATCAACCCGGCGCGTGACCTCGGACCGCGTCTCGCCTCCTTCTTCACCGGGTACGGCACCGCGTTCCGCGACCAGTACGGCGGGCTGTACTTCTGGGTGCCCATCGTCGGCCCGCTCATCGGCGCGGTCATCGGCGCGGGCCTCTACCAGGTGCTCGTCGGCCGCTTCCTGCCGGACGAGGAGGCCCCGGAGCCCGGCCGCGTCCCGACCGAAGCCGAGCTCGAGAAGGCCTGACCGAGTCCGCGCGACCCCCCGCGCGGATCGAGCCGACATGGTCCGGCCGGGCCGCCGGCGGCCTGGCCGGACGGTAGGAATGAAAGAGAAGGAAGGCGATATCCATGGCCGACTTCGTCGGAGCGGTTGACCAGGGCACCACGAGCACCCGTTTCATGATCTTCGATCACGGCGGGAACGAGGTGGCCAAGCACCAGCTCGAGCACGAGCAGATCATGCCGAACCCGGGGTGGGTGGAGCACAACCCGACCGAGATCTGGGAGCGCACCCGGGCGGTGGTCGACACCGGTCTGCGCCAGGCGAACCTCAGCGCCACCGACCTGGCCGCTCTCGGCATCACCAACCAGCGCGAGACCACGGTCGTGTGGAACCGCGTCACCGGGCGTCCGTACTACAACGCCATCGTCTGGCAGGACACCCGCACCGACCGCATCGCGTCGGCGCTGGAGCGCAACGGCCAGGGCGACGTGATCCGGCAAAAGGCCGGCCTGCCGCCCGCGACGTACTTCTCCGGCGGCAAGATCCAGTGGATCCTCGAGAACGTCGAAGGCGTGCGCAAGGCGGCCGAGGAAGGCGAGGCGATCTTCGGCAACACCGACACCTGGCTGCTGTGGAACCTCACGGGCGGCGTCGACGGCGGCGTGCACGTCACCGATCCCACCAACGCCAGCCGCACCATGCTGATGAACCTGGAGACGCTGGACTGGGACGACGAACTGCTGTCGTTCTTCAACATTCCGCGGCAGATGCTGCCCGCGATCCGCCCGTCGTCCAACCCGGACTACTACGGCGTCACCCGCCTCCGCGGCCCGCTCGGCGGCGAGGTCCCGCTGACCGGCGACCTGGGCGACCAGCAGGCGGCGACCGTCGGACAGGTCTGCTTCGACCCCGGCGAGGCGAAGAACACCTACGGCACCGGCAACTTCCTGCTGCTCAACACCGGCCACGAGCTCGTGCGCTCCAAGAACGGGCTGCTCACCACCGTGTGCTACCAGTTCGGGAACGACCGGCCGACCTACGCCCTGGAAGGCTCGATCGCGGTCACCGGCTCGGCCGTGCAGTGGCTGCGCGACCAGCTCGGCATCATCTCCGGCGCCGCCGAGAGCGAGGCGCTGGCCCGTCAGGTCGAGGACAACGGCGGCGTCTACTTCGTGCCCGCGTTCTCCGGCCTGTTCGCCCCGTACTGGCGTTCGGACGCCCGCGGCGCGATCGTCGGGCTGTCCCGCTTCAACACCAACGCCCACCTCGCGCGGGCCACGCTCGAGGCGATCTGCTACCAGAGCCGCGACGTGGTCGAGGCGATGCGGCAGGACTCCGGCGTGGCGCTCGACGTGCTGCGGGTGGACGGCGGCGTCACCGCCAACCGCCTGTGCATGGAGCTGCAGGCCGACGTCCTCGGCGTGCCGGTCTCCAAGCCGGTCGTCGCGGAGACCACCGCGCTCGGCGCCGCGTACGCCGCGGGCCTGGCCGTCGGATTCTGGCGCAACACCGACGAGCTGCGGCAGAACTGGAACGAGGACGAGCGCTGGGAGCCCCGCTGGAGCGAGGAGGAGCGCGAACGCGGCTACGCCGGCTGGAAGAAGGCCGTGACCCGGACCCTCGACTGGGTCGACGTCGACTGACGACTCTCGCACGCGGCGGACGGAGCGGTGCGCCCCCGCACCCCGCTCCCCCGGGCATCGCCCCGTCCGCCGCCCTCCCCAACGGATCCCCCAGCCCCCCGTGGCCGGGGTGGCGCCCCTCGCGCCACCCCGCCCGCCGTCCGACCCCGAGCCGTCCCTTCCCCACCTGGCGGCCGGGGCGATGCCCCATCCCCCCACATCCGACCTGCCTGCGGAGGAGAACCCGAACTTGACTGCTCCCCCTCCTGGAGGAGGGGGAGTCCCATCGGCCATGCGGCCGATCCGGCTTTCAGGCCGGGCGCCTCACGGCGCGGGGTTCCTGTTTCAGCGCCGAATGCGGAAGGGAGGACCCTTGCCGTCTTACACCAGCTCCACAGGCATCACCGGGACTGTTCCCGGCTACGGCTCGACCAGCCGCAAGGATGTTCTTGGCCGCGTTGATGTCCCGGTCATGCCGGGTACGGCAGCCCGGACACGTCCAGCGCCGGGTCGAAAGGCTCAGCTCAGCGAGCAGATGCCCGCAGGCCGAGCAGGTCTTGGAGGAGGGGTACCACCGGTCGATCACCACGAGGGCGCGTCCGGCGCGTTCGGCCTTGTACTCAAGCTGCCTGCGGAACTCCCCCCACCCCGCATCGGAGATCGCCCGCGCCAGCATCCGGTTCTTCACCATGCTTTTGACCGCGAGGTCTTCGATGACGATGACATCGGCTCTGCGCACCAGGTTGGTGCTGGTGCGGTGCAGGAAGTCGTCGCGGGCGTTGCGGACCTTGCGATGGGCACGGGCGACCTTGGCCTTGGCCTTACGCCGGTTCATGCTCCCGCGCTCGCGGCGGGCCATGCGCCGCTGGTAGCGGGCCAGGTTGCGGGCCTTGCGCTCCAAGTGGCGGCGGTTGGCGATGCGTTCCCCGTCCGAGGTGACCGCGAAGTCCTTGACGCCGAGATCGATGCCGATGGCGTGCCCGGCCGCCTCCATGGGCTCGGGCGCGTCGGTGTCGACGGCGAACGTCACGTACCAGCGGCCGTCCGTGTCCCGGGATATGACGACCATGGTCGGGTTCAACGCGGCCAGGTCCACGCCCTCAAAAGACCACACGAACCCCAGCGGCGTGGTGGTCTTGGCCAACTGCAGCTCGCCGTCCTTCATGCGGAACGCCGAGCGGGTGTAGTGCGCCGACTGCCGGGAGTTGCGGTTCTTGAACCGCGGGTATTTGGCGCGTCCGGCGAAGAAGTTCACGAACGCCGCATGCTGATGCCGCAGCGTCTGCTGCAACGGAACCGACGACACCTCCGACAAGAACGCCAGATCCTCGGTCTTCTTCCACGCCGTCAACGCTGCATCGGTCTGCTTGTAAGAGGTCCTCTCGCCCCGCTGGTGATACGCCGCGTGGCGTTCGGCCAGGGTCTTGTTCCACACCAGGCGCACACACCCGAACGTGCGGCTGAACACCGCCGCCTGTTCAGGGTCCGGGTAGGCCCGGCACTTGTACGCCGTCCGCATGACCGGCACCTTACAACTGTCGCGTTCTCATGTAAGTCGAATGACCGAATGTCGGCGGAGTCCGTTTTGAGGCCGTCCTGGCTCCGCCGGGCCGTTGGCGGAGTCAGAATTCCTCCCTGGCCTTACGGCCGGGGCAACTTTCGGAGGTTCAGGTGAAAGCCGTATCCCTCGGACCGGCCTACCGCGCGCAGGCCCTGCGCGACCTGGCGGAGAACGAGTTCGACGTGCTGATCGTGGGCGGCGGTGTCGTGGGCGCAGGCGCGGCGCTCGACGCCGTCTCGCGCGGCCTGTCCGTCGCGCTCGTCGAGGCCGCGGACTGGGCGGCCGGGACGTCCAGCCGGTCCAGCAAGCTGATCCACGGCGGCCTCCGCTACCTCGAGCAGCGCGACTTCGGCCTCGTACGCGAGGCGCTGCGCGAACGCGGCCTGCTGCTGAACCGCCTCGCACCCCACCTCGTCAAGCCGGTGCCGTTCCTGTTCCCGCTCAAGCACCGGATGTGGGAACGCTTCTACGTCGGCGCCGGCGTCGGCCTGTACGACACGCTGGGCGGCGCCCGGTCGATGCCCCGCCACCGGCACCTGAGCCACCGCGGCGCCCTGAAGATCGCCCCGGCGCTGCGCGGCGACACGTTCGTCGGCGCGATCCAGTACTTCGACGCACAGGTCGACGACGCCCGCTTCACGATGACGCTGGCCCGGACGGCCGCCGGCTACGGCGCCTCCGTGCTGACGCGGGCCCGCGCCGTCGGTTTCGTGCGGGAGGCGGACCGCGTCATCGGAGCACGGGTTCACGACCTGGAGAACGACCGGGAACTGACCGTACGGGCCCGGCACGTCATCAACGCCACCGGCGTGTGGACCGACGACGCCGCCCGGTTCGCGGACGCGCGCGGCGGTCCCCGGGTCACCGCGTCCAAGGGCGTGCACCTCCTCGTCCCGCGCGACCGGATCCGGCTCGACACCGGGCTGATCCTGCGCACCGAGAAGAGCGTGCTGTTCGTCATCCCGTGGGGCCGGCACTGGATCATTGGCACCACCGACACTCCCTATGACCTGGAAAAGGACGAGCCCGCCGCCAGCCAGGCCGACATCGACTACATCCTCGACCACGTCAACGCGGTGCTGCGCACCCCGATCGCCGCGGAGGACATCGAGGGCGTGTACGCCGGGCTGCGTCCCCTGCTGTCCGGCGGGGCGGACGACACGACCAAGCTGTCGCGGGAGCACACCGTCGCGCAGCCCGTGCCCGGGCTCACCGTGATCGCCGGCGGCAAGTTCACCACCTATCGGGTGATGGCCAAGGACGCCGTCGACGCGGCGGCCGAGGACCTGCCCACCACCGTCCCCGCCTCCGTCACCGACCGGGTGCCGCTCGCCGGGGCCGTCGGGTACGAGGTGCTGTGGAACGAGCGGCACCGCATCGCCCGGCGCAGCGGCCTGCACGTCGCCCGCGTCGAGCACCTGCTCAACCGGTACGGCGCGTGCGTCGACGAACTGCTGGAGATGATCGAACAGGACCCGGCCCTCGGCGAGCCGCTCGACGCCGCCGCGGACTACCTGAAGGCCGAGGCCGTGTACGCCGCCTCCCACGAGGGCGCGCTGCACGTCGAGGACATCCTGCGCCGTCGCACCCGCGCCGCGATCGAGGAGTGGGACCAGGGCGCCGCCGCGGCGGCCGAGGTCGCGGGCCTCATCGCGCCGGTACTGGGCTGGGACGACGAGAAGGTGAAACGGGAGACGGAGTACTACGTGCGGCAGGTCGAGGCCGAACGCCAGGCCCGCCGGGAGGCGGACGACTCCGCCGCGGCCGCCGCCCGCGGCCAGGCGCCCGGCCTCTTCACCGAGCGGGCCGCCTCCTGACCCGCTCCCCCCGGCCGTCCGCCACCGGCGGACGGCCGCTTTCGGTCGTGCGGACGGGGTGACCTCGGGGGCCACCCCGCCCGCGCCCATCAGTGGTTGATCTCGAACCAGGGGTTCGCCCAGCCGAGGTAGTGCTGCCCCCACTTGCCGGTGATCTCGTCGATGCTGCTGGGGGTGAAGGTTCCCGGTCCGTGGATGTCGGTGGAGATGATCCCCTGCCCGCCGGTGGAGATGGCCACGTGACCGTGGCTGCCGCCGGAGAAGAACACCAGCGCGCCGCCGGGGACGTCGCGGTCGTCGGCGTGCTTGTACCGGTCGGGAACGGCGCGCCAGTGGGCGATGGCGTCGGCGGATCCGCTGTGGTCGAACCCGTACGCGAGCGCCATGACGTGGTCGCAGCGGTTGCGGTAGTCGGGGTTGCCGGCGGTCGACACGTGCTGCCGAGCCCACGCGAGCGCCCCCTCACACGAGCGCCCGTCGTCCAGGCCCGGCGCGTTGCACGACAAGGTCATCGCCGCGACGACGGACGCGGCGTACGCGGCAGGCGTCGCCGGAGTGGTGGCCGGCAGTGCCGAGAACGCGAACGTTCCGGCGGCCATGGCGACCGGGATGGTGAGCTTGAGCTTCACGGGCGTTTCCTCCTGGAGGACAGGCCCCCTTGCCGGCGGGGGGCCGTTCGGGGTTCGTTCGGTTCGAGGTGAACCGGCTCCGATTCAGCCCTGGCCCGTGGGTGTCCGCCGAGTGACCACTGTTCGGGCGAACAGTGTCCGTCCTTCTCAACGACGCTTTACCCTATGTTCGGAAACTGTCCGCGTCCGAACAGACACGAAGGGTGATGGTGGATGGGTGAGGCGCAGACCAGGCTCCCGGACCAGCTGCGGCGGCTGCACGAGGCGGCCGGGCGGCCGTCCTACCGCCGGCTGGTGGACCTGGCCCGGCAACAGCGGCCACCGGTCAAGCTGGCCGCGGCGACCTTGTCGGAGTGGATGTCGGGCAAAGCCGTGCCGAGCGACCCGGCCGTGTTCAGGTTCCTGGTGGAGACCCTGGAGGAGCGAGCACTGCGGCGGGGACCGGCTCCGACGCGCCGGCCCCAGGACTGGCGGGTGTGGGAACGGTGGCGACAGGAGGCGATGGCCGAGCGCACCGCCGCCCCGGCCGCGGTCACCATCGCGCCCACCGCCCCGCCGCCGACGGCCGCAGTCACCGCGCTGCCCGTCGTCCCACCGCCGACGGCCGAGGTCACCGCCCCACCCGTCATCCCGCCGCCGGCGGCCGAGACGGCTCCGCGACGGCGGCCGTATTGGATCGCCGCCGGTATCGCGGCCGGCACGGCGGCCATCGCCGGTACGGTCCTGCTCGTGGGCCATCGGCCGGCCACCGCGCACCAGGCCGCAGCCGACCCCGCTCCCACGGTCATCACCGCCGACGGCACGGCCAGGGCGGCAGAGCGCCTGCCCGGGCCCACCACCTGGTACGTCGCCCATGATGTCTCAGGGCCGGACGCCTGCCCCGCGACCTGGGCCTGCTTCTACCAGAACGAGGACTTCAACCGCCGATCAGCGGGCTGGATGATCCTCGCCCAAGACCCCAACGGCAGCGAGAGCGACTCTTACGACTTCACCCCGCCCTACGACAAGGCGATGAGCTCCTGGATCAACAACACGCCCCTCGACATCGCCTGGCACGCCGAACACCACCACCACGGCCCGTTCTTCCGCATGGACCCCGGAGCCCGCGCCGCCCGCCTCGGCCCGGCCGCCCGCACCGCCTCCTCCGTCCACATCCTCTTCGACGACCAGGCCTGGCCCCGAGGAGCCAAGCCCTGACGGTCAGGCCGATGATCCAGGAGGCGTCGGCACCGCCTTATCTTGATCTTCGGTTTCCGCCGCGTGGCCGGAGCCGTCGTCAGACCCACCACCTCACGCGGAACGGGTTGCCTGGCCGGCGTCGGCGTCGCGGGCGACGAGGGTGGCGTACCGGCCGCCGAGGGCGAGCAACTCCTCGTGGGTGCCACGCTCGGCGATCCGACCGCGGTCGAGGACCATGATCTCGTCGGCGTCCCTGATGGTCGAGAGTCGATGCGCGATGGTGATCGTGGTGCGCCCGGCCGACAGCGCGTCGATCGCCTGCTGCACGGCCTGTTCGGTCTGGGTGTCGAGGGCGCTGGTGGCCTCGTCGAGGACGAGGATGGGCGGGTCGCGCAGGACGGCGCGCGCGATCGCGAGTCGTTGTTTCTCTCCGCCGGAGAATCGGTATCCCCGCTCCCCGACCAGCGTGTCATAGCCGTCGGGCAGCGCGGCGATGTGCTCGTGGATCTGTGCGACCCCGGCCGCCGCGACGATCTCCTCATCGGTCGCGTCCGGCTTGGCGAACCGCAGATTCGCCGCTACAGAGGCGTGGAAGAGATAGGTCTCCTGTGAGACGACGCCCACCGCCGCGGTAAGGGTGTCGAAGGACAGGGCGCGTACGTCGACGCCGTCGATGGTCACGCTGCCCGAGGTCACGTCGTACAGGCGCGGGACCAGGTAGCCGAGGGTCGTCTTCCCGGATCCCGTCTCGCCGACGATCGCGAGGGTGCTCCCGGCCGGGACGGTGATGTCGATGTCGCGCAGCGTCTCCCGCTCGGTCTCCGCGTAGCGGAAGCCGACGTCGCGCAGCCGCACGTCGCCGCGGACCTCGCCCACGCGCACGGGGTGTTGTGGTTCGGCGATGTCGACGGGCAGGTCGAGGTACTCGAAGATGCGGCCGAACAACTCGAGTGAGGTCTGCAGGTCCACGCCGACCTGGAGCAGCTGCACCGTGGGCCGGAACAGACTCTGTTGCAGGGTCGTGAAGGCCACCAGCGTCCCGATGGAGATCAGCATGTGGCCGTTCCGCCCGGTGAGGCCGGCCGCCCAGTAGATGACCGCGGGCATGGAGGACATGACGATCTGAATGATGGACTGCCGCCACCGGCCCGCCATGTTCGCGCGCACCTCGAGATCGGACAGCACGACGGATTCGGCCGCGAAGGAATCAGTGAGCGCCCGCGAGCGGCCCATCGTGTGCCCGAGCAGGATCCCGCTGACCGACAGGGACTCCTGGACGATCGAGGCCAGCGTGGCGAGCTGCCGCTGCCGCCGGCCGGTGATGCGGCGGCGCTCCTTGCCGACCCGGCGGCTCACCGACACGAACACCGGCATCATGATCAGCGAGACGATCGTCAGCCGCCAGTCCAGGACCACCATGGCGATGACGGTCGCGACGACGGTCGTGAGGTTGGACACCAGCGTGGTCGCGGTCGTGGTCACCGTCGCCTGCATGCCGCCGATGTCGTTGGCGATGCGCGACTGGACCTCGCCGGTGCGCGTACGCGTGAAGAAGGCCAGGGACATGCGCTGTAGGTGCGCGTACACACCAGTGCGCAGGTCATGCATGACCCGCTGGCCCACCTTCGTCGACACATACGCCTGCGAGACGCTGAACGAGCTGTTCGCCACCGAAATGACGATCATGCCGATGGCCAGGACGGCCAGCAGCCCGACGCGCTGCCTCGGCAGGGCGACGTCGATCACCTGGCGGATCAGGAACGGGTTGACCAGCGAGACCAGTGACGACGTGAGGACGAGCAGGCCGACGAAGGCCAGGCTCCACCGGTAGGGCCGGAACAGGCGTACGACCCGCCGGAGCGGAACGCGTGCCGACGGTCCCGTCTCCGCGGTGGGCTGGCTCGGATCCTCGCGGTCACCGCCGCCGTCCCGGTCCGCCGCCGGCCCTTCGCGCGCCGCCGGGGGCCCGGGGCCGTCGAGGCCGGACGCCTCCGGGAACGGCAGGCCGTGCTTGCGTAGGGGGAAATTCACGGGCGCCTCCACGGCACGGTCGAGGGCAATGCCGACCAAAACAGAGTAACACTCACAATGAGCTTGACTCAGTTTGAGTTTGGTCCTGCTACGATCGAGCCATGGATCAAGAGGAGTCGTCGGCGCAGCTGGCCGATCTGCTCCAGCGGCTGACCAAGCGCCTGCGGCGGGCCCAGCTGTCCCGGCTCGCCCCCCTCGGCCTCACTCCGGCCCAGGAGCGTGCGCTACGGGTGATCACCCGTAGCGAGGAGCCGCTGCGGATGACGGAGCTGGCCGAGCGGCTCGGCGTCGTTCCCCGTTCGGTCACGACCGTGGTCGACGCGCTCGAGCAGGCCGGGCTGGTCCATCGTGCCGTCGATCCGGAGAACCGGCGCGCCATCCGCCTTCACCTCACCGACATGGGCCTCGCGGTACGCGAAGGGATGCGCGAGGCCCGGCGGCAGGCCAGCGAGGATCTGTTCGCGCCGCTCTCCGACGGCGATCGCCGACGCCTGATCGAGCTGCTGTCCGTCGTGGACCAGGCCACCGCCACCGCGCCCGCCGACCAGGCATCGCCCGCGCTGACCCGATGACGATGCCCCGGCCGACGGTCGGCCGGCCGACGACGCACTGTCAGGTGGCGTCGCCGGTGTGGCGGGCCACCGGGCGCATCCAGACGTAGTAGAGCGCCGAGGCCACGACCAGGCCGATGATCCACGAGACGTCCGCGCCACCGAGGTGCTTCACGAACGGCCCGGTGTAGAAGGACGAGCTGACGAACGGCACCTCCACCGCGACGCCGATCACGTACGCGCCGATGGTGCGCCAGTTCACCCCGCCGTACACGCCGTCCGGGCGGAAGATCGCGTCGATGTCGTACCGCTCCTTGCGGACGAAGTAGAAGTCGACGAGGTTGATCGCCGTCCACGGGATCAGGAAGTACGCCAGGAAGAGGATGAAGTTCTCGAAGTTGTGCAGGAAGTCGGCGCTCGCCGCGAGCGCGACGACCGTGCCGACGACGGCGGCCACGACGATGAAGCCGAGCCGCACGCCGCCGTCCATCCGCATCGGGCGCAGCGCGGTCAGGGTCGTCGTCGCGGACATGAACATGCCGTAGAGGTTCAGCACGTTCACGGCGACGATGCCCAGCACGATGATCAGCGAGAACGCCCAGTGCGGATCCGCCAGGCCGACCACGAACGACACCGAGCCGCCCTCGAACGACTTGGCGGCCACGGCGGCGCAGACGCTGCCGAACGCCATCATCCACACGGTGCCGATCACGCTTCCGGCGTAGGTCCACCAGAACGCCGCGCGCACCGAGGTCGTCTCCGGAAGATAGCGGGAGTAGTCGGCGACGTACGGTGCGTACGTGATCTGCCAGGTCGCGGCGATCGCCATGACCAGCAGGAACGTTCCCGCACCGACGTGGCCGGAGTGCCACACCCGGCCCACGTGGTGCCCGGTCAGCAGCCGATAGGTCAGGTACAGGAACCCGACCGCCGCGATCAGGCTGATCCACCGCTCGTACTGGTGGATCAGCCGGTACCCGTACGCGGCGAGCACGGTGCAGACCGCCGAGACGACGATCGTGGCCGGGGTCCGGCCGATCCCCCACCAGTCGGCGAGCGCCGAACCGCCGAGCACCGCACTGGTCGCGAAGAACCCGACGTACATCAGCACGACGAGCAGCAGGGGCACGATCGCGCCGTAGAACCCGAACTGCGCACGGCTCTGGATCATCTGCGGGATGCCGAGTTTCGGTCCCTGCGCCGAGTGCAACGCCATGAAGATCGCGCCGAGCAGGTTGCCGAGGGTCAGGGCGACGATCGCCCAGGGCAGTGGCAGCCCCAGGATCACTCCGAGCGCGCCCGTGACCGCGGTCGTCACCTGCATGTTCGCCCCGAACCACACGGTGAACAGACTCCGCACCGACCCGTGCCGCTCCTCAGGCGGGACGAAGTCGATGGATCGCCGCTCGACCCCGAGGGCGCCGCCCTCCGGATGCCCTCCGGCGGCTCGTGCGCCTCCGCTGACCTCCTGTTTTGCCATGTGCGCACCCTCACGCCCCGCCCGGTGCCCCGGCAAGAACCCTTTCCCACGAACCGTCTGACATCCGAGACCCGGGGCTCGATGCGCGCGGTTGCGCTGCTCAGTGACCGTGCATCTCGCCGCTGGTCCGGCGGGGCAGGAAGAAGACGAGCAGGAACGTCCCGGCGAATACCGCCATCTGGTAGTACAGGCTCGGCACGAGGGAGTCGGAGAAGTCCCGCCGCTGCACCCTGGGTCGGACCTTCTCCACCGACGCCTGTACGGCGCCCATGGCCTGCGGTTCGAGCCCGGCAGCCATCTTTCCGCAGCTCGGCGGGGTCTGGGTCGGGTCCTTGGCGTGGGCGATGTCGTGGTAGCAGACCTTGAAACCGCTCACGATCCCGTCGATCGCTGGCGCGGGCACGCCGGCTGTCTGCAGTTCCTGGCGCAGCTTGGGCACGCCCGCCGCCACGGCCTCGTCCGACCGGTTCGCGAGCTGGCCGAAGAAGATCAGGCCGATCACGGCGACGCCGACGGCGCCCGCCACCTGACCAGCGGTGTTCAGGACGCCGGTGGCCGAGCCGGTGTCGTCGTTGCGCACGCCGGTGAGGATGAGGTCGTTGAGGGTCGCGATCAGCAGGCCGAGCCCGACGCCGAACACCACGAACGACGGCGTGAGCCGGCCCGTCGTGAGGTCGGCGGCCTTGTCGTGCACCGTGACCATGAGCCAGAGGATCCCCGCGATGCAGATCAGGCATCCGAGCTGGACGACCATGCGACCGATCTTCGGCGCGAGCCGCACGGCGAGCCCGGAGCCGACGAAGGACGCGCCGGCGAGCGGGAGGAAGGTCAGGCCGGTGTGCAGCGGCGTGTAGTTCCACCCCGCCTGCAGGAAGATCGTCAGGACGAGGAAGACCGACGCGATCGCGGTCCAGAACAGCAGGCTGACGAAGAGTCCCGCACTGAAGGCGCGCTGGCGGAAGAGCCGCAGCTCGATCAGCTGGCTGCCGCTCCTCCGCTTCCTGGCCTGCTGCCAGAGGACGAAGGCGACGAAGACCGGGATCGAGGCCACCATGGAGATCCACGTCCACGCGGGCCAGCCGGCGTCGCGGCCCTGGATCACCGGGTACACCAGCAGGACGATCGCGGCGGTGACGAGCAGCACGCCGAGCAGGTCGAGCCGGACCCGCTCGGTCGCGCGCGACTCCTTGACGAGCGAGGGCGCGAGCGCCACCGCGATCACCCCGACCGGAAGGTTGATCAGGAAGATCGTCCGCCAGTCCCAGCCGAAGAGGTCGGCGTTCACGAGGACGCCGCCGAGCAGCGGACCGGCGATGCCGGAGAGGCCGGCCATCGCGCCGAACGCGCCGAAGACCGCAGCGCGCTTGTCCTCCGGGAAGGAGACGTGCATGATCGCGAGGACCTGCGGGAACATCACGGACGCCGCGAGGCCCTGGATCACCCGGGAGGCGATGAGCATGTCCGGGCCGGTCGCCAGCCCGCACAGCAGCGACGCCAGGGTGAACGCCACCGCGCCCGTCATGAACATACGTTTGCGTCCGAAGATGTCACCGAGGCGGCCCCCGGTGATCATCCCGGCCGCGAAGGCGAGCTGATAACCCGCGAGGGTCCACTGGATCTGGGCGTACGTCGCGTCGATGTCCTTCTGGATCGCGGGGATGGCGACGCTGACGACGCTGACGTCCAGCAGTTCCATGAAGGCGGCCAGGAGGATGACGATGAGGCCGATCCACGCCTTCGTGTCCATCGGCCCCGGCTCTGAGACGTTGCGCTCCGAGTCGGTGCTCAGCGCGGATTCACCGGCTACCACGGCGGTTCTCCCGTCGAGTGAGTTTCTGAGGAAACTACTTAGCAAGCTAACTAGTTTGTTGTGGCGCGTCAAGGCCGGTACCGAGGGCCGGCGGCGATGGACGAGAATCGACATCGGGCGTTAACGCGGGAGTTGAGAGATGCGAGACGACGAAGACATGGCCACGGGCGCCAGGCACACGCTGGGCCGCCAGCTGAACTTCGCGGCGAAGGCGGCGCGCGGCTACATGGAGCAGCACCTGGCGGCCTCCGGTTCGAGCTTCGCCGTCTGGACGGCGCTGTTCGCACTCAAGGCGAAGGGCCCGCTGATCCAACGGGAGCTCGCCGACATGCTGGGCGTCGAGGGCCCCACGCTGACCCGGCACCTGGCGCGCATGGAGGCCGAGGGCCTGATCGTGCGCCGCCGCACCAGCTCCGACCGCCGAGCCGCCATCGTCGACATGACCGACGCGGGCCGGCAGACGTTCGAGCGGCTGTCCGCCGTGGTCAGCACGAGCGGCGAACACGTCCTCGACGGCTTCTCTCCCGAGGAGATCGAGCAGTTCGCGGGCTATCTGAGCCGGGTGATCGGCAACGTCGAGACCTTCTCCCCCGCCCGCCGCCACACGCCCGCGCACAGCTGACCGCTTTTCGGCGTGAGTTCGCCAGAGTCGATCAGGAATCTGGGGCAAAAATGTCGGCTACTCGCGTTCTGATTGCCGACGATCGCACCATCATCCGCTAGCGATACTCTGAGTATATATCCGGATTCCTAGCTATGCCGTCGAAATCGGACTCATTCCCGACCTGGGGCCTCTCGGCGATCTGTCTCCGAACTCACGACGGGGCCGAATTGAGCCCAGATGTCTCGTTCCTCGGGTGTAGGTGGAATATCCGGGATAAGCCGCTCCGGATGATGCAGCGCAGGCCCTGCGAGGGAGCCGGCCTCCCGCCCGCACCCATTCCGCTCGCCCGCGAACACTCCCGGCACCGCGGTCAGACCGGATCCGGCTCCGAGCAATATCGTTCCTTCGCGAAGAAAACGAGCCAGACTTCGCAATCGATCCTTGAGCCAGAGCACCGGAAATCTTCTCCATCCCTTGAGGTAACCACTTCACTCAGTGTCGCGGATCCCGTTCAATCATGGGTCGAATCCCGGTTGGACGGCACGGCCCTTCCACCTGACTCTGACGGTATGGAGAACAGGCCCTTACTTCTTTGGTCACGAGATCGGCCGCGCGGACGTCGCGACCACCTGGATCGAGGACTACAAGCGGCAGCGGACCTATCTCACCCCGGAGGGCGGCTCCTCCATCGCGCCGACGGCCAGGACGGAGCGCCGGCCAACGGCCGTCGCGGCCGAACCGAGCACTCCCCACCTGCCGGATCTTTCCGGCGCTTTCGGAAATCACGACCACGCCGGAGGCCGACGCCAGGCTCAGCAGAGACGCCAGTTGCAGGTCCAGATCGTCGAAGGCGTCCAGGGGGTCGGGTGTCCCCGGCACACCGGCGGCGGCCCGCCACTCGTCGACGGCCCCCGTCTCGATGACGTCCTCGATCATCGTCACCGCGTACTCCAGTCGCCATGGGGCCGGCAGCACCCACCCGGCGGGCAGCGCCTGCCCTCTAGCCGGGATGGCGTACGCCGCGCCGCCCGGATGACCCGGTCGTACAGCGGGAGCACCCCGGCGTCGATGGTGAAGTAACGGCTGAGATCGAAGCCCAACGATGCCTCCTGTCCGCCAAAGCCCTGGCCGGGGCGGCGCACCCACGCTGAGCCATGCTCGCTCAGGTGCCGCCGCCCCGTACGCGACTATCCGCCTGGCTCGGCGCCCGCCCGCGGGACGGCGGCTACGCCGCCGTGGCGGAAGTGTCGCCTTGGGGAAGGTGGCGGGCGAAGAAGCGCAGTGAACTCTCCGACTCGAACGCGGGCACATCCGCGTGCCGACCGGGGTTGGCGTGGAGCGTCTTCTCCGGGGAGGCGAAGGCGTCGAAGAGCGCGAGGGCCGAGTCGCGCGGCACCATCTCGTCGTCCCACTGCATCAGGAACTCGACCGGAATGGTGATCTGGGCCGCCGCCTCGGCCAGGCCGTAGTGGCCGGCGAGGCCGAAGACTGCGGCGGTGATCCGACGTTCGGCCGCGACGAACGGAATGCCGATCCCGCTGCCCATCGAGGTGCCCCAGAATCCCACCGGTTCGCCGGCGCCGACGTGGTCGAGGTCCTGGAGCGCGTCCAGGGCGGCCTTCCACTCGGGAACGACGCGCGGCGCCAGAACGGCGTTGTAACGGGCCATCAGCGGGCCGATGGGCTCACCTGCCGCGATCCGTTCCCCGATGTCCGCGACGAGCCGTTCGCCCTCCTCGGTCGTGGGACGGTCGCCGTGCCAGGGCGCGTCGACGGCCGCCACCGCGAAGCCGCAGGCGGCCACGTAGCGGTGGGCGCCGGCCACCAGGCGCGGGTCCTTCTTGTGCCGGCCGCCGCCATGGCCCAGCAGCACCAACGGGCGGCTACCGGTGGCCTCGGCGGGCGACCAGAGCACGCCGGGAATGTCGTCGAGAATGAAGAGGCGTTCTGAGACGCCGTTCGAGGTGGTCTCTGAGATGAAACGCACAGGTCGATTGCCTTTCGGGATGCCCTGCGGGCACTCCCGTGGCCACCTATGTCAGATGAACCGCCCACTCGCACGAGAGGGGAGCACCCAGCCTGCCGTAGCGGTAATGGGTCTCACCTCCTCAGTTAGTCACGAGCACGGCGATGCTAACAGACTCCCGGGGTCGGGCCGGCCCATCTGAACGAGCCGAATGGGCCGGCCCGGGCCGCCACGGGCATTGGCACCGTCGACCGGATCAACAGCTTTGACCGAGCGCCGACCAGCACGGCACCTGGGCGTCACGGTCGGGCTGAGGATGCTGCTCCGGCGCGACGGGTCCGTTACGGCGTTATCGTTTTGCCGCCGAAGGTCACGACGAGGTGGCCGTCCGCGGCGAAGGACCACTTCAAGGCGCCGGCGTACGACGAGCACTTGGACCCGTTCGAGCCGGACCAGAACTGGTTCGAGCTGTCGGCGTCGCCCACGGCCTTGTCGTTCGACCCGCCGCTGCTGAAGCGGCACGAGACGTTGGTCCGGAACACCGAGGTGCCCTTGTCGAAGGAGAAATTGCGCTCGCTGTTGTCGATGCTGACGTTGTTCGAGATCGTCATCGTGCCGGGGTTGCTGTTGTAGGTGAACCCGTGATGGCCGTTGTGGTAGGCGATATCGCGCAGGACGATGTGATTGACCTTGATATCGTCGCCGCCGAGCTTGTAGCCGTTGCGGTCACCGTTCTTGTTCTGCGTGCCATCGGAGAGCGTGCCGTTGTTGTAGGAAAGGGAGTCCTCGATGGTCACCGGGCCGATGGCTCCGGTGTCCGTCTTGGTGTAGAGGTCCCAGCCGTCGTCGATGTTGTTGTGGGACACGTCGTAGCGGAAGACGTTCCCGGGACCGGCGGTGAGCTTGGCGGCGAAGCCGTCGGCGTTCTCGCCGCCGGAGTCGGCGTTGTCGTGCGACTCCGCGCTCACGACGAGGTTGTTGGAGGGCCACTGGTCCTTGGGGGTGCTGGAGGCCACCCGCGAGATCTGCAGCCCCGTGTCATGGTTGAACGCCGTCACCGTACGCTCGATGACGTTGTTACTGCCGCCGACGAAGATCCCGTTGTCACCGGCGTGCTCGACGACGATGCCGTAGACATGCCAGTACGACCCGTTCAGGGCAAGCCCACGGTTCGCCGGGTCCTCGCTCATGGCCGAGAAGTCCAGTACCGGAGTCTCACCTGGGTAGGCGGACAGTTCCGTGCGGGCGCTCGAGGTGCCGTTGTTGCCCGGCGCGACGGTGACCGTCTGCGAGTAGCGGTAGGTCCCGCCGCGCATGTAGATCTTCCCGCCGGCGGTGACGCGGGTGATCGCCGAGGTGAGCGTCGTCGGGTCCGCCTGAGTTCCAGCCGCGCTGTCTTTGCCGTTCGGCGCCACGTACAGCGTGTCGGACGCCGCGTGCGCGGCGTTCAACGCGACCAGTGTCGCCGCGGCAGGGAGCACCACCGCGGTCAACCCGGCTCCTACCGCCGCTCTGACTCTTTTTCGCCGAGGCATGGCCTTCCTCCTTCATAAGGACTTCCCTATCCGGGTGTCCGAAGTTAGGAAAAGCTTTTCCCTACGACAAGGTAACTGCGTTCAGTAGTTGAGGTCCGCTACTCATATCCGAATCGCGGTTGTGACGGTGTGCGTGACAGAAATCCCGTCCGCGCAGGTGAGAGCCGCGATATCCGGTCCCCCAGGACGCAGGATCGCCGACGACGCGCGAATTCCGACCCCTACCACCCCTTGAAAGTTTCACGAATGGCGCCCGTTCGTGACAACTTGTCACCACTGGGTATCGGCGCAACTCAGCGCGCGTACCGTGATGCCGCCGTCGCCACTCTGCCGCCGAGGTTGACGGCACGCCGCCGGATTCGCCCCGATACGAGCGTCAACAACGACGCCAAGGTTGAGGCGGTGCGGAAGGGTCCTCCCTCAGTAGGCGAGGACCGGGAAGTACGCCGCCCATTCACGAGCCAGGCCCCGGGGAATCGTGAGAAGCCCTCCCGCCTCGTACGGTCGCCGTCGACGGGCCGGCGGCTCGGTCTCGCGCTATCCGCAGCCTCGTCCGAGTGGCGCCGCCGGTGCTGCTGGCCGTCATGGCCCTGGGCGCCCCGACGGCCGCGTCCGCCTCCCCGGCGGCACCGGAGCGCGCGACCATCACCGCGCTGGACTACAACAGCACCGGCTGGAAATACCTGCAGGTGCCGTCCCCCAGCGTCGTGCCCGGATTCCAGGATCCGGACTTCGACGACAGCAGATGGTCGACCGGGCAGGCGGCCTTCGGCACCACCACCGGCTGCCCGTTCAACGCCTCGGTCAAGACCCCCTGGCAGCCCAACACCGACATCCTGGTACGGCACTGGCTCCGCATCCCGCGCTTCGCGCAGGACATCCGCATCCAGGGCACCATCGACAACGACGCCCAGATCTACCTCAACGGCCGGCTCCTGCAGACCGTCCGCAGCGGCTACTGCCGAGCCAACACCATCGACGTCACCGTTCCGCAGAACGTCCTAGAGCGCTGCAATCTGCTCGCCATCCGCGGCCACGACTACGGTGCGTCCACCTTCCTCGACGTCCGGGTCACCTACACCCGGCCCGGCTCGGCCTGACACCAGCCGCCAACCGAAGCCCCGGTGCGGGATGCCGATCTTCGGCTCCGCACCGGGCTACGGCGGGCGACACAGACCTGAGCGGTCGCTATGCCGGACGCCTGCCCTTCCCGGCCCGGTGGCGGCCTCCCCGGCCGGGCGGGTCGAGGTCGGCGAGGAAGTTACGTGCGTGGTGGGGATACTTGGTGACCAGGATCTGCAACTGCTGGACCTCCGCGACCTGCGACGTCCCGGTGAACCTCATGGAGTCGAGCATCGCGTGGAACTCCGCGATCGAGTGCTGGAGCCGTTCCTCCGGCGTCATCCCTTCGGCTCCTCCCCTATCGCGCGCGGCTTCGGGAACGCCGTCTGGCACCACACGACACGTCCGGCTTCGCTGGTGTAAGTGCCCCATCGGCCGCCGGTGAGGATGTCGACCATGTGCAGTCCGCGCCCTCCGGTCGCGTCCGGTCCCGCGTCGGCGATCCGGGGGACCCGATCGGCGCTTCCGGCGTCCGCCACTTCGACGTGAATGGCGTCGGCGAGGGTGGCGAGCGTGATCGTCACAGTGGCGGAGCCGGAATGGCGGATCGCGTTGGTCGCCAATTCGCAGGCGAGGAGTACGACGTCGTCGGCGACCGCCTCGTAGGCCGCGACGAGCATGTCGTACGCCCACCGCCGCATTCGGCCGACCTCCGATGCCGCAGCCGGAATTTTGAGTTCTCCGAGAATTCTCAGCTCGGTCGTTTCGCGAGACGCCATATGCCGTTCCCCCGTCGTCTTCGTTGGGCCTCCACAATGCCGCGCGCCGACTACAATGCGTACGCGACCGAATACGCAGTACGAACACCAGAAGACGAACGAGGAGTTCTCGAAGAAACCTGAACTCCGGCGCGGAGGTACCAAATGGGCAATCCCCCCAGCCCAACACTGATCAAACTGGGCGCGGCGATTCGCCGCTACCGGCAGGCCGAAGGGCTCACCCAGGCACAGCTCGCACAACGGGTCAATTACTCCGAAGGCTGGCTGAGCAACCTCGAGACCGGCCAGCTCCGCCCCAAAGGCAAGGCAGTCGGCTCCGTCGAGAAGTCGCTCAGCC
Source organism: Actinoallomurus sp. NPDC050550 (assembly GCF_040655075.1). NCBI lineage: Bacteria > Bacillati > Actinomycetota > Actinomycetes > Streptosporangiales > Thermomonosporaceae > Actinoallomurus > Actinoallomurus sp. NPDC050550. The sequence continues at coordinate 350,226 of NZ_JBFAJC010000001.1, read as the reverse complement.
TGCCCGCCGGGGCCCTCATGGACCTCTACGACCTACTCACCGAGGAGACCCCACCCGGCTGGTTCCGCCCCTGGCTCGAAGAGGAGCGCGCCGCCACCATCCTCCGCGCATTCGAGCCCATGGTCGTCCCAGGGCTGCTCCAGCACGAGGAGTACGCGCGCTCGCTGCTGAACGGCGACGAGGCGGCCGTGGCCGCGCGGCTGGAGCGCCAAGAGATCCTCTCCCGCGACAGTCCTCCAACTCTTCGCTGCGTCCTCGACGAGATGGTCCTCTATCGCCAGGTAGGCGACACAGCCGTCATGCGCGCGCAGCTGGAGCACCTGGTAAGCCTCATATCACCGCTGATAACGATTCAGGTGGTTCCCGCCACTGCGAATCCACACCGAGGAGGCGGATTCCTTCTCGCCACCGTCGACGGTGGCGAGGTAGCCTACGTCGAAACGGCCGTCCGTGGCATGGTCACCAGCAACCGGGAGGACATCTCCGTCCTGTCGAACACCTGGGAGTCCGTCCGGACTTTCACCCTGTCACAGCAGGAGTCGGTCGACCTCATCATGAAGGTGGTGGCGGAAAGATGGACCTGAGCCGCGCCGAATGGCGTAAGTCGACCCGTAGCACCGAGAACGGCGGCAACTGCGTCGAAGTCACCGTCCTCGAGCGCGGCTGATCCTCCTTAGGGGCGGCCGAAAATGGACTTTAGCTGCGCCGAATGGCGTAAGTCTGCCCGCAGCGGTGAGAACGGTGGCATGTGTGTCGAGGTGATCGTCTTCGAGGGCGTTCAGGTGGCGAGCTCTTAGGAGGATGGCAGAGCATCGTCGTTGCGGGCGCGCGGTCGTACCGATCGCGTCCGGGGATGGATTTTCGCTCGAGCAGGTAACGATTCGTGCCCAGGCCGAGTCGTGGTCCGATCCAGAAACGCCGGTCGGGCATCAGCTCACGCTCGTGCGGCGTGGCGTATTCCGGGCGCGGGTCGGCGGCCACACGCTCCTGGCGGATCCGACGATCGCCTACATCGGCGGCCCTGCCCAGGAGCAGAGCATCGCCCATCGGGTGGGGGCAGAGGACACCTGCACCGCCCTGGTGATGTCGGAGTCCTTCGTGGTCGAACTGACTCAAGGGGTGCCGGTACACCCCTCGGTTCTAGTTACCGGTGACCTCGCCGTCGCGCATCGCCTGCTGTCCGCCAGGGCACGCCGGTGCACCGATTCCTTCGAACTGGCCGAGATGACCATCCGGCTGGTGGGCCGGCTGCTCGCGACGCCGGCCCCGGTACAGCAGGCCACCAGGCGAGCGACGACTGCGACCGCGCAGCGAACGTTGGTGGACGCGGCAAGGGAACTGCTGACCGGCGACCCGAGCACGCTCGGGCTGCGGGAGATCGCACAGCGCCTTGGGTGCTCTCCCTACCACCTCAGCCGCATCTTCCGCCGCCAGACCGGGATGACCCTGACCGGATACCGCAACCGCATCCGCGTGCACATCGCGCTGGATGCGATCGAAGCGGGAAACACCGATCTGGCGGACCTGGCGGCCGACCTGGGCTTTGCCGACCACGCGCACCTGACCCGAACGGTTCGCGGCGAATGCGGCCACACCCCGCAAGCGCTGCGACGGCTTCTGGCGGCGCCGAACTGAGCAAAGATCTTCAAGCGTCGGCGTCGCGGCACGGCCGACACTCATCTGTGTCCGCCACCACCCCGGCAGCGCAGGAGACAGCCCGACATGATCGCTCGAGTGTGGCAAGCCCGGACCAGCGGCCCCGAGACCACCGAGAGGTATCGCCAGGTCTTCGAAGCGGAAGTCCTCGCAAACCTCCGTGGTATCGACGGTTTTCACGGTGCCTACCTGCTTGCCCGGCAAGACCGTGGATCGGCGCACATCAGGACCCTGACCCTGTTCGAGTCCATCGACGCCATCAAGCGATTCGCCGGCGACGATCACGAACGCGAGCACGTCACGTCGGCGGCCCGCGCTACATTGCTCGACTCGGATCCCGCCATCCGGCACTTCGACGTGCTCACCGCATTCCCTCAAGCCTGACCACGCTTGCCGGCCCAATCCAACTCAACTCTCGAACACGCTCTTAGACCGGCGTACATGGCGGTCCGGAGGGGGCCGGTCGGGACAACCTCAACACCCACCTCAGCGCTGCGATGCGCGCCTTCACCAACGCCCACCGCGACTGGCTGACCGTGGTGCGATTGCCTGCCTACGCTCCCGGCCTCAACCCCGTCGAAGGCCTGTGGGCTCAGATGCCGGCCGTCGCCCCCCGTAGATGATGCAGTGGGCCCGCCTTTGTACCGCCGGATCGCCGGGGAGCTCGCCGGCCTGGGCCGCAGCGTCGGCGCCACGGTCTGGAGAATCCTGCACAAGACGTCGCGTCCCGCGGCCACGTGGCGCAGATATTCGAGAACTCGTTGATCATCGTCGAATAATTCAAAAATCGTTGAAGAATTTAGCCATCGCTGAAGTGATTTCCCTCCCCAATCGATCGCCCACTACCCTCACCTGATCACCCGATTCACGCGGTTCTTCCAGCGCATCGGATTGATAGAAGGGGAGGATGACATGGAACGGCCCGTCCGCGACATGGCGGCGAATTTCAAACAGCGACTGGAGGAGTTGCAGCAACTCCAGCGGAACGTCGCCGACGTGAAGGCAACCGCACGGACGCGAAATGGCGACGTATGGGTGGAGGTCGGATCGCGCGGAAATCTGCGCGACATCCAGTTCTCACCACAGGCGTTGAAACGGATGAGCGCCCAGCAGCTGACGCATACGGTTCTGGCCCTGATAGCCGAGGCGAGCGAACAGGCAACAGACCAGGCGAAAGAAATGACTGCGGCCTTTTTGCCCGAGGAGATGGCCGATCGCCTTCGTGCTGGCGAACAAGATTTGATGGCATTCTTTCCAAAAGCTCCTCGCATCCTCGAATTTGACCAGGACTAGCCAATGAGTGCGCCGGATCATGAGGTCAGGTTCGACACGTGGACCAAGGCCGGGCGGGGGATGGACGGCGCGGCCGATACGCTGGCTTCGACGGTCGATACGTTGTGCCATGAGTTGGCTGGAGCCGGAGCGCCGTGGGGTCAGGACGATATCGGCCAGGCGTTCTTTAATGGCTCTGATGAGGCGTCCGGGTTCGGAGTGGCGCGGGATTCGGTGTTGTCGGCATTGGCCGATATGGTCAATTTGTTGCGGGCGACCGGCGGCAATCTGGTTATCAGTGGCAATAACGATCGGCTGGCCGAGGATGCCTCCACAATAGGCGCTGCGGTCCCCGAAGGCGCAGAGAGTAACGCGCTGGCGCAAACGAATCCCTACCGGCTGCCGCAGGTGAGTGAGAGTTTGGCGCGTTCGGATCCACCGCCGGGTGTGGTCCAGCAGATCTTGGGGTTCTTGGAGACGCTGGTCGGGGGAATCCAGTGGCCCGATGGGGATATGGACGGGCTGGAGCGGGTCAAGAATGCGTTCACCACCGCGGCAACCGCGATCTTGGGGGTGGCCCAGGACGTAGAGGGGCATTCCCGGACGGTGACCGCGAACAACGCGGGCGATGCGGTGGACGCATTCGCCACGTTCGCGGCGGCATTGCACGGTGGCGGCGAAGATGGGGGGTTGTTGTGGCTGGCCGGGATGTGTCAGTGGCTGGCCGACTCCGTCGATTTTTTGATGAGGCAAAAGGACGCTGCTCGGCTTCAGTTCGAGCTTTCGTGTGCGTTCTTGGTGTTGACCTGGGCTATCGCGTGGGCGATCTCGTGGATCACCGGTGGAGGCTCGGTTGCCGCCGCCGAGGCGACCACCGAGGTTGAAGGGTTCGCCCTCAGATCCTTCCTGAAGTCGATCGCAACGACGGTCGCCAAGGGGGCCGTGGTAGGTGCGTGGTTCGCCGGGGGCATGGATCTGGCCGGGCAGTACGCCCGCATCCACGAAGGCGTACAAAAGGACTTCGACGGTGACGAGTTCGCCCACGCCCTGGAGGAAGGTGCGATCGCCGGCGTGGTGATGGGCGGAGCCGGCGGTGCGGTCGCCGCCCGCAGCACACCCTTCACCACCAAACTCGCCGACTTGATGGCATCATCGGGCCTGGCCCGGGCAGGGTTCGCCGGGGTCACCGGTACCGCGGGCAACATCGCCGCCCAAGGCCTGGTCGAACACAAAGTCGATCTCGGCCAGGCGGCCGCCTTCGGGTTCGGTATGGCCGGTCTCGGGTACGCGGGCGAGGTCGGCAAACACATCCTTGGCCAAACAGCCGCCCCCGGCAATAGAGGCACGTCGACCGGCAGCGATATCCCCAACAATCGCGACTATCCCAATTACTCCGCCAAAGGTGTCGGCTACGACATCGAGGGCCAAGTCGTCGGCGATGGAACCGGCGGCCACACCGACTCTCCCGCTCGCATCGAGTCCGCCGGCCAGACGGACCTCGCCGACCACACCGACGCCGGCCACGGTGGGACCGTCGAAACCACGGACCGTCAACCCCACGCGGACTCCTCCTCTTACGACCCTGTCTCCACGCGAAGCGATTCGGCGGGAGGAACGGAAACCGCCGGTGACGGGGCCACAATGGCCGGATACCAGAACTCGATCGACGGCATCATCAACGAGAACCCCACTCATTCCAGTCCGGAAACCGGCACGGATGTCTACGCCGGCACGGATGTCCACGCCGGACCGAATGGCCAGATGGTCAACTCCCTCGGTGGGCATAGCCCGGACATCGGAGTCGTCGGCGACGACAGCCATCACGGCGGTGTCGGCATCACCGATGGCGGCGTCGAGCCCACGGCAGGCAACGGCTCAGACCCGGTCATCGTCCATCATCGCGACGGCACCACCGTCGTCGACGGCCAAGGCATCCACGCGCCCGCCGACGGTAAAGGCATCCACCCGCCCGCCGACGGTACCGGCGCTTCGGGCACCCCAGATCCCGGTCACGGCGGCAAGTCCGACTTGGCCGGCAACACCGGTGACACGCCGACCGCCCTCCAGGTCGAGCAGCCCCCGGCCGCCGGGTCGGTCGCGGAGCCGGCCGGCTCGGCGCAGAGGGACGTCCATGAGCCGTCTCCTCGGGATGTGCCGGTTACGGTGGTGCCTCTTGATCAGGGCGGCCGAGGCTCCGCGCCCCACGAGGGTGGATCGACGCGCACATCGGGCCGACCGGTCGAGTCGCGTTCACCTCAGACCTCGCGGTCCGAGGTCGACTACGGGACACGTCAGGACGAAAAGCCCGGTCACGCACACCCAACGCCGGGTTCCGAGCATCAGGACGGAGCGGTCGCAGCCGACCGATGGTCGGATGTGCCGGGCTTCGACCCGGGCCGTACGCGATCGGGGCCGCGGGAGGCGCATCCGATCCGCAGCGCCGATCTGAACCCCGATACGCGGCAGCCACTGATGCCGGCGTACGGCAAGGACACACTCGCCGTGCTCCGGGGCGAGCACGCGTACACGCTCACCGAGGGCGAGGCCCTGCAGGCATCCCAGTGGACACATCTCCGCGAAGACGCGACCGCGACGCCGGTCACCCGCGAGCATTACCCGTTCGAGGACGCCTCGAAGGTCGACGTACGACGCCTCGGCGTGACCGCCCAGGACGGCGGCGAGCGGTCCGTGACCGAGTTCACGGTCACGGTCCAGTACCACGCGGACCCGACGATGACATCGGAAGATGTCGTACGCGCCCAGTCGAACGTGCTGGATGCCGTGGACATCTACTACAACCACCAGCATCGGCTCGTGGACGGGTCGCAGCTTCACGTGCGCGTGGAGTTCGAGGAGGTCGGGCCGGCGGACGGCGCCGTACGGCTCCGTCCGGGCGATGGCATGGGCGAGGGTGAGCGGCCGGACATGCTCACCTTGTACGCCGACATGGACCCCGTCGCGATCGCGCATGAGGTCGGGCACCACCTCGATCTGCACGACGAGTACGCCGACCCCGGGCGACCCGGTGCCGAGACGCTCACCGCGCCAGGTGTTACGCGTGAGCCCAACCTGATGGGCGACGGCCTCCGCTCCTGGGCGGATCGGACGCTGATCGTGGATCACAATGGGCACCCGGTTCCCTCCACTGCGGGTCTCCGCGACCGCCATCTGATCGCCATGCAGGGGCTCGCCGACCGCGCCGCGCCCGGCGCGCCGGACGTCCACGGGGTCGCCGGCCCGGTGGTGCCGGTCGAGCACGCGGTCCGGGAGAGTCACCCGCTGGACCTGCCCGACCATGTGCGGGAGCTGCTCGACCGGGTCGGTGAGGATGGCCGTCCGGTGTTCCCGGCCGAGGGTCGCGATGCTCTCGAACACGCCGTACTGCTCGACCGGATGCACGTGCTGTTCGGCGATGAGGCTCGAACGGCCGCCCATCTCCGGTACACCGAAGCGCTCACCGACGCGGCCGGCCGGCTTTATGAGACGGCGCCGGACTACTCCTTCCGTGAACCCGACCTGCACGGGCTACGCCATCTCGCTGATGTCGTCGGCGCGTCTCCGGAGGGAGCTCTCCCTCATGCCGACCTCCTCCACGAGGTCGCCCATCAGACCCTCGGCCGGAACCCGACCCCGCGAGAGGTCGAGGCCCTGACCAGGCTCGCCGAACACCTGAACGACCGCATGGACGGCCGACGTCCACTCGAAAACCCCTCCGACGCCCTCCATCGCGCCGCGGCCGACCGGCTCGGTACCGCACCCGGCCCTGAGACCACCCGCCGGGCGATCGGCCAACTCGCCGCAGAGCACCCGCACGCGCCCGACCCGGGCGGCGAACACCCGGTACCGCGCATGGGCAAATACGAGCGCGATAAGAGGCAGAGAATTGATGCGGCCAATTCCGCAATGCGCGATTTCGAGGAGAGAATAGGCCGCCGCCTGTCCCCGCAGGAGAGACATAGGATGCGCCAGAACATCCACGATGATCTCGACGCAATAGAACGTGAGAAAAGATCGGATAGCAGTTGGCGGCCGGGTTACCGGAACAATACCCGGGCAGGCATCGAACGGCGGTATGATAAGAATGGAAACCTGGTCGACGCAAACACTGGGGAAATCATCCCGAAGGGGAGAGCGGACATTGGCCATAAGCCGGGGTACGAGTGGAAGGATTTTTACAGCCAGGCCAAGAAAATGAAGCTGACCGATGCACAGATTAGGGAGCTGGCACAGTACTCTGACGCCTATCACATGGAATTGGACACAAATAACCGAGGCCACAAATACGAGCAGGGAGGCGGCGCTAGCAAATTTCTCGAGGGTCACAAAAAGCATTCGGATGGAAGTGTTACCGTTAGAGGTCTTAGAATATATCCTGACGGCAAGGTGATTGACGCCGAAACCAAAAAGCCGATCAAGAAGAGCGACGTCCCCAAGAGCTGGAAGAGGGAGCAGAAGAAAGCCGAGGAGGCCGCAAAGAAGGAAATAGCCGAGACGAATAAGTACCTGAATAACGTGGCACAGAAATCCAATCCGACCGCGAAGGAACGAAAGGCGCTAGAGCTGCAGCAGCAGGCGAGCGAGAAGGCAAAGAAAGCCGAGAACGCCGTGTTCTTCAAAGGTTCCGCCCAAAAGGAGGCGATGGAAGCACAGCGGAAAGCCGACGAAGCCATTGAGAAGGCCAAAAAGAAGTGGTGGCAATGAGCACACCTTCCATGAGGCTCTATCTCGACCGTCTTAACGAATGGGCGGGCGACGAGCCGGAAAGTCACCTGGTGACACCCAGTGAGGCTGAACTGCCGGTGTTCACCTTCACCTACCGAGGCCAGTTCGGCGAGAACACGATATCGGGCTTCACCTACGGTCTCTCGCTGGTCCGGCATCCTGACTGGCGGTTGGGCAGCCCAGAACTCTTCATCAGCATGGACTCCGAAAATTTGAACTGGACGCTTGCCGCCGGCTATGTCGCCACCGCATGGAGAGGCCAGAAGCGGTACAGCGCCGGAGATGCCTTCGATCTCGGCGATCCGATCAGCCCGAATGAGTCCGAAATGTCGGTACTACTCCTCTTCCTGGCCACCGACCTGGATCCGGAGTTCACCCGCATAGAACTTCCGGACCGCGTTATCAACATTGTTCAGCTTTATCCCATGTATGAGTCCGAGATGCCGCTGCTCGAAGAAAAGGGTCCGGCCGAATTTCTTTCTACGGAAGACGTGGACTTCCACGACCCGCGGCGCCGACCACTGAGCCACTGACCCGGACCATCGTCGTTGACCGCAATACATCCCGCGGAAGCGGTGCGTGTCTCAACGGATCACCGACCGCTCGTCATCACCACGCGTCGATCGTCGTCAGGCCCTGTGCGCCCGCGGCCTGGAGGCGGTCGTCGACGAAGGCCACCGCCAGTGGTGTCTGCGGGACCTTGACCTCGCCGATGAGTTCGCCCGCCGGCAGGCGCCAGAGCCGTACGGCACCGTCCTCAGCCGCGACCGCCAGATCGTTCTCCTCGAAGCACAGCGCCCGGATCGGTCCGTCGTTGCCGGGCAGCAGCGCGACCTGCGCACCGCTGGTGGCGTCCCACACCCGCACGCCCCCGTCGTAGCTCGCCGAGGCGAGCAGGCCATCGCCGAACGCCAGCACGTACACCGGATACATGTGGCCATGGATCGCCAGCAACGGCCAGCCGGACACGGCGTCCCACGTCCGGACGACCCGGTCATAGCCGCCGGAAGCAATCACGAGGCGCCCGCCGACACGGCCGGTCGCAACGGCGGCGATACCTCCCGTGTGGCCGCGCAGCCGTGCCCGTGGCGTGCCGGAGAGCGCGTCCCACGTTCGCACCGTGGCGTCCGCGCTTCCGGAGATCAGAAGGTCTTCGGCGAACGCCAGAGACAGGACCGGCGCGGTATGCGGGGTCGGGACCTGAAGCTCGTCGCCGCTGCCGACGTCGTGGACCCGCACCGTGCCGTTGTCCGTACCGGAGATGAGACCATCCGGCCCGAAAGCGATCGCGCTGATCGCTCCGTCGGACGCGGGCACCGCACGGACGAGCGCTCCGTCGCTCCAGATCCGTAGGGAGCCGTCCTTGTAACCGGCGGCGACGACTCGCGGGCCCGTGGCCACGCAGCTCGGGACGAGCGGTTCAGCGGCCACCGTCGCGATCGGAGCACCGCTGAGAGCAGCCCAGAGCCGCACGCCGCCGTCCATTCCCGCTGTGACGACGGCCGGTTCGTCATCGACTGACATGGATCCGATGCCAGTGAGCCAGCCGCTGTCCGCCGACCAGTCGGCCAGCGGCTCGCCGGTGGTCGCATCCCACGTGCGGACGGTGCCGTCCAGCGAGCATGAGCCGACCATCAGGTGGCCACCGGCCATGGTCAGCACGACGCCGGTAACGCTGTCGGTGTGCCCCGCCAACGTGTGGAGCTCACGCTCGCCACTCAGGTCCCACAGCCGCACGACACCGTCCGCACCACCGGACGCCACCAGTGCACGATCCCCGTCACCGGCCATCGCGACCGCGTTGACCCAGCCGGTGTGACCGCGCAGCGTGCCGACGATGCGGCGGTCGGCGCCATCCCACACACGGACAACGCCGTCATCGGCGCCCGCGCAGATGAGGTCGCGCTCCGCGATCCGGGCGTGGCAGACACTCGTGAGCCCACCCTCACGGACCGAGATGGTGCCGAGATCGGCAGCAGTGTCAGCGGCCCATATCCGGATATCGCCGTCATCGCCCGCCGACAGCGCGACCGGGCGGCCGGCGATCTCGGCCGCCGCCACTCCGCTTACCGGCCCGCGATGGCCGGCCCTGGCATGCAGCGCTCGGCCCGTACGCACGTCGTACACCCTGATCACGCGGTCGTCGCCGGCCGAGGCGAGAAGGTCGCCTTCGCCGGCGGCAAGGGCGGCGGCACGAACCGGCGCTGGTACAGGAATGGACGGCCCAAGAGGCGTTCGGTCGGGAAGCGAAGAAAGCGTGATGTCGTCCTGAACGACCGCGAGTGCGGGACGTCGGCCGATGGTGCCGAACGCCGCCGCACCGGACACGATGCTCGCCGACTCGGAGCGTTCGGTCTCGCTCACCCGCCGGTGAACGACCCGCGGAAGCTCATCGGCGGTGGACCGTACGGCCCCGCCACTCACCTGGCGTACGAGCGCGTCGAGAATCCCGAAGACATCGAGAATGGCCGGCTCGGTCGTATCGTTCCAGGCGAACACCAACTCCCCGACGGGCTCGACGATGAGCTCCCGGCGCGCGGCGCCCGGTGGGATCGGGGCGGGCGTGATCGTCGGGAAGCCGGATCGACTCAGCATGTCGAGGATCTGTGGCCACAGCACTCGTTCGAGCCTCGCGGTCCACCTCCGCAGCCCCGTGACGTCGCGATGATCCAGCCGCGCGCTGCCGTCGGGCCGCACGGTCAGTTCGAAGCGCCCCAACGCGTCGGCAGGGGAACCCGAACGGTAGAGGATCCCGACGACGCCTCCGTCGGCCATACGGTCATCCTTCCCCGGCTCGATCGCGCACCATAATTGCCGCTGAGCATTAGCGTCCGCCGCCGTTAATGAATGTCACACGTATGAGCGATCCGATTGTTCCTTCTTGGGCGCGTTGACGATCAGACGATACAGACGCGGCGACGGCTCCGGCCGACATTTCATCATTCATCGAAGCGTCCGTTTACCTTCCGCGGGGAAGAGATGCAGCCCCAGGGGAAAGCCTGCGGGAGGGCCCATTCTCAAACACGCGCTTAGACTGGTGTACATGGCGGGCCGGAGGGGGCCGGTCGGTTCGCGTGGCGGGCGGGGGCGCATGCGCGTGTGGCTCTCTGGCCTGGGACGACGGGGTCGGGCGGCCGTCCAACGCCTCAGGGCGGGTGAGCCGGGCAGGCTGTGGAGTCGGCTGAACGCGGTCGACTTCTACGGCAACTCGTTCCAGTTGGCCGCGCTCGCGATCTTGTGCTTCTTTCCCTTCCTCATCGTCGTCACCGCCGCGGCCGGTCGTGACGCCGCGGCGGTCGTCGCGGGCTGGCTGGGCTTGAACCGGCAGGCGGCGGAGGATGTGGCGGCCCTCTTCAAGCCCGGCCAGGGCTCCGGCTCGCTGACGGTCGCGAGCGCCTGCGTGCTGGTCATCGGGGCCATGGCCGTCGCCGGCACCCTGCAACGGTGGTACGAGAGGGTCTTCGACGTTCGCGGCCGAGGGTGGCGGGACATCGCCGCCCAGTTCTCCTGGATCGCGGCGCTGCTCGCGTACGGGGCCGTGCAGGCCACGGCCGGCAGGGCGCTCGGCCCGGCCGGCGGGCCGGTGCTGCAGGGTCTCTTCGCCTTCGCACTGGCGACGCTCTTCTGGTGGGCGAGCATGAAGATGCTGCTCATGGGTGCGGTGAGCTGGCGCGCTCTCTTCCCCGCCGCCCTGGCCACCGGCGTGTGCTGGATGGGTCTGGGGGTGTTCTCCGCGCACTTCTTCTCCGCGGCGATCATCGAGAATGAGCAGAGCTACGGTCCCATCGGCGTCATCATGATCATCTTGTCGTGGCTGGTGGCCATGGGGGTGGTCATCCACCTCGGATCGATCGTCGGCCGGATGTACGTCGAGCGACGTTCCCGTCCGCCGGGATGATGCCGGGTCAGGCGGTGTCCTGGGCGATCGCCGGGAGCTTGTCCGGGTTGGCGATCAGGTGGATCGCACTGATCCCCCGGCCGTCGGGGTCGATATCGACGGTGGCCACCGTGATGGGAACGCCGGCGAGGTGCACGAGGACCGCCGGCCCGCCGTTCGCCTCGACGAGGCGGAACTCCGATCCCGGCGGCACGTCCCCCGCGACCGCCGCGAAGAATCGGGCGACCTTGTCCGCTCCCTCGACCGGGCGACGCGGCGCGCGTACCTTACCGCCGCCGTCCGACCAGAGCGTCACGTCGGGGGCGAGGACCTCCATGAGGGCGTTCAGGTCACCGCCGACGGCCGCCTCCAGGAACCGCTCGGTGGCCCGCCGGCGCACCTGACGATCGGGTTCGAAGCGCGGCCGCCGCGCCTCGACGTGGCGGCGTGCCCGGTGCGCGAGCTGCCGTACCGACTCCTCCGAACGGTCCAGGACGCGGGCGATCTCCGCGTGGTCGAAGCCGAACGCCTCCCGCAGGACGAACACCGAACGTTCCAGCGGCGACAGGGTCTCCAGCACGACGAGCATCGCCATGGACACCGAGTCGGCGAGCGCGGCCTCCTCGGCCACGTCCGGGGCGGTGAGCAGGGGCTCGGGCAGCCAGGTGCCGACGTACACCTCGCGGGCGGCCTTCTCTCGGCGCAGCCGGTCGATGGCCGCCCGGGTGGTGAGTTTGACCAGGTAGGCACGGGGCTCGGTGACCGTGGACCGGTCGACGCGGCTCCAGCGGAGCCATGCCTCCTGAAGGGTGTCCTCCGCCGCGGCGACGCTGCCGAGCATGCGGTACGCCACCGAGAACAGCAGCGTCCGATGCCCCTCGAAGACGTCGTCGCCGGACGTCGGCTCGTCCGGCATCAGGACACCGGGGCGGGCTCGGCGGGCCGGGCGGCCGTCCGGCGGCGCGGCGTGTAGGGGCCGGGGTGCCGGAACACCACCTTCGCGGAATCGAGCACGATGTTCTTGTACCAGACCGCGAGCCGTCCCGTCAGGACCCATCGGCTCGGGGTCTGGTCGGCGCGCAGGAACTGGATGAAGGCGTCACGGCGGCCGAGGCTGACGCACTCGTGGAAGTAGCGGAACCGGAACGAACGCGGCGTCCTCCCGGCCAGGCGGTCGGCGATCGCGTCCGCGGCGCACGGCGCGGTGAAGCTTCCGGTCCGGCAGCCGTACGCCAGCGCCGCGCCCCAGGGGCCGGGTACGGCGGCGGCGTCGCCGATGGCGTACACGTCCGGGTGGGACACGGACCGCAGCGTCTCGTCGACCACGATCCGTCCCTGGTCGTCCACGGCGAGCCCGGCGTCCCGGGCCAGGGACGGCACGGTGAAGCCGCCGGCCCAGACGCACAGGTCGTACGGGACTCGCCGGTCCCCGTCCAGCACGAGCGTGTCCTCTGCGACCTGCCTGACCTCGGCACCGGCGAGGACCTCGACGCCGAGCCGGTCGAAGGCCCGGCGCAGGTACCGCCGTGCCCTCGGGGCCTGCCACGCCCCGGGCTCGGTCCGGGAGGCGAGGAGAACCCGCAGGTCGGGACGGGACTCGGCCAGCTCCGCCGCCATCTCGATGCCGCACAGCCCGCCGCCGCACACCGCGACCGTGGAGCCGGGTGACGCCGTCGCCAGCGCCTCGTTCAGGCGTTCCGCGGATCCGGCGTCGGAGAGGGTGTGCGCGTGAGCGGCGACGCCCGGCACGGCGCGTACGTCGACGGTGCTGCCGAGTGCGTACACGAGCACGTCGTAGCCGAGCGTGCGCTCGCCGCCCCGCGCCTGGACGCGGACCCGGCGGCCGGCGAGATCGAGGTCGCCGATCCGGCCGACGGTCAGGCTCCCGCCTCGGGGCCCGCCGACCAGGTCGGCCAGGGGCAGCTCGCGGAGCCGCTGTCCGGTGGCCGTCTGGTGCAGGCGCGGCCGTTCGACGAACGACGGCGACGCGCTCACGACGGTCACGTCGGCGGTATCGCCGAGCCCGTTGATGAGCCGCCGTGCGGCCGGCAGTCCCGCGTATCCGGCACCGAGTACGACGATCCGGGTTGTCATGGTGGTCCTCCTCACGGTGACGTGACGCCTGGAAGGCGCCCTCACCGATGTAGGCGGAACGACCCCCGCCGAACGTGACATGCGTTCCGCGGATTTCCGGCTCCGGGTCGGATCCAGCCCCTCCGGACCGCCTCGGTGCCCGGTTGGAACCGGGTGTCGACGCCAAGACGGGAGGCGATCGCCTTCCTGCGAAGCAGTGCCCGTGCCACACCTGCCGTCTGGGTGGTTTTCGTGGCTTTTACGTAAGAGGCTGGTTACCGGCAATCTGGACGGGTAATGTCCAGGTTATGCGGATGGGGGAAGGCGTCGAGTGGGGCCTGCACTGCTGTCTGGCCCTGGCGTGGATCGGCGGTGAGGAGCCGCTGTCGACGGCGAAGCTGGCGGCGTGGTTCGGGCTGCCGCCCGCGTACCTGAACAAGCGGCTCCAGGCGCTGGTCCGGGCGGGCGTGCTGACCTCGACCGCCGGCGCGCGCGGCGGGTTCCGGCTCGCCCGGCCCCCGGAGAAGATCACGCTGATGGACGTCGTGTCCGCGATCGAGGGTCCGGATGAGGCGTTCCGCTGCGCGGAGATCCGGCAGCGGGGCGCGGGGGCGGAGGCACCCGCGAGCGACTTCCAGCGCGCGTGCGGTGTCTCCGTCGCGATGCGCCGCGCAGAGCTGGCGTGGCGGCGGGAGCTCGCCTCCCAGACGCTCGCCGACCTGATGGCGAAGGCGCCGCCGTCGGCCGGCGCCCGCGCCCGGCGCTGGCACGAACGCGTCAACGGCTGACCCGAGTCCCCGGGAGACGGTCCCGGGCCGACTTGGAAGGAGAATCTGGATGTTGAATGTCCTGAATCGGCCCCGTACGGCAGAGGTGACGAGGCCGGGTGGCCTGGGCCCGACGCTCGTCCTTGCGCTGGGCACCTTCGCCGTCGGCACGGACGCCTTCATCGTCGCCGGGTTCCTGCCGTCCATGGCCAGTGCGCTGCACGTCTCCACCGGAGCGGCGGGCCAGTCGGTCACGGTGTTCGCCGTCGCGTACGCCGTCCTCGCCCCCGTGCTGGCCACCCTGACCGCGCGGCTGCCCCGACGCATGTTGCTGGTCGGGGCGCTCGTCGTGCTGGGCGTCGCCAACCTGGCCTCGGCGCTCGCACCGAACCTGCCCCTGCTGATCGCGAGCCGGGTGCTGGCGGCGGCCGGGGCCGCGGTCTACACGCCCGGAGCCGGGGCGGTCAGCGCGGCGCTGGTCCGCGCGGAGCTGCGGGCGCGCGCCCTCGCCGTCGTCGTCGGCGGCCTGACCGTCGCCACCGCACTCGGGGTGCCGCTCGGCGACCTGGCCGGACACTGGCTGGGCTGGCGTACGGCGCTCGGCCTGGTGGCCGCGCTCTCTCTGGTGGCGGCGGCCGGGGTGTTCTGGATCATGCCGGTGCTGCCGGGCGGACCGCGGGTGCCGCTGCGGGCCCGGCTCGGCCTGCTGCGCCGGCCGGCGGTGGCGGCGGTGCTGCCGCTCACCGTCCTCGGCATGGCGGCGAGCTACACCGTGTACGCGTACAGCGTCCCGGCGCTGCGGAGCGTCGGGGTGCCCGAGGGCTCCACGGTCCTGATGCTGTTCTTGTACGGCGCGGGCGCCGTGGCCGGCAACCTGGTCTCCGGCTACGCCACCGACCGGTGGGGCCCGACACGCGTGCTGAACGGCGGCTACCTCGCCATGGCCGTCGCCCTGGCGGCCCTCGGGATCAGCGCCGCCACCGGCGTCACGTCGCCGGTGATCGCCGGGGTGCTCGTGCTGCTGTGGGGCGCGAGCACGTGGACGCAGACGCCCGCGCAGCAGCACCGCCTCATCGCCGCCGCTCCCCAGGAGGCCCCGCTCGTCGTCTCGCTGAACGCCTCATCGATCTACATCGGCATCGGAGCCGGAACCGCCGCCGGAGGTGCGGTCCTCGGAGCGGGCCCGTCCGTGATGTACGGGCTGGCCACCGCGGTCGCGGTCCTCGCGCTGGTGTTCCTGCGCTGGACGACCCGGGCCAGGCGCGGATGGCGCCCCGTCCCCGCGCCGAGGAGTGTCAGCGACGCCGCACGCTGATGGCCGGCAGTACCGGTCCGCGTCGTAAATCGGCTCCTCCTCCGGCGTCAGCGCGGCGACAGGCCCGCCGCGGCCATGAGCGAATGTCCGAGGTAGTCGCCTCCGCCGGGCAGGACGTAGAAGTAGCCGCCGCCCACCGGCAGGACGTACTTGTCGAGCGCCTCGCCGGTCAGCCTGCGCTGTACGGTCGCGAAGCCGCGTTCGAGGTCCTGCTGGAAACAGATGAAGACGAGCCCCTCGTCGGCGTGGCCGGCGCTGTCACGGCCGCGCCGGTAGGAGTACCCCCGGCGCAGGATGCGGTTGTCCTCCGTTCCCGGGGTACGCGGGTTCGCTCGCCGGATGTGGGAGTCCAGCGGGATCACCTGGCCGTTCGGGTCGCCGCGATAGTCGAACGCCGCGTTCTCTCGCCCGTACCCGAGCGGCGCGCCGTCGTTCTTGCGGCGCCCGAAGACCTTCTCCTGCTCGGCGACCGTCTCGGTGTTCCACAGGTCCGTCGCGAGCCGGATGATCCGCACGACCTGATACGTGCCGCCGACGGCCCAGTCCGGCTCGCCGCCGCCCGGCTGCACCCACACCAGCCGGTCCATCTCCGCCTGGTCGCGGACGTCCGGGTTGCCGGAGCCCTCGCGGAACCCGAACAGGTCGCGGGTGCTCGGCCGCCCGTCCGCCGTGAGGGTGTTCTCGCCGCGGAATCCTTCGACCTGCCACCGCGTTCGCAGCCCGCCCCGCGTCGCCGCCCGCAGGTCCGCCATCACCTTCCGCGCGGTCTCCACGCGGTCGGCGCAGACCTGGATCAACAGATCCCCATGGCACTGCGCGGGATCCAGCGTGTCATTCGGAAACGCCGGCATGGTCGACAGGCGCTGCGGCCGGAGTCGCCGCAGCCCGAACCGGTCGAAGAGCGAGGCCCCGACGGCCACGGTGACCGTGGCACCCTGCCGGTCGACGACGGCGGTTCGCGTGCTCAGGCCTTTCAGCAGGACGGCCAAGCGGTCCTTGCTCGACGCCATGACGTCACACGCCGTCATGATCACCGTGGTGGCCGGAAGGGTGGTGATTCCAGGTTGTTCCTCACCGCTCTCCGCGGCCGGTCGTCGCCGGAGGCGCGTCCCGCCGCCGGCGCCGGGGCCGGGGTCGTTCTCACACCCCCCTGTGGCGAGCGCGGAAAGCCCGGTCAGCATCACGCTGCGCCGCGAGAGGAGCCGCGCATGACTCGCTACGCGCCGCATTGATGCAGTCGCTCCCAATCGGGCTCGGCGAGGGTGATCTTCTCCCCATTCCGGTACCACGTGACCGAGTTCCAGTCCCTCTTCCCCATTCGAACGTTGAACCCGAGTCTTCCCATCTCCCAGTTGGTCCCTTCCCGAGCGATCAAGGACATCAAGGTCGGCGACAAGGTCCTCGCCACGGATCCGGAGACGGGCCGCACCGAGGCGCGCCGCGTCGACACCCTGATCACGGGCGACGGCGACAAGAAACTCGTCGAGATTGCGGGAGCCGTCGGCCATCAGGACCGGTGTGTCCCCGGTGAAGTTGTTGGGCACACCAAGATCCCTTGACCATGTCCGCCTCCCGAGATCATGACTGATCAAGAACACACCTCCCGAGACGGGGCGGCATCGACTTTCAATCCGGGCTTAATGACCGAGCTCAGCGATGGGAGCCATGGGCGGGCCGGACTCGTCATTCCCCGCGCTTCGAGCCAGGTGGTCGAGGGGCGTCGGCAGATGAGTCGTGCGGACGGTCCGGCGGCGATCGCCGTGCTCCGTGATGGTCACCCGAGCCGGTTGACGCGCACGGATCCGTGGGTGACCTGCGGATTTCAGCACCTGATGAATGTGGGCGACGTCGGCCGCCGGTACTACGCAGGGTTTGTGTGTCCGAAGCCACGCGGCGGCCGCATCGGCCGACCGCGGCATCGCCACCGAAGGAGGCACCGATGCCAGCGATTCGCAGGTTCCTCAAGGCAACCTCGGCGATCGCCATCGCCGGCCCGTTGTTCGCCCTGTCCCCGACGGCCCACGCCCAGCAGGGAAACACCGTGTCGCCGGCGTATGCGAAGGCCTATGTGAACACCTACGCACAGGCACCCAGCCACTATTCACCGTCCGATCTCTCCGCACAGGCCGGATGGCTCTACCCCGGGAACAACTACTTCTACTGCCAGTACAACAATCCCGACGACGAGACCTACTATCACGGCCACAAGAACCATTGGTGGGCCAAGACCGATGACGACTCGGGCAACACCAACGTGTGGATCAGCGAGGTCTACATGACGCCGGGCCAGGACGACCAGCCCGCGGTTCCGTTCTCCGTGCTGCCGCTGTGCTGAGCGCCGTACCGATCTGGACGAAAGGTGGCAGTTGATGACTGCGAAGAGAGCGGCAACCGTCCTGACCATGACGTTGGTCGCCGGGCTGAGCGCGGCTCCGGCGGCGAACGCGCGGCAGTCCGCGCAAGAGGCCCCCAGAACGGTGGCCGCCCAGCCCGTGCGACCCGCGATCCCTTTTCAATGCAATATGCATGGCAATAACTGGTGCGCGCATGTCACCGCGATCGACTCGGGATCCTACCTGGCGCTCCACCGGAAACCGGACTACGAACACGGCACCGTATCCGGCGTGCAATATCACAACGGCGACACCGTGGGACTGATCTGCTGGACGACCGGAGACCCGGACGCCGACGGAAACGGTGACACTTACTGGTTCGACGTGACGGACCAGAACTACAACTACGGCTACGTCAACGACTGGTATCTGACCACCGGCGGCTACAACGACTGGCACGGCCACGTCCCCGAGTGCGGGCCGATCGTCTGAGGCGGCCGACCCCGGAGCCGTGCCGGATCGATCTCTAGAGCAGGCCGGTCTCGGCACGAGGGCCGGGACCGGGCCGGTCCCCCGGCTCACGCTGGGCCAGCAGCGCCGACCCCAGGGCCGTCAGCACGTGGATCGTGCGGTTGGCCTGTCGCCGACTGGTGATCAGGCCGGCTTCGCGGAGCGTCGTCGCGTGCTGGCTGGCCCCGGCCGCGGAGATGCCGACATGCTCGGCGAGTTCGCCGGTCGTCAATCCGACGATCGTCGCCTGGAGCACCGCGGCGCGGGTCGGCCCGAGCAGTCGCCCCAGCGCCGCGTCGGCGCGGCCGGAGGAGGGGCCTGAGGCGAGCCATTGGAGATCGTGTTCGACCGGGTAGACGAGGGTCGGCGGGAGTTCGGGATCGGCGAACGAGACCGGATATCTCCAGCAGAAATAGGACGGGACGAGAAGCACTCCGCGTCCGTCGAGATACAACTCCTTGTCGACCGGATAGTCCGCCTCCAACACCGGCGCTCGCCAGCGCATATGGGGTGCGAAACCGCCCAGGACCGCGCCGATCCCCCCTTCTCGTAACTGCCGGGCCCGCAGCGCCCGATCGGTGTGGACGCGGGATCTGATGTCGGCCCAGTACGGCCGCAGAGCGGCCTCATGGTAGATCCGGAGGGTCTCGGCGAATTCCGACAGCGTTCGGGTGCCGCGCCCGGCCAGAGCGCTCACCCAGGATGACGCGTCGTTCTCGTTGCCCAGCCGCTCCAACTCCGCGGCGATGCGCCGGGACGGGGCGCCGCACACGGCCTCGAGCCCGGCCTCAAGGCCGAGCAGGCCCTCAGGCGGAGTGAGGAAATCGGGAAAGTAGCCCGTCTCGGGCACGACGGAGAACAACCGCTCGCGCACCGCGCCGACCGCTCCGCGCCGGTACAGGTCGCCCCGTACCCGCCGCCGCCACTCGCCGAACACCGCCCGCCCGGCACGTCCCCGCAGGATGTGCAGGCTGAGCACGGTCTCCCACATCGCGTCAGGGACGTCGACCAAATGAGTCCGAGCGAGGTCCTCGGTGGTGAAGTGAATTCTCAGGATCCCCCGATGTCGCATCGCGTTCCCCCGTGCGAACGTTTTCCCGGGCCCTTGAAGTGTAAACCGAGCAAAACCCCGAAAACATGGGCAGAACGCGGGAACGGCGTGTGCAGTTCATCAAAAATCGAGCATCGCCGGCGTCCGGTCGGCCGTCATCACCCTGGAGTGCCGGACGGTCCCACGGCGATTCGTCCCGGATCGATCACGGACGGCCCTGAGCGGCGGCCCGGGCCTCGGCCAGCACCTCTTTCACGGGACGGCCCACAACCTCCGCGGCGGCGCGGACGTCGTCGTACTCCGGCTGCGCCGTCACGACCTCACCGTTCAGCAGGCCGCGCTTGACGCCGACCGTCGCGCCCCCGGTCACCGGCACGACGATCTGGTCACGCTCGAGGGAACGGCGCTCGACCGGCGAGACCCGCACACCGAGCGTCGTCGTCTGCTCGAAGATCACGCGGCACACGGCGTCGAGCCGCTGCGGGTCCACCAGGACGCTCAGCACCTGACCGGGACGGCCCTTGCGCATCAGCGCGGGCGAGCACCACGCGTCGGCGGCTCCGGCCGACCGCAGGGCCTCCAGCACGTCCGGCCACAGCCGGGGATCGAGGTCGTCGACGGTGGTGTCCACGCGGCGCATCTCCGCCGTCGCCCAGCCGGACGCGTCGGCCGCCTCCCCGATCAGCACGCGCAGGACGTTCGGGTGACCGTCGGGGTCGGCGCGGCCGGCGCCGGTGCCGGTGGCGCGCGGGACGCAGTCCGGCGCGGGGCCCCAGCCGGTGGCGAGCGTGGCGAGCAGCGCGGCGCCCGTCGGGGTGCACAGCTCCATCGCGGCGGGATGCGAGCGCAGCGGCGCACCGGCCTCGGTGAGCAGTTCGAGGACGGCGGGGACCGGGACGGGCAGCGGCCCATGGGCGGCGCGGACGACGCCGGAGCCGGCCGCGACCGGCGACACGACGCGGGTCGCGGTGCCGAGCAGGCCGAGGTCATGGAGGGCGAGCGCGCACCCGGTGACGTCCGCGATGGCGTCGAGCGCCCCGACCTCGTGGAAGTGGATCTCCGAGACGTCCACGCCGTGCACCCGGGCCTCCGCGCGGGCGAGCCGCTGGAAGACGGCCAGGGCGAACTCCCTCGCCTCCTCCGGCAGGGCGGCGGCCGTGAGGATCGCGGTGACGTCCGCGAGGTTCCGGGAGACGTCGCTGTGCGGGGCCCGGACCTCGGCGTACCGGGCGCGCAGCCCGTGCCGGCGCACCTGGGTCACCTCGACGTCCACGGGCTCGACGGCGAGACCGCGCAGGCCCGACCGTACGGCCTCGAGGTCGGCGCCGGCGTCCACCAGCGCCGCGAGCAGCATGTCGCCCGCCGCGCCGTTGCCCGCGTCGACCCACAGCGTCCTCATCGGGCGGCCTTCCCTTCGCGGGCGGCGCACGACAGCGGCCGTCCGACCCACATCAGACGGCCCGCGTCGACCCACAGCGTCCTCATCGGGCGGCCTTCCCTTCGCGGGCGGCGCACGACAGCGGCCGTCTGACCCACATCAGACGGCCCGCGTCGACGCACCGGGTTTTCATCCGGCCGCCTTCGCGGTGCGGCGGGCGATGCGGGCGGCGGCGACGCCGGCGCCGAAGCCGTTGTCGACGTTGACCGAGACGACACCGGGGGCACAGCTGTTCACCGTGGCCAGCCAGGCGGTGACGCCCTCGAGGTTCCAGCCGTAGCCGACGCTGGTCGGCACGGCGATCAAGGGCGCGCCGACGAGCCCGCCGAGCACCGAGGGCAGGGCGGCCTCCATGCCGGCGACCGCGACGACGACGTCGGCCTCGGCGATCCGGTCGCGCTGGGCCAGGAGCCGGTGGATGCCCGCCACGCCGACGTCGACGATCTCGTCGGGCTCGGCCCCGAAGACGCGTACGGTCGCCGCGCACTCGCGGACGACGGGCAGGTCGGAGGTGCCCGCGGCGACCACCGCGACGGTGCCCCGGGTCTCGGTCGTCCCCAGGACCGCCGTGCGGCCGACGGAATCGATCTCGGCCGCCGGCAGCCGCTCGGTGCACGCGGCGATCGCCTCGTCCGACAGCCGGGTGGCGAGCACGGCGCGGTCGGGGTGCGCCTCGTGCAGCGCGCGCAGCGCGGTGACGATCTGCTCGGGCGTCTTGCCCTGGCCGAACACCACCTCCGGATCGCCGGTCCGGGCGGCCCGGTCGACGTCGAGCCGCGCGAAGCCGAGATCGGTTACGCCGTTCGGCTGGGATACCGTCATGAGAGTCGTTCCTCAACGGATCGGGGTTGCATGGTGGACGTGGTGGTCCTCTCCGACGAACTGCTGACCGAGATGGCAGGCTACGGCAGAACGCTGGTGGCGTTCTCCGGCGGCGTGGACTCCAGTGTCGTACTCGCGGCGGCGGCCCGCGCGCTCGGCCCCCATCAGGTGGCGGCCGTCACCGCGGTGTCGCCCTCCCTGCCGTCCGCCGAGCTGGACGCGGCGCGGGAGCTCTGCGCGGATCTGGGCGTGACCCATCACACGCCGGCCACCTCCGAGCTGGAGGTTCCCGGATACCGGGAGAACGGCCCGCAGCGCTGCTACTTCTGCAAGAGCGTCCTGCTCGACACGGCGAACGCCCTCGCCGACCACCTGGGGTACTCCACGATCACGACCGGCACGAACGCCTCGGACGTGGTCGCCGGGTTCCGGCCCGGCATCCGCGCCGCCGCCGAGCGCGGGGCCCGTACGCCACTGGCCGACCTGGGCCTGGACAAGGCGGCGGTGCGGGCCATCGCCCGCCACTGGGACCTGCCGGTGTGGGACAAGCCGGCCGCGGCCTGCATGGCGAGCCGCGTCGCATACGGCATCGAGGTGACCTCCGCTCGGCTGGCGCGGATCGAGCGGGCCGAGACGGCCGTCCGCGCGCTGTTCGGCGGCACGGCCCGCGACCTGCGCGTCCGCGACCTCGGTGACGCCGTGCGCCTGGAGGTCGACCCGCAGCTCGTCGAGCGGGCTCGGGGCGACCAGGCGGTGAGCGCGGCGATCCGCGAGGCCGGGTTCGCCGCCACGCCGATCCGCATTGAGGTGTTCCGGTCCGGTTCCATGAACGACGCGCTCGCCGCCTCGGATCGCTGACGCGGACCGGACGGTGAGATGTGCACGGTGAGAGATGTGCACGACATGAACAACGGGTGACGCGCCCGGCCGTTTGAGCGGTGCCGGTGAACCGTTAGGGTTTCCCCTGTCAGTTTGCGGCCGGGACGGCTCATGCCCAGGATCGGAGAAGAACAGCGGATGGCGCCAGACCGACCTCACGAGTTCCCGTCCCTCGGTGACTCTCACGTCCTGCTGACCGGCGCCACCGGGTTCCTCGGGCAGGCGACGCTGGAGAAGCTGCTGTCGGCCCACCCGGGCGTGCGCGTGTCGGTGCTGATCCGGCCGCGCGGCGGCACGTCCGCCCAGCGCCGCTTCGACGGGCTGCTGCGCAAGCCGGTCTTCCGCCCGCTGCGCGAGCGGATCGGCGAGGAAGAGCTGCGCCGCATCGCCGCGGAGCGGGTCAACGTGATCGAGGGCGATCTCGGCGAGGTGACACTGCCCGCCGACATCGACGTGGTGATCCACGGCGCGTCGACGGTGTCCTTCGACCCGCCGATCGACGAGGCGTTCCGTACGAACGTCGCCGGCGTCGTCACCCTGTACGAGGCGCTGCACAAGTCGGGCGCCGACCCGCACGTCGTCCACGTCTCCACCGCCTACGTCGCCGGCGTCCGCAAGGGCGTCGTGCCGGAGGCCCGGCTGGACCACACCGTGGACTGGCGCACCGAGATGGCCGAGGCGCTGGCGTCCCGGGCCGACGTCGAGCGCGACTCGCGGCGGCCCGAGGTGCTGCGCAAGTCGGTGGCGCGGGCGCAGAGCGAGCACCGCAAGGCCGGCCCGCAGTCGGTGGTCGCGGCCGCCGAGGAGGCCCGCCAGGAGTGGGTGACCGACCGGCTCGTCGACTACGGCCGGTCGCGGGCGCAGAGCCTCGGCTGGCCCGACGTCTACACCTTCACCAAGGCCCAGGGCGAGCGCGCCGCCGAGGAGCTGTGGGGCGAGCGGCGGCTGTCGATCGTCCGCCCGGCGATCGTGGAGAGCTCGCTGCGCCACCCGTACCCCGGCTGGATCGACGGCTACAAGATGGCCGACCCGCTGATCATCGCGTACGGGCGCGGCGTCCTGCCGGAGTTCCCCGGCCTGCCCGACAGCGTCGTCGACATCATCCCGGTCGACCTGGTCGTGAACGCCACCATCGCCGTCGCGGCCACGCCGCCCGAGCGCGGTGAGACCGGCTACTTCCACATCGGCTCCGGCTCGCGCAACCCGCTGTCCTTCCGCGGCCTGTACGAGAACGTCCGCGACTACTTCCGGCGGCATCCGATGCCGGCCGGCGAGCGCGGCCACATCCGTGTGCCGCAGTGGCGCTTCCCCGGCAGCCGGCAGGTCGAGATGATGCTGAGCAGCGGCGAGCGCGCCACCTCGGCGGCCGAGCGGGCGCTGCTGCGGCTGCCGGCCTCGGCCAAGACCCGCGACTGGATGACGGCGGTCCACCGGCAGCAGACCAACCTCGACTTCCTGCGCCGCTACTCCGACCTGTACCAGGCCTACACCAAGGCCGAGGTCATCTACGACGACGCCCGCACGCACGCGCTCCACCGGACCGTGCCGCCCGAGCGGGTCGAGGAGTACGGCTTCGACCCGTCGATCATCGACTGGGAGTACTACCTCCAGGAGGTGCACTCCCCCAGCGTCACCGAGCTGATGCGCGGCTTCTCCAAGGGCCGCGGCGGCGGCCGCAAGAGCGCCGACCCGGCGCTGCCCGAGCGCACCGACATCGCGGCGGTGTTCGACCTCGAGGGCACGATCATCGCCTCGAACCTCATCGAGTCGTACCTGTGGGCGCGGCTGTCGTCGACGCCGCGATCGCAGTGGGGTGGCGAGCTCGCCGACCTGGCCCGCTCGCTCCCCAAATACCTGCGGGCCGAGCGGCGCGACCGGGGCGACTTCGTCCGCGCCTTCCTGCGCCGCTACCAGGGCGCCGACGTCGCCGAGCTGCGCGCGCTGGTCGACGACGTCCTCGGCGAGGCGGTGCTGCAGCGGGTCATGCCGGAGGCGGTCCGCAAGATCCGGGCGCACCGCGCGGCCGGCCACAAGACGATCCTCATCACCGGCACGATCGACGTGTTCGTCGAGCCGCTCGCCTCGCTGTTCGACGAGGTCGTCGCCAGCCGCATGCACGAGCGCGACGGCGTGCTGACGGGCTACCTCGACGCGCCGCCGCTGGTCGACGAGGCTCGCGCCGCCTGGCTGCTCCGCCACGCCGAGGAGACCGGCCTGGACCTGTCGCAGTCGTACGCCTACGCGGACAGCTACTCCGACCGGCCGCTGCTGGAGGCCGTGGGCAACCCGGCGGCGGTCAACCCGGACCCGTCGCTGTACCGCCATGCCAAGCGCAAGCACTGGCGCATCCATGAGTGGGGCGCCCATACCCGTGGACGGGGCGACGTGCTGATCGACACCGTGGGAGCGAGGACCGCCCGATGATCCTCGCGCTCGAGTACCACCGCTCGCCGGGCCGGTTCGTGGCCGCCCGGGGCCTGACCTCCACCCGTGTGGGGAGCCGGCTGAGCGGCATGGTCGCCGGGAACGTCGCGCCGCTGCGCCTGGTCAACCGCCAGGCCCCGGAGCTGCCCGGTGAGGGCTGGACCCGCGTGACGCCGATCCTGACCGGCATCTGCGGCTCCGACCTGAGCCTGCTGACCGGCCACTCCTCGCCGTACCTGTCGCCGATGACGTCGATGCCGTTCGTGCCCGGCCACGAGATCGTCGGCCGGACCCTGGACGAGCTGCCCGGCATCCCGAAGGGCAGCCGCGTCGTCATCGACCCGGTCCTGTCGTGCGCCGTGCGCGGCATGGAGCCCTGCCGCTGGTGCGCCGCCGGGCAGCAGAGCCGCTGCGACCACATCACGGCCGGCCGCATCTCCGCCGGGATCCAGACCGGCACCTGCGCCGACACCGGCGGCGGCTGGAGCCGCCAGATGGTCGCGCACGAGAGCCAGCTGCACGTGGTGCCCGACGACCTGCCCGACGAGCGGGCGGTCCTCGCCGAGCCCCTCGCCTGCGCGATCCACTCGGTGCGGCGCGTGCCGATCGAGCCGAACTCCACGGCCGTGGTCGTCGGCGCGGGCACCGTCGGGCTGCTCACCCTGCTGGCGCTGCGCGAGCTGACCCAGGTCGGCGCGGTGTACGTCATCGCCAAGCACGGGCACCAGAAGGAGAAGGCCAAGGCGCTCGGCGCGACCGCCGTCATCGAGCCCCGCAAGGCCGTACGCGCGCTGCGGCGCGTCACCACCGCGCGGATGCACACGCCGGAGATGGGCGCGGACTTCCTGCTCGGCGGCGTCGACACCGTCTTCGAGTGCACCGGCGGCGCCAGCGGCCTCGACACCTCGCTGCGGCTGGCCCGCGCCGGGGGTACCGTCGTGATGTCGGGCATGCCGTCCGGTGGCGTCGACCTGACGCCGCTGTGGTTCCGCGAGCTGGAGCTGGTCGGGGCGTACTGCTCCGGTTCGGACGGGGCCGACTTCGCCGACGCGCTCCGGCTCGCCGGCTCGGCTCCGCTGGACGGCTACGTCGGCACCACCTACCCTCTCGCCCGCTGGCGGGAGGCCCTGAACCACGCGGCCGACTCCGGGCGGCTCGGTACCGTGAAAGTCGCCTTCGACCTCGCCCGCTAGGGTTCGGAAAGGAAAGGTTTTCGAGTGAGCAGACCAGGCTTCGTACTCGATGTGGATGAGCGGACGCCACCGCTCATCATGCACCAGGGCGAAGGCTTCCGGCTGGAGCGGCTGCCGCTCGGGTCCAAGGTCATCTACCCGCCGGACTCCCTGCCGGGCCTCCGCGACGTCGACGCCGCGATCCGGAACGCGCTGCTGCACCCGCACGGCACCGAGCCGCTGCCGGAGCTGCTGCGGCCCGGCATGCGGCTGACGATCGTCTTCGACGACCTGTCGCTGCCGCTGCCGCAGATGCAGACTCCGGACGTGCGGCAGCGCATCATCGAGCAGGTCCTCGAGATGGCGGCGGCCAAGGGCGTCGACGACGTCGAGCTGATCGCGGGCAACGCCCTGCACCGCCGGATGACCCCGGCGGAGCTGCGGCGCACCGTCGGTGACCGGGTGTTCCACGCGTTCTTCCCCGAGCACCTGAAGAACCACGACGCCGAGGACCACGACAACCTCCTCCACATGGGCAAGACCCGCCACGGGGAGGACGTCGAGATCAACCGGCGCGCCGCCGAGAGCGACCTCATCGTCTACGTCAACATCACGCTGACCGCGATGAGCGGGGGCGCGAAGTCGGTGTCGGTCGGTCTGGCGAGCTACCGCAGCCTGCGCCACCACCACAACGTGCACACGCTGCGGCATTCCAACTCCTTCAACGACCCGCCCAACTCCGCGATGCACCACTCGTACGAGCGGATGAAGGGCCTGATCGACGAGCACGTCAAGGTCTTCACGGTCGAGACGACGCTCAACAACGAGACCTTCCCCTCCTCGATGGGCTTCCTGAACAAGCGCGAGTGGGAGTGGAACGTCCGCGACCAGGCGACCTACCTCGCGGTCAAGCGGGCCAACGAGATGATGCCGAAGAAGACGCGGCGCCGGATCTGGCAGTCGACGGCCGCGCCGTACGGTGTGACCAGCGTGCACGCCGGCCTGCAGTCCGAGGTGCACCCGCTGACGCTGCAGAACGTCCACCGTCAGCAGCTCACCGAGGTGAACGGCCAGTCCGACATCGCGATCTGGGGCCTGCCGTACATCTGCCCCTACAACGTCAACTCGGTGATGAACCCGATCCTGGTGATGTCGCTCGGGCTCGGCTACTTCTTCAACCTGTACAAGAACAAGCCGATCGTCCGGCAGGGCGGCGTGGCGATCTTCTACCACCCGGTGCCGAACGAGTTCCACCCGGTGCATCACCCGAGCTACATCGACTTCTTCGAGGAGATCCTCACCGAGAGCACCGACCCGGTGCTCCTGGAGACGAAGTACGAGGAGCAGTTCGCCACCGACCCGTGGTACACCCAGCTGTACCGCAACAGCTACGCCTACCACGGAGTCCACCCCTTCTACATGTGGTACTGGGGGGCGCACGCGATGCAGCACCTCGGCGACGTCATCTTCGTCGGTGGCAACCGCAAGACCACCCAGCGGATGGGCTTCCGGGCGGCCACCACCCTCGCCGACGCGCTGGAGATGGCCAAGGACACCGTCGGCGGCAGCCCGTCGATCTCCTACCTCCACGCTCCTCCGCTCGCATTGGCGGACGTGCGATGAGCATCCGCAGGGAGGTCAGGCTCCTGCGGCACGGGCGGGACTGGCGGGGGCGCTCGACAGTGCCCCGCTCGGCGGAGCCGCACGTCGTCGAGCCCGAGGAGAAGGTCTTCCCGACCGCGTGGGCCCGCACGCCCGTCGCGGTCGCGGCCCGGTCCGTGCTGCGCAAGGGGCTGCTCAAGCCGGTCGCCTGGCGGCAGATCACCCCGGTCATCGAGGGCGCGGAGTACCTCGACGGCGTGCGCGGGCCGGTGGTGTTCATCGCGAACCACTCCAGCCACCTGGACACGCCGCTGATCCTCGGCTCGCTGCCGGAGCGGTTCGCCAACCGCGTCGCCGTCGGCGCAGCCTCGGACTACTTCTTCGACGTACGCTGGCGCGCGACGCTGACGGCGGTGTTCTTCAACGCCTTTCCCGTCGAGCGCTACGGTTCGAAGCGGCTGCGGAGCCTGGCCCTCGACCTCGTCGACGACGGATGGAGCCTGCTGCTCTACCCGGAGGGCACCCGGTCGGAGGACGGCTGGATGAACCCCTTCAAGCTCGGCGCCGCGGTGCTGTGCGTCACGAAGGGCATCCCGTGCGTCCCGATCGCGATCCGGGGCTCGTACGCCGCGATGCCGCGCGGGCGCAACTGGCCGCAGCCGGGCAAGCCGCGCGTCACCGTCCGGTACGGCCGTCCGCTCGTGCCCGAGGAGGGCGAGGACGTCCGGGCGTTCCGCACCCGGATGGCCAAGGCCGTCAACATGCTGGCGGCCGAGGAGGACCTGGGCTGGTACGACGCGCTGCGCGCCGCGGCCGACGACCGGCTCGAGATCCCAGGCGGCTCCCAGCCGACCCGCCCCGGCGCCGTACGGGACGAGGGCAAGGACGAGGGCGAGAAGGCGGCCGAGACCGCCGACTGGCGCCGGATCTGGGCCTCCACGGAGCCCCTTTCCGGCCGGCGCCGCCGCGTCTGGCGCGACTGACCGTGACGGAGACGGGCCCCGGCCGAGCCGGGGCCCGTCTCCGTCACGGTCCGGTCGGCGCGAGACGACGCCGGTGGAGATATCGGGCACGAACGGAACCGTGGCCTGTCCCCGGAACTCCCATGCGTGGATCAGCGACATCATCATCACGCTGATCACGGGTGGGCTCGCTCTCGCGGGAGTCGTCCTGCTGCTGTCCGTCGGCATCAACCGGATGCGCCGCCGCTGAGACCACCGGACATCGAGGACGGCCCGGCGGCCGGTCAGAGGGCACGCCGCCGAAGCCGATCTCGTTTCCGTCAGCGTACGGTCAGCCGGGGGTCGTCGGTCGTTGAAGGTCGGCGGGGGGTCGGGGTGATCATGGGGAGGAGCCGATCCCACACCCGGCTCGGCAGGGCATGGTGCAGGCCGAGCATGATGTGGGCGAGGCCGCCGACGCGATAGTACGGCCGGGGGCGGGTGGCGGTGGCGGCCCGATGGATCACCCGCGCGACCCGATCCGGGTGCAGCGAGACCGGATTGCGGCTCAGGCGGTCGACGACCTCGGTGGTGAACTCCGCATACGGTCCGTCCGGATGTCCGTGGCGGAAGTCACGTCGTTCGGCCTCCGCGAACGGCGTGTCGATGCCGCCCGGCTGGATCACGCTCACCGCGATCCCGAACGGCCTCAGCTCGTGCCGCAGCGCTTCGCTCATCGATTCCAAGGCATGCTTGCTCATCGCGTACGCGCCCATCCCCGGCATCGTGACCCGGCCCGCGACCGAGCTGACGTTGATGATGCGCCCGTACCCGCGCTGACGCATGCCCGGTGCCACGAGCTGCGCGACCCGCAGCGCCGCGAACACGTTGACGTCGACCTGCCGGCGCAACGTATCGAGCGGTAGCTCTTCCAGCGGCCCGCCCTGGGAGACACCGGCGGCATTCACCACGACATCGATATCGCCATCGATCGCCGAGACGAGATCCGACTCCTCGGTGACATCCAGCCGGACCGGGCGACATCCCATCGCGGTGAGTGCCTCCGCTGCCGCTGGATCTCGGTAGCCGGCGACGACGGTCGCCCCGTCCGCCCGGAACCGCTGTGCGACCGCGCGGCCCACGCCGCCGCTCGCGCCGGTGATCAGTACTGTTCGTGTCATGTGTGCCTCCGCCGTTCGAGTCGATACGGCCCGAACGTAAACTTTGGAGTGTGCACCAATGTCAAGACCGATCATGCTGATTCGCGATGTCGCAGTGCTGCTCGGCGTGAGCACCGACACCGTGCGGTACTACGAACGCGAGGGCCTGCTCGACGATCGCCACGTCGCACGTCTGCCGAACGGGTACCGCGACTACGGCGAGGCGGCGGTTGAGCGCCTGCGGCTGCTGGTACAGGCTCGGCGCTCGGGAATGTCGATCGCCGAGATCAAGGCGCTGGCGGACGCGTTCGATGACGGCACGCTCACGATCGACCTGCAGCTCAAGCTCCTGCGAGAAAAACTGGCCGGCCTGGATCGCCAGGCCCGTGAGCTGAACGTGACCCGTACCGCGATCGCCGCCAAGATCGACGATCTGGAATCGAGGCGGTAGACGGTCACCCGCGCCAAGGACGGCCTGGGGGACGGTCACAGCGCGCCGGCGAGCACGCCGAGCCTGGCGTGCTCGCCGGCGCCGCCGGGATCGCGAGGCGCGGTCACGCGACCAGGCGCAGCCAGGCCTCCGCGAGTGCGGCGTGACCGGCCGGTGTCGGGTGCACGCCGTCCTCGGCCCAGTACTCCGGCCCGGTCGTCGCGGCGAGCTCGGCGAACATGCGGTCGGCGGCGAGCAGGTGCGCGCCGTACCTGTGGGCGAGCTCGCGCACGACCTGGATCTTCGGGTCCAGATCGGCGCGCCACTCTTTCCGCTCCTTTTCGCCGACGTGCGTGTTGCCGGCCTCGACGCTGCCGCTGATCGGCAGGAGGAACGGCTCGATGAGGATCAGCCCCGTGCCCGCCTCGGCGAGGGGCGCGAGCAGGCGGTCGTAACCTGCCGCGAAATCCTCCGCGGGGATCACGTAGCCGTCCGGGTCGAGAGTGTGCCAGCCCATGTCATTGACACCGACGAGGATCGACACCACGTCCGGGCGCGCGTCGAGCACGTCCGCCTGCCAGCGGGCTTCGAGATCCATCACCTTGTGGCCCGCGATCCCGGTGTTCAGCCAGGTCACGGGCCGGTCCGGGTGCCGGAGTCCCCACTCGCCCGCGACACGCAACGGGTAGCCGAACCCAAGACCCTGTTCGCTCTCCAACCGCTGGCAGTCGGTGATCGAATCGCCGGTGAACATCACGGTGCTTCCCGGCCGGAGAGTGATCGTCATATGTGCTCCTTGAGATCGATTGAGAAGAGGGAGTTTCACGCCGGATCGCCGAACCAATGGCCGGCGGCCCGCTCGAACGCTTCACGGTCAGGGTCGCGATCATCCGCCCAGGCGACCGTCCCGTCGGGCCGGACGAGCACGGCCTCGAATCCGAGGTCGTTCCTCGCCGACCCGGCCGCATACCGGATCCGGTTCTCCCAGCCCATCGCTGAACCGTGCAGGCGTCGGTCGGTGCTGAAGTCGAGAGCGACGCCTCGTCCGTCCTGCATCAGGTCGCCGAGGCGAGTGCCGTCCTCAAGACGAAGGTCCGGGGCGTTGCGGCCGACCAGCGGCTGCTCACTGCCAAGGTCGTAGCGGATCGACGATCCCGATATCTTCTCGAACACGTAGGTCGTTCCGTCACGGGTCCCGAGCAGGTCGCGGATCACTCGTTGGATCGCCTGGGCATGCGGGTCCGGCCTCATGGCCGCCGTCTGGGCGCGCGTCCAGTCGAGCACCCAGGCGCCGATCGGATGACGCTCGCCGGTGTAGGTGTCGAGAAGCCCGTCCGGCGCGTACCCGTGCACGGTCGCGGCGAGCTTCCATCCCAGGTTCATGGCGTCGCCGATGCCGGTGTTGAGTCCCTGCCCGCCAAGGGGGGAGTGGATGTGCGCGGCGTCGCCCGCGAGCAGGACGCGTCCCTGCCGGTAGGTCGTCGTCTGCATCGCCCGATCGGTGAAGCTCGAGGCGAGATGGACATCGCTCAGCGTCACGTCGGTGCCGGACACACGGCGCAGAACCGCCTGGAGATGGTCGCGAGTCGGCTGCTGCGAGCGATCGAACGCACCGCCGTCGAAGTCCATCATGCCGATGTGCCCTGGCGTGGGCGTCTGGACGTACATGCCCGTCGGCGTCAGGTTGAACCCAGGGCTCAGCTTCTCGGGATCGGCGATGGTGACGAGCGCGGCGTAGCCGGTGAACTGCGGCTCGGTGCCGACGAACTCGAAGCCCGCGGCCCCACGCACCGCGCTGCGGCCGCCATCGCAGCCGACGACCCAGCGCGCCGCGTACTCGTGCTCGCCGGCGTGCGCGACCACGACCTCATCGTCCTGCGCGATGGCCGAGACCGTGACGCCGCGCCTGACCTCCACGCCGAGCTTGGACGCCCGCTCGGACAGCACCGTCTCGACCGCTTCGAGGCTTATCATCACGCCCTCCGTTGCCGGGCTGGGCAGCCGGAACCGTAGGGCGGCGACGTCGACCTTGGCCGGGTCGAGCACCATGCCGGCGAAGTGGCCCGCGATGCGCGGGGGTGGCGGCTCGTCCACGTCGAGGTACGCGCCGGGATCGTCGTTGACGCCCGCCGCCGTCAGCAGCGGGTGCAGCATCCCGCGGCGGTAGAACGCCTCGACCGACGCGGCTGACAGGCCCCGCATCCCGAGCGGATGCGCCTTCCACGGAGAGCGGGGCTCCGGCTCCCGCTCGAGCACCAGGACAGAGCAGCCTGCGAGGCCAAGCTCGCAGGCGAGGAACAGACCGACCGGGCCCGCGCCCACGATCACTACGTCATGCACGAGAACTCCCTTTCCGAAGCTCGCCGTCCTGTCTTCTTCAGACACGCAAAGACTGCGGCAAGCCGCTCACACGGGGCGCACACGGCGCTGACATCGACGCACACGGCGCTGACATCGACGCATACGGCGCTGGCACGGGGGCACACATGGCGCCGGCACTCCCGTCCTGCGACGCGTCGGCACTGCGTTCGAGCACCCGGCAGCAACGGGAAGGCCAGGGCCCGGCCGTGATTTGGGGACTCGAGGGTGCGCGCGCGAAGATCGGGAGATGGACGGGGATGCGCGGCTTCGCGTCACGTTGCTCGGCGCCTTTCAGGCGTCTCGCGGCGGCGTCGCCCTGCCCGTTCCGGGTGCGCGGTCGCGGGGTCTGCTCGTACGGCTGGCGCTCGCCGGCGGGCGCGCGGTCGAGCGGGGCGTCCTGGTCGACGCGATCTGGGCCGAGGACCCGCCGGCCGGCCCCGCCCACGCCCTCCAAGCCCGCGTCTCGCGGCTGCGCCGGACTCTCGGCTCGGCCGGCGACGTCGCACAGGTCGCGGGCGGCTACCGACTGGCGGTGGACGCCGCCGACGTGGACGCGCTGCGGTTCGAGCAGCTCGCCGCCGCCGGCCGTGACCGCCTGCGTGCCGGCGACCCGAATGCCGCGGCGGCCGTGCTCGGCGAGGCCGTGGCGCTGTGGGGCGACCGTTCCGGCACCGAGCCCACGGTCGTCGCCGCGGTGGCGCCCGGCGCCGCGACCCGGCTGGCCCACGCCTCGGTCGAGGCCGTCGCCGACCTCGCCCGGATCGACACGCTGTTCGCCGCCGGGCGCCTGGTCACCGTGCTCGGTCCCGGCGGCGCCGGCAAGACGCGGCTCGCCGTCGAGGCCGCCCGCCGCCACCGCCACGAGTACCGCGACGGCGCCTGGATGATCGACCTCGCCTCGGTCACCGAGCCGGCCAAGGTCGGCGCGGCCGTGCTCGCCGGGATCGGGCTGCGGAGCGGCGCGATGTTCGAGGCCCGGATGCGGGTCGAGGGCGCCGAGCTGGACGTACTCGTCGACCAGCTCGGCGGCCGGGAGAGCCTGCTGCTGGTCGACAACTGCGAGCACCTGATCGACGCCGTGGCCCACCTGGTCACGGCACTGCTAACCCGATGCTCCGGGCTGCGCGTGCTCGCCACCAGCCGCGAACCCCTCGCGGTCGACGGCGAGGCGCTGGTGCCGCTCGGCCCGCTCGCGCTGCCCGGGCCGGACGACGGCGTCGAGCAGGCCCGGCAGGCGGCGTCGGTACGCCTGTTCACCGAGCGGGCCGCGGCCGTGCGCCCGGGCTTCGACGTGGACGAGACGACGCTGCCCGAGGTACGGCGGGTGGTCCGCGGCCTGGACGGTATGCCGCTGGCGCTGGAGCTGGCCGCGGCCCGGCTGCGGACGCTGTCGCTGCCCGAGCTGGCCGACGGGCTGTCCGACCGGTTCCGGCTGCTCACCACCGGCAGCCGCACCGTGCTGCCCCGGCATCGCACGCTGCGCGCGGTCATCGCCTGGAGCTGGGAGCTGCTGAGCGAGCACGAGCGTACGGTCGCCGAACGCGTCTCGATCCTGCCCGGCGGCGTCACGCCGGCCTCGGCCACCGCGATCTGCGCCGGCGCCGCGGTGCCGGCCGCCGAGATCCCCGAGCTGCTCGCGAGCCTGGTCGACCGGTCGCTGCTGCAGCTCGCGCCCGACCCGGGCCGCTACGTGACCACGCGCGGACGCTGGTCGGCAGCGTACGGGCCTCGCTCTGCCTGGAGACGGGTGACCTGGCCGGCGCGGAGAAGGCGCTGGAGAAGGCGTACGCGGCGGCGCTGAAGACCCGGGACCTCCCGATCATGTCGCTCATGGCGGTGAACGCGGCCGCGCTCGCCGAGGCGCACGGGCGGCATCACGAGTCGGCCGTCCTGCTCGGCGCCGCCTCCCGGCTGCGCGGCGCTCACGACCGTACCGATCGGCAGGTTCGCGAGCTCACCCGCCGAGGGCGGGCCACGCTGGGCGAGGAAGCCTTCGCCGCGGCGTACGAGAAGGGCTGGGAGCTGGACGGGAAGACGGCCGTGACCGAAGTCGACCCGGCCCGGCTGCGCCGGGAACTCAGGACGGCTCACCCAGGTCCCGAGTGATTCAGCCGGCGTGTCGAAGCGCGACGGATGCGAAAGGGGCCGGAGGGATCCGGCCCCTTCCTCGTATCCGGGTCGGCTACTTCTGGGCCTCGTACTCGTCCATCGCGCGGCCGATCTTGGCGAACTTCTCGGTGCGGTTCACTGCGGGCTGGACACCCGGGTTCGGACGGTTCGCGTCCTGGTAGCGCCAGCCGAGGTTGCTGAACGCGACGATGATGTAGTTGCGCTTCGCCTGGCCGGGCAGGGAGTGCACGATGCCCGCGTCCCCGGCAGCGAACGCCGTCAGCCCCGTCTTGTGGGCGAACGTCACCTGCCCGGCGTCCTGGCAGGGCTTCACCGGGTACTGGTACTTGCCGTCGGTCGGGTCGTTGTTGACCGTCACGGTTCCGTCGGGGCCGATCCACCGGTCCGCGATCCGCTGCGGCATGCCCTGGGCCGGGTAGCTGTAGCCGCAGTAGTTGGTCGTCGACAGGACGTTGTTCCAGCCCTGGTCGCCGAGTTCCTTCATGAAGTACTCGCGGGACGACTTACTGAGGATGTCGCTGGTGACCGGCTTGCCGTTCGGGGCGGTCCACGCCGTGCCGGAGACACCGTTGATGAGCATGAGAAGCTTGGCGGTGTCCAGCGAGGACATGGTGATCTGCGGGGACCAGTCGCCGTTGGCCGGGTCGGTGCCCTTCAGCTGGAGCATGTCCAGGCCGAGGTCCTGGAACTGCTGGTTGAGCCAGTCGACCCCGCCGTGCTCGTGCATCACCTTGATGAGCGTGCACGCCGATCCGTTGTCGGAGATGGTGATCATCCGGTCGAAGTACTCGCCGATGGTCCGGGTGGTCGCGCCCTCGCAGCGGTCAGAGGGCTTCGTCGGCGTGTAGGCGTAGGTGTCGCTCAGCTTGATGGCGCCCTTGTCCACCAGCTGCATGATCCCGAAGCCGACCATCAGCTTGACGATCGACGCCGAGTAGGGCTCCATGTAGTCGATGGGCGCGTTCTCGCGGCCCGGGACGGTGTCGGTCGTGCCCTGGCCGTTGTTGGCGTCCCACTGGTCGGTGTCCCACAGGCGGTACCGCACGGCGGTGGTGCGGAGGTTCTTGTCGACGGGGACGACGACGCCGTTCTTGTACTTCGGGCTCATCAGGACCGTTCCCGACGAGACGGGCCGCCCCTTCTTGTCGAGCTCGATGACGGTCATGTCGACCTGCGGCTGCTGGTGGATCGTCGTGGCCGCGGCGGCGTTGAGCGCGGGAGCGTGCTTCGGCCGGCCCGATTCGGACTCCGGCTGGGCGTCGAGAGCGCGGGCCTGGGCCGATCCGGGCGGAGTCGTGTCCACCAGGTCGCCGAAATTCTGTGCGACCATGGTCGCCTTGAGCCGCTCCGCGAGATCACCGGACCGGTGCGTGGCAGCGTGGGCCGGCTGGGTCATGGTGGCCGTCAACACGGCGGCGCTACCGAGCGCGACCAGAGCCTGACCATGTTTGCGTAGTCGATACAAGATCACCGCGCCACAGTAACCTGAACGTGATCACCAGTTGTTGATCTTCACAAAAACGGCCAAGGACGTTTACTGGACGCTAACTCCATCGGTTCTCCGCCGCGGAGACGCGCACGTCGTACGCGCCGCCGTCCGGCTCACCCGATGAGCGCGCGCGCCATGAGCGGTGCGGCCTCCGCTCCGACCATGTCCCCGCAGACGGAGCGGAGCTCCCCGGCGAAGCGCGCGACCTCCGCCTCGGCCGTGGTGACCGCCTCGTCGAGCGCTTGACGCCCGATGCGCGCGATCACCGGGGCGGGCTCGGTCGCGAGGTCGACCGGACCCGCCAGGGTCAGCACGGGTCCGTCTCCGCTGACGGTGAGCATGGGATGCCCGATCCACAGGCTCGCGGGCGCCGGCTCGTCGTGCCGCGTGGCCTCCCGCCAGTCCCGCAGATTACCGATGTCGCCGCAGCAGCCCGGAAGCGCCAGGCACCGGCCGTCGGGCGTCTCGAGCATGAGGCCGCCCGAGAGCGCCACGACCTCATCAACTGCCTGCTCCCGCGTCGCGAGGTCCCGGATCCGGGCGAGCAGGAGCTCACCGTCCTCATCATCGGCCGCGAACAGCGACGCGCGGACGAGCCGGGTGAGGCCGGGCCCGCGCAGGTCGACGGCCCGGACCAGCCACGGATGTGCCGCCACCGGCGCGGGAAGGCCCGCCTCGATGATCTTGAGGCGAGAGTACGCGTCCCAGCGGGGTTCGGTGATCGGGCCGAAGTCCTCATCGCTCAGCACACCCGTGTACGCCTCGACGACCGGGACCAGCCGGACGCCGTCCAGAACCTCCACCGATCCTCCCTCGGCAGTGCGGGGACCCGGTGACCGTACGGGAGCCGGGGCACCCGGCGCCACAGGGTTTCCCGTGGCGCGGGCAGGGTGCCGGAGAGCATTCAGTATGCCGCGTTGTGAGCCGACAGGATCGACTCAAGGTTCGAGGCGTGCGACAGAGGCCGTGCTACTCGGCCCTGATCTCCAGGCCGTAATTCAGGGTGGTGGACAGGCCGTTCGCCTTCAGCTGGGCGCGCAGTTGGCTCCATGCCTGCGCGGCGGTGTTGCCGCCGCCGGGGTACTGGTCCATGGCACCGGGGATGCTGAGCGGCTTCTTGTGGCGGTTCTTGCCGTACTTGCTGATCAGTGCCCACTGCTTGGCGTTCGCCGGGTAGTAGATCTCCGGCGTGACCGAGGCACCGCGTGCGCCGGTCGACACGTACCAGAGGGTCTCCTGCGTCCAGCCGTGGTCGCAGGCCCCACCGCTCGCGCTCGTCTGCGGGCATCCGTCGGCCGAGCCGAAGTTGAGGTAGCCGCTGCCCTTGACCGACGAGTAGCCCTTGGCCCAGGCGACCGCGGCGCTCGCACCACCGAAGCCGGGTTCCAGGTCGTTGGCGCCGACGATGGTCGTGTGCGGCGCGTGCTTCTTGGCCCAGGAGGCCGCTGTGGCGACCGTCTTCGCCCAGGTCACGCCGAGGGATCGGCTGACACTGACCGAGTTGTTGGTGCCGACGCCGAGGGTCAGAGTGGGCTTTTTCGAGCCGACGCCCTTGGAGTAGCCGGCGGCGAACTGCTCGGCGACCGCGGCGATCTGCGCATTGCTCGCATGGGTGCTCTGGCCGATGATCAGAGTGCCCTTGCCGGTGGACAGCTGGCCACCGAAGTCCAGGATGGCGATCCGGCCGGTGCCGCTCTTCGCGTCGGTCTTGCCGGCCGTCAGGCCCCGCGCGTACGCCGTCTTCGTGCTCAGCGTATTGATGTAATAGCTGTTCTTGCCGACCGGCGCTTTCGCGTTCGCCACCACCGCCGATGACGCCATCCGGGCCGACGGGGACGCCTGGTGCGATGAGCCGAAGGCCGGCGCGGCCCCGCCCGCCGCAGCCGTGAGCGGCAGCGCGATCGCGACACCGATCAGCAGGCGGCGACGGGCCTCTCCGTGCTTTCCAAGCATGTGCATCTCCATCCGTGTCGGGGCGGCGGCCCTACAGGACCGCCGGAGATCGATCACGAACAGAAACGCATTCGGCGTTTCCCTTGCAACTTATTCGAATGGAAGTAAATAGGTATCCGCCCGGCAACCTATTTGAATCAGGTTAAAAGCCGGGAACGATAGCGCCGTTATTCACGCCCGGATGACGAGTCCCCTAGCGAGGATTCGCGCTCAGCACGTCCTGGAGGAAGACCGGTGGGCGGCCGGTCAGCTCGGTGACCGCGATCCTCATCGCGCCTGCCCCTCGTCCGGGAACCCGGCCCGGCACCCGTACCGCCCGTCAAGACCGCTGCGGCTCAGAGCTCCAGCGTCAGACCCGGCGGCACGCCGATGAGCGACACGGCGCCCTGGGGATCGACGTCGACCGAAAGGGTCGCGTCGCCGACGCGCACGTTGCTCACGGACAGCGCGCCGAAGTCGCGCAGCGGGGACACTGTCAGCCGGCCGGATGGCACGTCGACGTCCAGTCCGAGGAGCGCGGTGACCAGGGCCGGCGAGACCGCAGCGGCCCAGGCCTGCGGCCGGCATGCCGCGGCGTACGGCACGGGGCCCACCGACCCGCCGTCGTCCGTCCGGCCGGCCGGGCCGCTGTGCCCGGAATGGGAGACCGTCCGGCGGCTGTGGTCAGAGCCGTGGTCTGGCGGAGCGTCCTGGCCGCCGAACAGCTCGGGCAGCCGGTGGTCGAAGCTCGGCGCGGCGGCGATCAGGCCACGCGCCAGGCTC
Source organism: Actinoallomurus sp. NPDC050550 (assembly GCF_040655075.1). Classification (NCBI taxonomy): domain Bacteria; kingdom Bacillati; phylum Actinomycetota; class Actinomycetes; order Streptosporangiales; family Thermomonosporaceae; genus Actinoallomurus; species Actinoallomurus sp. NPDC050550. The sequence continues at coordinate 311,087 of NZ_JBFAJC010000001.1, read as the reverse complement.
GCGGCGACGTCGTGGTGACCCGCCCGGACCAGGCCGAGCACGGCGATCATGGTGTCGTGCGGCCAGACCGAGCCCAGGTGGTACGACAGCGGGTCGAAGCCCGCCGAGGCCGTACCCAGCGTCCGCAGCCCCCAGCCGGAGTCCAGCTCGGCCAGCCGGGGCGCCACCTGGTCCTCCTCGGCCGGGGTGAGCAGGCCGGTGCCGAGAAGGTGCCCCATGTTGGAGGCCGGACCGTCCACCGGCTCTCCCCTGCCGTCCAGCGCGATCGCCGGATACCCGTCCACCCAGAACCGCGCCCGGAACCGCTCCGCGAGGGCGGCAGCCCACTCCCGGCGGCGTTCGCCGCCCGGCCGGCCGAACGCGTCGAGCAGGTCGGCGCCGAGCATGGCGGCCTGGTAGGCGTACGCCTGCACCTCCGACAGGGCGACCGGGGGCTCGGCCAGGCGGCCGTCGGCGTGCTGGACGCCGTCGGTGGAGTCCTTCCAGCCCTGATTGACGAGCCGGTCCGGCGACCCGGTGTAGGACAGGAAGGCGTCGCCGAAGCCTTCGAGCCAGTCCAGTGCCCGCTCGGCGGCGGGCAGCAGCGCCTCGACCTCGGCGGCGGGCATCCCCCACCGCCACGCCTCCGCGAGCGTGGTGACGAACAGCGGAGTGGCGTCGACCGTGCCGTAGTACACCGGTGGCAGCCAGCCGGCGGCGTGCACCGGCCGCAGCTCGTGCGGGATCTTGCCGGGCGCCTCCTCGGTGTCCGGGTCGTGGCGGACGCCCTGGTGCCGGGCCAGGGTCCGCAGCGTCCCGGCGGCGAGCTCGTACCCGAGCGGGAGCGCCAGCCGGGCGGTCCACAGGGAGTCCCGGCCGAACAGCGTGAGGTACCACGGGCTGCCGGCCGCGCAGTACAGGTCGTTCTCGTCGGCGAGCAGCAGCGCGCCGAGGTCCGCGATCCCCTGGCCGACCAGCGCGTCCAGGCGCCGGTCCGCGATCCCCTGGCCGACCAGCGCGTCCAGGCGCCGGTCCTCGGACCGTACGGTGAGCGGCGCGGCCGACCAGGGCGGCGGCGTACCCGGCGGCAGTGGCCGGAACCCCTCCACCGGCGGAGGCGTCGCCCGTACCGTCAGCGTGGTCGTGAACTCCTCCCCCGGTGCCAGCGCCGGCTCGGCCCGCAGGCGTCCGGTCAGCAGCACCGTGTAGCCGTCCGGTCCGGTGTGCGCGATCCCGTCGCGCAGCGGCGTCTCATCCGGCCGGAGGCCTCCGCCGTCGCCCGACCGGCCCGGTTCTCCGGCGTGCCACGCCTTGACGTCGCTGATCTCGGCCAGGTCCGCGGCCGCCTCGACCGCGACGGCCACCGTGACCGGCTCGGCTCCGGCGTTCCGGACGCGGATCTCCTCGGTGCCGCCGTCGCGGCCGACCGTACGGGTCCGCTCGACCGTCAGGTCACCGAGCGTCGCGGTGAACCGCGCGCCGTCCGCCCCGAGCGGCGTCGCGTCGGCCGGCTCGGGCTCGGCTCCGTCGAGGGTGAGCACGAGCCGTGACAGGACCCGGCGGTCGGCGACGTACAGCCCGTCGGCGCCGCCGGTCAGCTGCCCGCCGGGCGGGGAGAGCCAGACGGCGGGCGCGGCCACGCAGGTGAGGTGGTCGTGGAGGGACTGGGACACGGGGCGACTCCGGGGGGTGGGAGTCCGTGGGGACGCCCCGAGGGGCGTCCCCACGGGTTTCAACGGAGGGTCACGGCGAGTACGGCGGTGCCGCTCACGGATCCGGCGTCGGCCACGACCTCGGTGCCGCGCGCGGTCTTCCGGACCTGGTACTTCACCGCGTGCCCGTCGAGGGTCACCGACGCGACCGTCGCGCCGCTCGGCAGGACCTGGCCGATCAGCAGGCCCGCCTTGGCGGACCGGCCGGTCACGGTGGTGCGCAGCGACTTGCCGGCGGCCTCGGCGGTGACGTCGACCGCGCCGGCGCCGACCCGGATGTTGCGGCCGGCGACCCGGGGCTGGCCCGGCGGCACCTGCGGGACGACCTCCAGCCGCGCCCGGCCCATGTCCGGGGAGACGCCGAGCTGCTGGTGGACGACCGGCCACAGGTTGCCGTACGCGCCCCACGCCTGCAGGACCATCGAGCGTCCGGTCAGGGGACGGTCGATGTTCGCCGGGTCGAAGTCGGGGCTCGGCGCGATCTCCGGCATGGCGCCCGGCATCTCCCACAGCGACGGGTCGAGCTGGATTCGGGCGTTGTCGGTGGTGTACGTCCGCTGCTGGGCGAGGCGGCCGTAGTTGCCCTCGGCGACGGCCATGATCCCGTTGCCGAGCGAGAAGACCTCGCGGTCGCTCTGCACGGACGAGACGACGCCGTCACAGGACGGTCCCTTGTTCCCGCCGTCGGCCGAGGTCGGACCGGTGCCCGTGTGGTAGAGCCCGGTCGTGCCGGTATAGCAGGACTGCTCGCGCCGGGCCAGCGCCGTCTGGGCGTGCTGGTCGTCGGCCAGCGGACGGGTGACCTGACCGGGGCGGACGAGTTCGGCGTCCATCGGGGTCACACCGATCCAGTGCCGCTGGAAGATCTTCGTGTTGTCGTTGGCCGGGTCGTCGGGCTTGTCGATGGAGTCGGCGTACTGGGCGGTGTCGCCGCCGTACCACCAGGCTCCCTCGAACTTCTTCTCCATCGCGTCGGCGTGCCCGCCCGCCCAGGCGGCGGTGGCGCCGTCGCCCTCGGCGGTGGCCAGGTCGGCCAGGTCCCGCAGACCGCGGATCGTGTACACGGCGTTGTCCAGCTTCTCGACGCCCATGCCGGGACGCTCGACGTTGCCGGAGCCCTCGGGCCAGCCGTCGCCGTCGCTGTCCAGCTTCTCCACGATGTAGTGCATGTTGCGCTTCGTGAAGTCGTACATCGAGTCGAGGAACGCCCGGTCACCGGTCCAGCGCCACAGCAGCGCGACCGCGCTGGGGAACTTCGCGGTCTCGTCGGTGTTGCCGGCCTCGCCGTTCGCGCCGAAGTAGACCGAACCGTCCGAGACGACCTCGTGGATCACCTTGCCGCTGCGGTCGTTGACGATGTCGCTGGTGTCACGGACGGCCCGCAGGTGGTCCTCGATCGAGGAGAACTGCCCGGCCGCCACGGTCGCGTAGGCGGTGTACTCCCCGTCTGTGCCGAACAGCCACGGGTAGTCGGGCCAGCCGGCGCCGAGCCAGCGGGCCTTGGCGACGGTGCCCTTGGGCGCCGGGTACTCCTTGCCCTCGTGGGTGACCCGCAGCTGCAGGTCGCGGGCCTCCTGCACGGAGTCGGCGAGGTTCTGCTTGCTCCACTCGACGCTCTGCTGCAGGAGCCGGTCGCCGGGCAGGTCGACGACGGTGTTCGCGGCGACGGAGCGGCGTGCGGCGACCTTCCGGGCGAGCAGGCCGGCCGGATTCTTCAGCGCGGTGCGCAGCGCGCCGTTCGCCTCGGACATGCCGTGATCCGAGCCGGCGACCGCGATCCAGACGGTGGCCTTGCCGCCCGCCGGGACGCTGACGTCGTACGAGAGCCGTCCGCCGGTGCCCTTGCCGAACGCCGTGTCGTCGCAGCGCTTGGGCTGGTCACCGCTCGCGGGGCAGACGACGGCCGGATCCTGCGGCCCGCGATGGTCCGGGCCTAGCTGGTGCGCGACCGGCGTGCGGTCGGCGGCGACGAGCGCCGCGTAGTCGTGCCGGGGCGCGTTGGGGACGTTCGGGGTGCCCTGCTCGCGGAAGACCAGACTGCCGTTCTCGTACGCGCCGGTGTCCGGGAGGTTGTTCGCCTGCTGGTCGGGCGTCGTCCAGCCCCACGGGTAGGCGGTCATCAGCTCCGAGTGCGCGTCCACGTCGAGGCGTACGGTCTTGCGGGACGCGGAGCTGAGGGTGATTCCGATGAGCCCGGCACGTACGCCGTCGGGCGCGACGTCCGTGCGCTCGGCCTGCACGCCGTCCGCCGCGCGGTAGGCGATGCGGGTGTAGCCGTGCCCGGCGGTGAACCGCTCGGCCGCGGCCTGCTTGCCGAGCCACGCGCCGTCCAGGCCGAACCAGACACCGTCGAGCAGTTTCAGCGGCGGGGTCCAGAGCCCGCCCATCTCTCCGCTCGTGTGCCAGCCCGCTGCCGGGTAGAGCCCGTCCTCGGTGGACACGGAGTAGAACCGGTCCCCGACGACGACGGACCGCCGGTCCGGCAACCGGGTGGTCTCCGACAGTTCGGCCGGGACGGCCGACGCGCCGGTGCTCGTCGCCGCGCGGACCGGGGCGGTCCGCGCGGCGACGGTCCCGGCGATCAGGACCAGCGCGGCGGCGACAGTGGAGACGGGTCGTAGGACACGTCTTCTCATCAACAACACCTCTCGTGGATGACCCCCGAGGCGGATGAAACAAGGGTCTGTCTCGAAGTCCCGCTGTCCTACGGACGGGGACTTCGAGACAGACCCGGTCAGTCGGACACCGCGAGCCAGGCGGCCGTGTCCGTGGGCAGGAGGCCGCCGTCGAGCGGGCCGCTGGCCAGCAGCACCTCGGCGTCGGCCGACAACTGGTACGGCGTGCCGGACAGGTTGACGACGCAGGCGAAGCCCGGGGCGCGAGTGAACCGCAGCACGCCCTCCGGAGCGTCGTCGTCCCAGGTCAGGCCGCCGTCGCCCAGGGCTGCGCGCTCGTGCCGCAACCGCAGCGCGGAGCGGTAGAGCTCGAGCATGGAGGCCGGATCACCGGCCTCCGCCTCGGCGGAGTAGCCCTTCCAGGACTCCGGCTGCGGCAGCCACGGCGTGCTCCCGTCGGGGCCGAATCCGTACGGCTCGCCGTCACCGGACCACGGAATCGGCACCCGGCAGCCGTCACGGCCACGGGACGTGTGGCCGGAACGTTCCCAAACCGGGTCCTGCAAAGCCGACTCGGGCAGGTCCTCGACTTCGGGAAGGCCGAGCTCCTCGCCCTGGTAGACGTACGCGCCGCCGGGCAGGGCCAGCATGAGCATCGCGGCGGCGCGGGCCCGGCGGGTGCCGAGCTCCAGGTCGACGGGCTCCTCGACGTCGCCCTGCGGACCGCGCCCGCCGGTGTCGCTCCGGCCGTACCGCGTGACGTGGCGGACCACGTCATGGTTGGACAGCACCCAGGTGGCCGGGGCGTCCTCCAGGGCGAAGGCGGCCAGGCTCTCGTCGATGACGGAGCGCAGGTTCGCCGCGTCCCAGGAGGCGCGCAGGTAGTCGAAGTTGAAGGCGGTCTGCAGCTCGTCGGGGCGGAGGTAGCGCGCCAGCCGCTCCGGCGTCGCCACCCACGCCTCCGCCACGAACGTGCGGTCGCCGTCGTACCGGTCGGCCACCCGCCGCCAGCCGCGGTAGATCTCGTGGACCCCGTCGCGGTCCCAGTGCGGGTGGTCGAGCCGCATGCTCGGCTCGAGGACGTCCTCGCCCTCGCCGCCGAGGTCCGGCAGGCCGTCCTGCTTGATCAGGCCGTGCGCGACGTCGATGCGGAACCCGTCGACGCCGCGGTCGAACCAGAACGCCAGCACCCGTTCGAACTCCGCGCGGACCTCGGGGTTCTCCCAGTTCAGGTCCGGCTGTTCGGGGGCGAACAGGTGGAGGTACCACTCTCCGTCCGGCACCCGGGTCCAGGCGGCGCCGCCGAACGTGCTTCGCCAGTCGTTCGGCGGCAACTCGCCATCGGCCCCGCGACCGGTCCGGAAGACGTACCGGTCGCGCTCGGGGCTGCCCGGGCCGGCCGCGAGCGCGGCCTGGAACCACACGTGCCGGTCGGAGGTGTGGTTGGGAACGATATCGATGATCACCTTGAGACCGTGGTCGTGCGCGTCCCCGATCAGGGCGTCCGCGTCGGACAAGGTCCCGAACATCGGGTCGATATCGAGGTAGTCCGCCACGTCGTACCCGCCGTCGGCCATCGGCGACGGGTACCACGGCGTGATCCAGACGGCGTCGACGCCGAGGTCGCGCAGGTACGGCAACCGGGACCGAATTCCGGCGATGTCACCGATCCCGTCACCGTTCGCGTCGGCGAAGCTGCGAATGTAGATCTGGTAGATGACGGCGCTGCGCCACCAGGGGGCGTTGACGTGCACGGTTTCCCTTCGGGGGTGAGGGGACGGCGTCGCGTTACTTGACGCCGCCGGAGGTGAGACCGGCGATGATGCGGCGCTGGAGGATCAGTACGACGATGACGAGCGGCACGGTGACGAGCACGCCGGCCGCCATCTGCGTGCCGAACGGCTGGTCGAACCCGTACGCCCCGGTGAACTTGGAGATCGACACGGTGGCCGTCTGCATCTCCTTCTTGTTCACCATGCTCAGCGCGATCATGAACTCGTTCCACGCGGCGATGAACGCGATGATCGCGGTGGTGAAGACGCCCGGCGCCGCGAGCGGAACGATGATCTTCCGGAAGGCCTGGCCGCGCGTGCAGCCGTCGACCATCGCCGCGTACTCCAGCTCGAACGGCATCTGCCGGAAGAACGCGGTGAGGTTCCAGACCGCCAGCGGCAGCGAGAACGACAGGCTCGGCAGGATCATCGCCTGGTAGGTGTTGATCCACTTGATGTCGGTGAACAGGTGCAGCAGCGGGACGAGCAGGGAGATCGTCGGGAACATCGACGTCGCGACGATGATGCCGAGCGTGATGTTCTTGAACCGGAAGTCCAGCCGGGCCAGCGCGTACGCGGTGAAGGTGCCGACGACCAGCGTGAGCACCGTCGTCGAGCCCGCGACGACGAGGCTGTTCAGCAGCGCCCGCCCGAACCCGACGTCGGGCTTGAACACCGCCGTGAAGTTCTTGATCGAGAACGGGGCAGGGATCGGCGAGTTGTCGAACTGGTCCTCGGGCCGCCGGAAGGCCGACACGACCATCCAGTAGAACGGCGCCAGACAGTAGAGCGCCACGACGATCATGCCGAGGTACGAGAGCACCTTCCGCAGGCTGACGGGCTCGCGTCCGGCGGACCTCGACTTCGAGGTGGAAATGGCGGTCATGCCGTTACCTCCCGGGCGGCACGCGCCCCCTTCTTGGCACGCTTGGACGTCGAGGACTTACGCGACCGCGCGTCACCGATGATGTCGGCGCCGAGCAGCTTCACGAAGGCGTACGCGATGACCACGACGTAGACGAACAGGATCGTGGCGAACGCGGCCGCGGGACCGTACCGCAGGTTGTTCGCCTCGTCGTAGGCGAGCATGGACAGGGTGTTCACCGAGTCCTTGTGCGCGCCGATGAGCACGAACGGCAGGTCGAACATCCGCAGCACGTCGAGCAGCCGGAACAGCACGGCGACGAGCAGCACCGGCTTGATCAGCGGCAGGGTGATCTTGATGAACGTGCGCCACGCGGTCGCCCCGTCCACCTTGGCGGCCTCGTACACCTCGGCGGGGATCAGCTGGAGGCCGGCGAGGGCGAGCAGGCCGACGAACGGCGCGGTCTTCCACGTGTCGGCGATGATGACGGCGATCTTCGCGTGGAAGCCCTCGGTGGTCCACAGGACCTGGTGGCCGATGATCGCGTTGGCCACGCCGTCGGCCTGGAAGACCCAGCGCCACAGCAGCGCGGACACGGCCGTCGGGATCGCCCAGGGCACGAGGATGCTCGCCCGGACGAAGGCCCGGCCACGGAACGCCCGGTGCATGATCAGCGCCATCGCGATGCCGAGCACGACCTCGATGATCACGCTGGTGACGGTGAAGAACGTGGTGTTCCAGAAGGCGTTCCAGAAGGCGTCAGACTTCACGCCGGTGAAGATGTCGGTGTAGTTCTTGAGGCCGACGAACTTGTCGCCGTTGACGACGAAGCCGTTGGCGTCGAGGCCCTGGTTCTTCTGGTACAGCGACTCGCGAAGCGCCTCGACGATGGGGTAGCCGACGACCAGGGCGAGGACCAGGAAGGTCGGCGAAAGCAGCACGGCGGCCAGGCGACCCGAGCCTTGAACGTCGCGCTTGTTCTGCTTTACCGGCGCCGCGGCTGCCGGTTCGGCGGTCGTAGTGGTCATGGAGCCCTCCTAGGGGTCCGTGGCGGGACGCCGCGCGTCCCGCCACGGGACGCCGCTACGGCGTGATCAGCTGTCCGAGCTTGGTCTGCAGGTCGGCCAGCGCCTGGTCGGTGGTCGACTTGCCGGTGAGGGCCGAGTAGGCGGCCTCCTGGATCGCGGTGGTCACGTCGTTGTACCGGACGGCCTGCGGCCGGGGCTTGGCGTTCTGGAGGGATGCCTTGAGCGTCGGCAGGTAGGGGAACTTCTTCTGCAGCTCCGGGTCGTCGTACAGCGACGCCAGGGTCGGGGCCTCGGAGGACGCGATGAGGTTGGCGCGCTCGGTCTGCTCGCTGGTGAGGTACTTGATGAAGTCCAGCGCGGTGGCCTTGTTCTGGGCGAACTTGGAGATCGCCAGGTTGTGGCCGCCGAGGGTCGGCGAGCCGGGGCCGCTCAGACCCGGCACAGGGGCGACGGCGAACTTGCCGACGACCTTGGAGTCGCCCTTCTTGTTGGACAGGGCGTACTGGTACGGCCAGTTGCGGAGGAAGACCAGGTTGCCCTTCTCGAAGGCGCGGCGGGACTCCTCCTCCTTGTAGCTGATGGCCTCCTTGGGGATCATCCCGCTCTTGAAGCCGTTGACCAGGAAGTTCAGGCCCTGCTTGGCCTCCGGGGTGTTGACGTTCGGCTTGCCGTCCTCACCGACGACCACGCCGCCCGCGCTCTCGACGGCCTCGGAGAAGTTGACCGTCAGGCCCTCGTACTTCTCGAACTGGCCGGCGTAGCAGTTGTTGCCCTTGAGCTTGGCGCAGTCCTGCTGCATCTCCGCCCAGGTCTTCGGCGGCGCCGTGATGCCCGCCTTGTCCAGCAGGTCCTTTCGGTAGTACAGCAGACCGGAGTCGGTCTTCCACGGCGCGGCGTACAGGTTGTTCCGGTACTCGCCGGTCTTGGTCGCCGACGGGAGGAACTTCGTCAGGTCGAACTGCGTCTTCGGCAGCTGCGAGATCCACTGGTTGGCGGCGAACTCCGCCGTCCACACGACGTCCAGGTTCAGGACGCTGTATGCGTTGGACTTGGTCTGGGCGTTCTGCACCATCTGCTGCCGCTGCGCGTCCGCGTCCTCGGGCAGCTCGATGATCCGGGCCTGCTCCTTCGGGTGCTGCTGGTTCCAGGCGTTGACCAGGTTCTGCAGGTTGCCCGACGTGTCCTTACCGGTCGCCAGCGTGATCGGCCCGCGGCCGCTCAGCGCACCGGCGTCCTTGGAGCCGCCCTTGTCGTCGCTCTTGCTACCGCCACACCCGGCGGCCATCACCGCGACGCTCGTCGCGACGACGGTCCAGCGGGCCATCTTCGATATGGATGACACCTTTACTCCATCCTCTGGGTTGTTCACTTCAGGGGTCGGATGTCGGTCTTCGTAACTCCCGTGCCACGAGTTCTGGACGCAACATCACCCCCTCGGGCGGGGAATCAGTGCCCTGGACTCTGGCCTTGAGCAGGCCGACGACGCGGTGCGCGACCTCGTCGAGCGGCTGCCGGATGCTCGACATCCGGGGTGAGATCAAGGTCGCGGCCGGTGAGTCGTCGAAGCCCACGACCTCGACTCGCGGGCGGCCGTCCGCGTCCAGGCCGCCGGCGAGCCTGGCTCCGACCGCGTGGGTGTCGCTGCCGCACACGAAGGCGGTCGGCGGCGTGGGCGACCGCATGAGCCGCTCGGCCGCCTCGGCGGCGACGGCGACACCCTCGGCACACACGCCGATCAGGTCGTCGGCCGGCAGGTCATGCCGTTCCATGGCCCGCAGCCAGCCCTTCCGCCGCTCGTCGCCGAACCCGGTGCCCTCCGGCCAGCCGAGATAGGCGATCCGCTGGTGCCTGCGCGTGACGAGGTGGTCGACGGCCTGCTCGATGCCGTACGCCCCATCGACGTCCACCCAGGTGTACGGCCCGTTCTCCTGTCCCCAGGGCCGGCCGAAGCAGACGAAGGGGATGCGGCGCTCGGCGAACCAGGGCAGCCGCCGGTCCCTGGCCGACACGTCCGCCAGCACGAAGCCGTCGACCGTTCCGGTGCGGATCAGGTCCTCGTACACGGCGAGTTCCTCGTCCACGGCCGTGGGGGCGAACAGCAGGAGGTGGTAGCCGGCCGCCCCGGCCGCCGACGTGAGGGCGTAGAGGAAGCGGTCCAGGAAGTTGCTCACGCCGATCGGCGCGGCGATCTTCAGTCCGATGCACCGGCTGGCGCGCTCGCGCAGGTTCTGCGCGGCGCGGTTCGGACGGTAGCCGAGCATCTCGATGGCCTGCCGTACGCGCTCGGCGGTCTCGGGCGCCACCCGCGCGGGAGCGTTGAGCACGTTCGAGACGGTCTGGCGCGAGACACCGGCGGCCGCGGCGACATCGGAGATCGTGACTCCGTTCGCGTTTCGGCCGCTCATGCCTCTCCCTCGCGTCGGATTCGGAAGTTTCCGTCACAACCGTGGCGATTTGATCGTTCAAATTGCCACCGCGCGAGAAGTCATGTCAAGCACATGTCACACACGTTTCCAGCTCGTTACATCGGCGTGTTGGGAGCGAGTCCTGGCTGCTCCGCGTCCCCCGGACAGGACGATGCCACTACGGAGCGCCTCCGGGAAGAGGCTTGAGGTTCCCTTGAGGTTGATCGCTTCGGGGGAACATCGGGGCGGACCCGGGTCGTTGGCGTATTGAGGAACGAACCGATGAGAGGGGATGTGGTGTCCGCGGCGTCGGACCCTTCCAGTCCGGGGGCACCACGGTGGTGAGCGCCCTGGCCGGCGTCGTCGCCATCCTGGCGCTGACGGCCGCGACCGGCTACTTCGTGGCCCAGGAGTTCGCCTTCGTCTCCGCCGACCGGGCCGCGCTCAGCGCGGAGGCCGAACACGGCGACAAGCGGGCCGGGCGGGCCCTGACCGTGATGAGCCGGCTCTCGTTCATGTTGTCCGGTGCCCAGCTGGGCATCACGGTCACCGCCCTGGTCGTCGGCTTCATCGCCGAGCCCGCCATGTCCGCGCTGATCGCCCCGGCGCTGGGGCGCCTGGGCCTGTCCGGCGGCGGGGCCGACGGTGTCGCGGTCGTCGCGGGGTTCCTGCTGGCGACCGTGATCCAGATGGTGCTCGGCGAGCTGCTGCCCAAGAACCTCTCCCTGGCCCGGGCCGAGCCGGTCGCCAAGGCCCTGGCCGCCTCGACGCTGGCCTACCTGGCCGTCGCCGGCCCGGTGATCCGGCTGTTCGACACCACCGCGGCCCGGCTGGTGCGGTTGTTCGGGGTCGAGCCGGTGGAGGAGCTGCACCACGGGGCGACCCTGGAGGAGCTCGGCGACATCATCGGCGAGTCCCGGCGCGCGGGCCACCTGCCGCCGGACCTGTCCGACCTGCTCCAGCGCGCGCTGACCTTCCGGGAGCGCACCGCGGCCGAGGTCATGGTGCCCCGCCCCGACGTCGTCGCCGTCCCGCGGACCACGACCGTGGCGGAGCTGACCGACCTCGTCGCCCGCGCCGGCCACACCGACTATCCGGTCTGGGGAGGCGACATCGACGACGTCGTCGGCGTCGTCGGCGTCCGCGAGCTCGCCGCCCTCGACGCCGCCGACGGCGACGACCGGACGGCGGAGACGATGATGCGCCCGGCGCTGCTCGTCCCGGACACACTCGAGGTCCACGAGGTGACGGCACGGATGCGGGAGGCCCGTCAGGAGTTCGCCGCCGTCGTCGACGAGTACGGCGGCCTGGCCGGGATCCTCACCTTCGAGGACATCGCCGAAGAGCTCGTGGGCGAGATCGCCGACGAGAACGACGCCGCGGAGGCGGACCCGACGCGCGGCGAGGGGGTCTGGGTGCTGAACGCCGCGACGCGGATCGCGCAGGTCCGCGACCTGACGGGGCTGGCGCTGCCCGCCGACGTCGCCTACGACAGCCTCAGCGGACTGGTCATGACCAACCTCCACCGGCTGCCGCGCGCCGGCGACCGGATCGAGGTCGAGCTCGACCCCGGGTACGGTCCGCCGGGACGCGCCGAGATCGAGGTCCTCGCGGTGCGCCGCCGCGTCGCCCGGACCGTACGGCTGCGGGCCCTTCCGCTCGCCACCGCCGCGCCCGACGGGGAGGTGTCGTGGACCCGCTGACCTCCGCGCTGGTCACACTCGCGCTGCTGGCCGGCAACGCCTTCTTCGTCGCCTCGGAGTTCGCCCTCGTCGCCGCGAAACGCCCCCGGCTCGAGCGGGCCGCCGCGCGCGGCGGTACGGCGGCGCGGGCGGCCGTCGCCGGGATCGACGAGCTGTCGCTGATGCTGGCGGGGGCGCAGCTGGGCATCACGATGTGCTCCCTGGGACTGGGCGTCGTCACCGAGCCGGCCTTCGAGTCCGTGCTCGACGCGCCGCTGGCGGCCATCGGCGTCCCCGAGGCGGCCGGGCACGCGGTGGCGTTCACGCTGGCGCTCGGCGTGGTGACCTTCCTGCACATGGTCGTCGGCGAGATGGCGCCGAAGTCCTGGGCGATCGCGCATCCCGAGCGCTCCGCCCTGGTCCTCGCGGTCCCGTTCCGCGGGTTCGCGCGGCTGGCGCGGCCCCTGCTGGCCGCCCTCAACGGGGTGACCAACGGCCTGCTCCGGCTCGTCGGCGTACGGCCGCGGGAGGCGGCGGAGGCGCCCGCCGACCCGCAACGGCTGTCCCACCTGATCGGCGAGTCGCGCCGGCTGGGGCTGATCGACCATGCCGAGCACGACCTGCTGGGCCGGGCCATCACCACCCGGCACGCGGGCATCGACCACCTGGTCGTTCCCGCCGAGCAGGTGACGGTGGTCCCCGCCGACGCCGCTCCCGAGGAGATCCGGCGGGCGTCCGCGGCGAGCGGCCACACCCGGCTGCTCGTACGGGACGGCAGGGCCGGGATCCTCGGCCTGCTGCACGTACGCGACGCCCTCCCCCGCGCGGCCACCGGCCGGGCCGCCGCGGACATGACCTATCCGCTGCCTACGCTGACGCCGGGCACCACCGTGCTGGCAGCCGTGAGCAGGCTGCGACGGGCGCGAGCCCAGCTCGCCCTCGTCGCGACCTCCGACGACCCGTTCCTCGGCATCGTCAGCCTCGACGATCTGCTCAGCGAGCTGCTCGCCGGCAATCCGCACTGAGCCGGACGCGGCCAAGGCCGCACCGGTCGGCGACGCGGTCGCCGGTCGCGCCCCGGAGCTCGCCGGCGTGGGCCGTGCCTCCGCAGGTTCCGGGAGGCAGGCGTCCTACGTGCCGACGCCGACGTTCCACGGACCCGCCGCGACGGGAGTGGGTCGTCAGCCCTTCCAGCGCAGGCAGTGGAACGCCTCGGCCAGCGGCTCGCCGCACTGCGCTCCGCGGATCGCGGCGAGCGCACGGAGCGCCTCCTCCGACCGTGTGTTCGGGTGCGTGCGCCACTGGCTCGTGTAGCGGCGGAGCCCCTCGATCTTGCGGTCGAGGTCGACCGGCTCGACGACGACGTGGAAGTTCCGGGGCGAGACCGTCTCGCCGCTCCAGCCGTCGGCCACCTCCTCGTACATGAGGATCAGGTCCGGCTGGTGACGGTCGCGCCGGGGGCCCGGTCGCAGCGCGGTGATCGCCGCGGCGGCGACGGCGCGGTGGTCCTGGTTGTAGCTGCTCAGCTCGGGAATCAGGACGACGGACGGACGGATCTCGGAGACGGCGAGCGGGCCGTCGCGCTCGATGAGGTCGACCAGACGCTGCTGGGGCAGCTGGTCGAGCCTGAGGTGGAACTCCTCGCCCGGCAGTGCCAGGTGGTGGCCGTCCAGGTTGATGTACTTCGCGACGTCATCGACCTCTCGCTCGCGTTCGACGCCGGTCGAGCGGCCGGTCCGCGAGAAGTCACGCGTGTCGCCCACGGTCACGAAGAGGACGAACACCTCGCCCCCGGCGCGTTTCACCCGGCTCATGAGCGCGCCGCAGCCCAGGAGCTCGTCATCGGGATGGGGTGCGACCACGAGGAGCCGCTGGTCCGCCCAGTCAATGGTCATGTGTCACTCGCTTTCCACCGGGGTCAGGATCATCTCGTCGCCATCACGGCGACCATTTCCTTCGACACGAGCATCTCGCCGCTCGCCGGGCAGTAGGACTTGAGCTCGTCGAGCGAGTAACCCTCACGTTCGGCGATCTCTTCGTAGAGGAGGGTCGAACAGAAATAGCGGAGAAACTCCTCCCGATCCGGGAAGGTGAGGACTGAGCTGAGGACTTCCGCCCGGATCCGGCCGAATATCTGCAGCGAGCGCGGCAGGAATTCCTTGACGATGCGCTCCGTACGCCGCAGCGTCTTCTCGTCGACCCGGCGACCGGTCACCCTCTCGTTGAACTCGTAGAGCTCCATGACGTTGCCCGGGGCGGGACCGACCATCACCAGCTCACCCCCGGCCACCAGTACCCGGTGCAGCTCGCGCAGCGTGAAGTCGGCGTCCCGGGCGTTGTAGATCGAGAAGTTCGCCGTGCACAGGTCGAAGGACCCGTCGGCGAACGGCAGCTTGTCGTCCATCGACCCGACGTGCAGGGCGAGGTTGCCCGCGTCCGGATGGCGCCCGCCCGCCCGCTCGATCAGTCCGCCGTCGCGGTCGATCCCGGTCACGGTGCCGTCCTCGCCGACGTGCCGCAGGAAGAGACCGAGGTGGTTGCCGTCCCCGCACCCGAGGTCGAGGACGTGGCGCGGCCGGCTCCGGGCGAGGAAGGCGTCGATCCAATCACCGATCTCGAAGTTCCCGAAGAGTTTGTGGGCGCGGATGCGGTTCGCGAGACGGTCTTGGGTCTCCTGGTAACTGATGTCCATTCTCGGCGTCACCTCGCTGGGAAAACGGATCGGTCAATGCTGTTCGAGCGCATTTTCCACCTGCTTTTTCGGCGCGTCGCGAACGACGCGGAGCTTCGGCGAGGTGCGGTCCGGATGAGCCGCCGCCTGCGAGTCCGCCGTCTCTGGAGCGGAGGCGGGCATCGGCACACCGGCCCGTGCGGCGTACACCGGGACGTTCAGCAGGAGCCCGATCAGCGCGGCGGCCCCGACGGCCGCCGCCGCGAGCATGGCGATCCCGGGCAACCGCGCGGTCGCCACGCCGACCCCGCACAGGCCCGCCGCGACCGCGACGGCGAACAGGGCCAGGCCGACCTGGCGGACGGTGAGCCCCATCGTCCGCAGCCGGTGGGACGCGTGATCGGTGCCGGCCGTGAAGCAGGACAGCCCGGCGCGGGGACGCGCGATCACCACCAGGCAGGTGTCGACGGTGGCCACGAACGTGAACAGGAAGAGCTCCGCCGGCCTCGCCGTAGGTCCGCCGGGCACCCGCACCATGACGGCGGCCGTCGCCAGGAGGAAGCCGATGAACAGCGAGCCGGCGTCGCCCATGAACATCCGCGCGGGCGCCCAGTTGTGCACGAGGAATCCCAGGCACGCCGCCGACAGCGACATCAGCAGCAGAGCCAGGTTGCTCTGGCCCTCCAGGTAGGCCGCCGCGGCGATGAGGCAGGCGCTGCCGACGGCGACCGCCGCCGCCACGCCGTCCATGTTGTCCAGGAGGTTGTAGGAGTTGGTGAGCACGACGATCCACGCCACCGTCACCACGGGGTCCAGCCAGTGCCCGAAGAGGCCGATGCGCCCCCCGGCCACGACCACCGCCGTGGCGGCGGCGCCCTCCACGACCAGCCGGAACGCCGGGTGGGTCGGCCGCAGATCGTCGAACAGGCCGACGAGGGCGACGACGACGCCGGCGAGGACGACGACCGTGATCCGCCGATCCCAGCCAGAGATCGCGACCGCGGCCGAGGCCAGCGTGCCGACGGCGATCGCGACGCCGCCGAGGTACGGGGTCGGTCGCGTGTGCGCCTTGCGCACGTCCGGCCAATCGATGAGGCCGTGCCGCAGGGCGTACCGGCCGAGCGCCACGCTCAGCACGTCGGCCAGCACGAGCGCCGCGAGGGCCGCGCCGGCCGCCCTCAGCCACGGCGGCACGGCCACCGGTCTTCTAGGACGTATCTCCTGGTGCGGGGCATGGCACGCCTTCCGGACTCCGACGACGGTCACGCGACGGGGCGTCACCGTCCGTGACCATTCTGGAGATCAGGCTAGAGATCGTTGATCAAAACCAGGGTCGTCCCACCGACATGATCGAAGAAAGTGGCCGCCCAGAAAGCCCCCCTTTTCCGGGTGGAGCGGCACCGATCGGACAAGCGTTTAAGCAGGTCAGCACCGGCAATGTCGCAATAGGCACATACGGGGAGACACCAGGGGGAAGGAACGCGCGATGACTCAGAGACCTGAGACGATGCCGGAGAAGGACGCGATCGACCTGCTCATCCACCAGCACCAGGAGATCCGCCGCCTCTTCGACGAGGTCGACAAGAGCAGAGGCCATGCCCGCGAGGAGGCGTTCGAGAAGCTCTGCCGCTTCCTGGCCGTGCACGAGACGGCGGAGGAGGAGGTCGTCCACCCATTGGCCCGCCGTGTCATCCCGGACGGCGACCGAATGATCGACGCCCTGCTGGAAGAGGAGAACGAGGGTAAGCGGGTCCTGCAGGCCCTGGAGAAGATGGGCACCTCGACGGCCGGCTTCGAACCGCTGTTCACCGAGTTCCGCAAGTCCGTCATCGACCACGCCGAGCACGAGGAACGCGAGGAGTTCACCCGGCTGCGGGAGATGGGCGGCCCGGAGTTGCGCGGCCTCGCCGCGGCGATCAAGGCCGCGGAGGCGGCGGCGCCCACCCACCCGCATCCGGGCATGGAGTCCGCCGCCAAGAACATCCTGATCGGCACGTTCGCCTCCGCCGCCGACCGGACGCGCGACGTGGTCCGCAAGGTGATCGGCCGCGACAAGAAGTGACGGCGCCGGCGCGGTCCACGACCGACGCGGGCCGGTCCGCGGCGCTCCACGACGTACGCGGGTGACGGTGCGTCGGCCACGGGGAGCGTGACCTCGCGGCGATCTTGTCGGTCCGGTGGTGGTGCACCCCGGATTCGGCAGAATGGGGGCGCTGAACGATTGTTTACCGTTTGCACTCTTGACGCTACAGTCTGTTACCGTCACAGTTGAAAGAGACCGCGCATTGCGGTCGATTCGGAATGCGATGGCGCATTTATCGTCAGTCGCACGACGCGGTCGCCTCCGGGCGGCCGGGTGCGACCGGCGTCCCCGGATCAGATGATTCCGGGTGGGCGATCGGGAGCCGATCCCGATCGCCCGTCACGGCAGATCCCGCTCCCCAGTGATCACGGGTCGTCCGCCGTGCCGATGACCTGGAGCTCCGCCACCTGGAGGAAACCCGTGGTGGTGCCGGGCGCCGGGCTCGTCAGGTCGAGCCGGACGCTCGGCGCGGTCACCGGGTCGAAGGTGATCGTCGTCGGCTGGTTCGACCCGTCCGCCCAGTCGATCTTCAGGTGGCGTACCGGGACGTCCCGCCCGTCTCGCCGGTAGGTGACGCCGATCGCGGCGGGCCGGGCACGCCCGGAGCCTGCGGTGAAGTACGCCTTGATCGTCCCGAACCGGTGGGGCTCCGGCCAGGACACCGAGATCCAGTCGGCGGGACGTGCCCTGCTGACCGACGGCAGCAGGGCCGTCGCCGCTTTGTCGTAGTAGTTCGACCAGCCGCCGGACGTCGTGACGCCGTCCAGCATCGCGGCGGGCACCGTGTCGGGGGCGCCCGAGTAGCTCGCGTCCGCGCTGGGGCTCAGCTCGGGAGCCGTCAGGTTCCGTGGGTCCCTGATGCTCCTCGGTGCCGCCACGTGCGTGGGCGCGGTGCCGGAGGCCGCGCGCGCCGGCGCGCCCGCCGTCCGGGCGGCGATCGCCTGAGGCACGGCCGTGACCTGGGCGACCTTCGCGGCGGCACGTGCCTGGATCGTCACCGACGCCGGACGCAGTCCGGGCGATGTCGCGGTGAGCGTCACCGGACCGGCGCGGTCGCCCGCCCGGACGATCGCCAGCGCCTTTCCGGCCCACGCCCGCCTGGTCGGGGCCTTGTAGTTCTCCGCGCTCTCCTGACGCCCGTTGTCCAGGCCCGCCAGGCTCCCTCCGGTGACCGCGAAGTGGATCGCGTTCTCGGCGCCCGGGACGACGACGCCCCGTGCGTCCACCACGTCGGCGGTGACGTACGACAGGGACCGGCCGTCCGCCGCGATGTCCTTCCGGTCCGGGGAGAGACGGACCGTGTACGGCGCCCCGGCGGTCCTCAGCTCGTCGGTCGCCACGACCCTGCCGCCGCTCCGCGCCACGGCGGTCAGCCGTCCGGGCGCGAAGGGAACGTCCCAGCTCAGATGAAGTTTGCCCGCGCTCCCGTCAGGGCTGGTGTAACTGCCCGGGTACGGCCCGGAGGTGACGTTCTTGTCGTCGTGGGTGGCCTCGGTCGTCTCGAGGTACGCCCTCCCGTCCGCCGTCGTCTTGTGGTCGAACTTCCGTACGCCCAGCGACCTGCCGTTCAGGAGCAGCTCGACCGTGTCGGCGTTGGAGTAGGCCCACACCTGCACCTGCTCGCCCGGCTTGTGGTCGGTCCAGTTCATCGGCAGCAGGTGGACCATCGGAGTGTCGGTCCACTGGCTCTTGAACAGGTAGTACATGTCCTTCGGGAAGCCCGCCGTGTCGACGGCACCGAAGAAGGAGGACTTGACCGGGAACACGTTGTACGGCGTGGGCTCGCCGATGTAGTCCATGCCGGACCACAGGAACTCACCGGCGAAGAAGCGCCGGTCGCGGTCCTTCTTCAGCCCGTACTCGCCGCTCATCGTCCAGGACGCGAGGTTGTTGTCGTACGACGAGGTGCCGCGCCGGCCCGGGGTGTAGTTCTCGCCCGTGTTGAGCTGGTCGGGGTCCTGGTAGACGCCGCGTGTCGAGGTCTCCGACGACGACTCGGACTCGAAGAAGAACTTCCCGGGGTACCGCGCGTGCAGCGCGTCCACCGACCCCGCCGTGTTGTAGTTCAGCCCGAGCCCGTCCAGCAGCCCGAGGATCTGGTCCTGCGCCGACCCGGGGGCCGGCACGCTGCGGTACTTGTCGGAGCCCATGACGATCGGGCGGCTGGTGTCGATCGACCGGATGTCCGCGATCAGCCGCTTGGCGATGGGCACGCCGACCGGCGACGTCGAGTCGGGGATCTCGTTGCCGATCGACCACAGGACGACCGCCGGGGAGTTCTTGGCGGCGTTCACCATCTCCGTGATGTCCGCGTCGCTGTCGGCGTCGAAGAAGCGCCCGTAGTCGTACTTGACCTTGGGCGTGCGCCAGGTGTCGAACGCCTCGACCATCATCACGATCCCGAGTTCCTCGCAGACCTGCACCATCTCCGGCGACGGCGGGTTGTGCGAGGTGCGGAACGCGTTGACGCCCATGCTCTTCATGAGCCTCATCTGGCGGTACAGCGTGTCCTTCGTGACGGCGGCGCCGAGCGCCCCGCCGTCGTGGTGCAGGTCGACGCCCTTCAGCTTGGTGTACCGGCCGTTGAGCGAGAAGCCGTGGTCGGGGTCGAAGCGGAACCACCGGATCCCGAAGCGGGTCGTCGTCGTGTCGACCGTACGGCCGGCGACGACCAGGTCGGTGCGCAGGGAGTACAGGTAGGGACGGTCGGTCGACCAGAGTGTCGGGTGCTCGACCCGGAGGTCCGCGACGGCGGTCGCCGGCCGGTCTCCCACGGCGAGGTCCGAGGTCGCCCGCGCCACCGTACGGCCCCGGGCGTCCTGGACACGGGAGACGACCGCGACCTGGGCGGTACCCCCGCCCTCGTCGGCGACGTCCGTCCGGACGTGCACGTTCGCGTACCCGGACCCGATGGTGTGCTCCAGGTCCGGCGTGGTGACGAAGACGCCGTGCCGCCCGACGTGCACCGGATCGGTCACGGTGAGGTGGACGTCCCGGTATATCCCGCTGCCGGAGTACCACCGGCTGCTCGGCAGCCGGTTCTGGACCTTCACCGCGACGACGTTCGGGGTGCTGCCGTCCGTGTGCACCGAACCGGTCAGGTCCGCGGCGAATCCGGTGTAGCCGTAGTGGTGGTTCGCGATCTGCCGGCCGTTCAGGTAGACGGTGGAGTCCATGTAGACGCCGTCGAAGTCGATGGAGATCCGCTTGCCGGCCATCGACGGTGGCAGGGTGAACGTCTTGCGGTACCAGCCGAGGCCGCCCTGCAGGAACCCGGTGCCGGCGTCGGTGCCACCGGTCGGTGTCGGGTCGCGTTCGATGCTCCAGTCATGGGGGAGTTCGACCTGACGCCACGAGGAGTCGTCGTACGCGGGGTCGGCGGCGTGGGCGTACGCGCCCGTCGGGTCGGTGATGCCCTCGGGGTTGGCGAGGGCGAATCTCCAGCCGGTGTCGAAGTCCAGGCTCCTGTCGCCGCCGGTCGCGGCCGCCGCCGCGGGCCCCGGCGGCGTGACGCTAGGCCGGGCCGACGCCGCGGTGAGCGGCAGGCCGGCCGTCGCGGCGCAGGTGGCGACGGCGATCAGCAGTCGAAGGGCGGCTCTTGCAGAGAGCTTCCTGGACATCCGGCTCCTCGAGGCTCGACCCCAGGCGGAGGCAGCCCCGGGATCACTTGTCCGAGATATCGAACAGCTTTCGGAATACGGCTGCTTGAGGATCCTCAGTCGGCACGACCACGTCAATGGCGGCGCGATGTCCGGTTTCGGACAGCCCCCTCCGCAGACGGAGGCGAGCGGCCCCCGTAAGGGTGATCTTCGCCCCGGGCGGCGGGGTGCCGGTAAGGTCAAGGTGAGGTATGTCGTCTCGACGGATGGGGGGAGGGCGGCCGTGTCCGGTGAGCGGATGCGCCGGTGGCTTCCGGCGATCTTCGTCTCACTGCTGCTGTTGCTCGGTTCCGGCCACGTCTTCGACGCCACCTCCGCTTCCTCTTCAGACGCCGTTCCCCTGACCTCCACGGTGGCGGCCGCGCCCGCCGCGGGCGTCGCCGGTGCCGCCGAGCACGGCCGGCACCAGCCTCGGCTCGGCGAGCACCGGCAGGCCGGCAAGGCGCCGCTCAGGGCGGCCGACCCGAAGGGCACGTCGATCTCGGCCGGGCGGCCCGTCTGGTGGCGAGGGCCGCACCGGGCCTCTTCCCGTAGGCCGTCGGCTGACCGGCCGGCGCGGGGCGGCCGGGCTCCCCCGGTCACCGTTCCCGCCACGTCGGCGTAACCGGACGGCCGCGAGAGCCGGTCGCCGGCGCGGATCCGGGTGTCCGCTCCCCGGAACACGGGCGCTCTCGCCGCGTGACGGCGCGCCCGTCTCCCGACCATGCCCCGTCCGCGGACTTCGGCGCGCCATCCCGCCGGTCCGCGGGCCGCCGGTGTCTCGCACCGGCGTCCTACGTGGAGAAACGACAGTGACCTACCTTCTCGTCGCCATCGCCGTCCTCGTCGCCGGCGGTGCGCTGCTGTTCGGTGCGATGTTCCGCCGTGACAACGCGCGTCTCGGCCTGCCGGCGCTGGCGGTGCTGATCGCCGCGAACGTTCTGGCGATGGTCCACGCGGCCTACGACCAGTGAGATCCCGTGACGCACGCCGAGCCTGAGAGGATTCTCGTGGAGATCGAACGCACCTCCCTGCCGGGTATCGGCCTGCAACACGTGTTCACGACGACCCGCGGCCGGCGCGTCGGGGTCGTGTCCCACCACAGCGGCCGCCGCGACGTGGTCGTCTTCGACCGGGACGACCCCGACAGCGCCGCCACGACGATCGCGCTGAGCGCGGCGGAGGCCGGCGCGGTCGCCGAGCTCCTCGGCACCGCGCGCGTCGTCGAACGGCTGACCGAACTGCACCGCCACGTCGAGGGCCTGGTCAGTGAGCAGGTGCCGATCACCGCCGGTTCGCCCTATGACGGGCGGCCGCTCGGCGACACTCGAGCCCGTACCCGGACCGGCGCGTCGATCGTGGCGGTCGTCCGCGGCGGCGACGTGATCGCCAGCCCGCGTCCGGACTTCGTCTTCCGGGCGGGCGACATCGTCCTGGTGGTCGGCACCGCCGACGGCACCGCTGCCGTCGCCGCGCTGCTGGGCACGGGGTAGCCGCCCATGCACTCGACCACCCAACTGATCGAACTGGGCGCCATCATCCTGGGCCTTGGGCTGCTCGGCGCGGTCGCGGTCCGGTTCTCCATCTCGCCGATCCCGTTGTACCTGCTGGCCGGGCTCGCGTTCGGATCCGGTGGCGTGCTCCCGCTGACGACCAGCGAGGAGTTCGTCTCGGTCGGCGCCGAGGTCGGCGTGATCCTCCTGCTGTTCACCCTCGGCCTGGAGTACACCGCCGACGAGCTGGTGACCACCCTGCGGACCTCCGCCCCTGTGGGACTGTCCGACCTGGTGCTGAACGCCACGCCCGGTGTCGCCGCCGCACTCCTGCTGGGCTGGGGTCCGGTGGCGGCGGTGGCGCTGGGCGGCATCACGTACGTCACGTCCTCCGGGATCACCGCGAAGGTGATGGGCGACCTGGGCCGGCTGGGGAACCGCGAGACGCCCAGCGTGCTGTCCGTGCTGGTCTTCGAGGACCTGGCGATGGCCGCGTACCTGCCGATCCTCACGGCGCTGCTCGCGGGGGCGGGGCTGCTCGGCGGCGGGCTCGCGCTGCTGGCCGCCGCGGTGACGATCAGCGCGATCCTGTTCGTCGCGCTGCGGCACGGCGAGATCGTGCAGCGTTTCGTCGCGAGCCCCAGCCGTGAGGTGCTCCTGCTGAAGGTGCTCGGGCTGACCGTCCTGGTCGCCGGGCTCGCCCAGCAACTGCAGGTGTCGGCCGCCGTGGGGGCGTTCCTCGTCGGCATCGCGCTGTCCGGGCCGCTCGCCCATGACGCCCGGCAGCTGCTCAGTCCGCTCCGCGACCTGTTCGCGGCGGTGTTCTTCGTGTTCTTCGGCCTGCACACCGATCCGGCGGACCTGCCGCCGGTCGCCGGAATCGCCGCCGCGCTGGCGGTCGCGGGTGTGGCCACGAAGCTCGCGACCGGGTGGGTGGCGGCCCGGCGGACGGGAGTGGGTCCGGCCGGGCGCCTGCGTGCCGGAACCGCGCTGGTCCCTCGCGGAGAGTTCAGCATCGTCGTCGCGGGCCTGGCGGTCGGCGCGGGGACGAATCCGCGCCTCGGGCCGCTCGCCGCGGCGTACGTGCTGATCCTCGCGGTCGCCGGGCCGCTGCTGGCCCGGAGCGCGGACTCCCTCTCCCGTGTCGCCATGGCAGGCGGCGGGCGCCGGGCCTGACCAACGGTGCCGGTGGGCGGCGCCGCCCACCGGCATCGATCACGCGGCGATCGTGGCGTGCATCTCCCAGACGAGGATCTCCGCCGGTTCGGTGGCCGTCACCCGCTGACCGCCCGTCGCGGTGAACCGCACCGCGTCGCCCTCGTTCAGCGCGCCCGCGCCTTCGAGGGTGACGTTGCCGCGCGGCACGAACAGGTGCAGGAACGGGGCTTCCGGCAGTTCGACGCTGTCGCCGGCCTGCAGCCGCGCCACGTGCAGCGCCGCGTACCTGTTCTTGATGCGGATGGCCGTCTCGCCCTCGTGGCGCTCCATCCCGGAGGCCACGGTCACGAGGCCGCCCCGCAGCAACTCGTCGTCGATCTCCAACTGCTCGTAGCCGGGGCGGATCCCAGCCTCGTCGGGCACCACCCACATCTGGACGAAGTGCACGGGCTCGGTCGGCTCGTCGCTGCCGACCGGTCCACGGTGGTCGTTCTTCTCCGAGTGCAGGATCCCGGTGCCGGCGCTCATGCGCTGCGCCAGGCCCGGGTAGATCACGCCGTTGTGCCCCTCGGAGTCCTGGTGGACCAGCGAGCCGCGGAGCACCCAGGTGACGATCTCCATGTCCTGGTGCGGATGCGTCTCGAAGCCGGTGCCGGGCTTGACCACGTCGTCGTTGTTGACGAGCAGGAGCCCGTGGTGGATGTTGTCCGGGTCCTGATGGTGGCCGAAGGAGAACGAGTGCTTTGAATCGAGCCACGAGATCTTCGTGGCCATGCGCTCGTCGGCCCGGCGGATGTCGACCGTGGGTCGCAGGTTCATGACGCCCTTCCCTAGTTGGTTGAAGCTTCAACCATCCTTCTTCGGCGATTGTTCCCGCCGGTCATCGCCAGGCCGCCTCGATTACGACACCGGCACTGGGACAGACTGGCGTCGTAGGAGTCGTCGACGGCCCGCGGGGTCAAGGAGTATCCGATGGTGCATGAGCGTGCGGGGCGGCCCGCGCAGCCGGAAGACCTGGTGGACGTCGCGCGCCTGGTGACGGCGTACTACGCCCTGCGGCCCGACCCCTCCCGGGTTGAGCAACGCGTGGCGTTCGGCACGTCGGGGCATCGCGGATCGGCATTGAACACCGCCTTCAACGAGGCGCACATCCTCGCCACCAGCCAGGCCATCTGCGAATACCGGACGCGTCAGGGGGTCGACGGGCCGCTGTTCCTGGGGATCGACACGCACGCCCTGTCGGAGCCCGCGCGCGTGTCGGCGCTGGAGGTGTTCGCCGCCAACGACGTACGCGTGCTGATCGACAGCCGGGACGGCTACACGCCGACGCCCGCCGTCTCGCACGCCATCCTGACCTACAACCGGGGCCGGACGACCGGTCTCGCGGACGGCGTCGTCGTGACGCCCTCGCACAACCCTCCGGCGGACGGCGGTTTCAAGTACAACCCGCCCAGCGGCGGCCCGGCCGACACCGACGCGACCTCCTGGATCCAGGACCGGGCGAACGCCCTCATCGCCGCCGATCTCAAGGAGGTCCGGCGCATCCCGTACGCCCGGGCGCTCGCGGCGGACACCACCGGCCGGTACGACTTCCTCGGCGCGTACGTGGACGACCTGCCCTCCGTCCTCGACCTCGACGCGATCCGGGGGGCCGGGGTCCGGATCGGCGCGGACCCGCTCGGCGGGGCGAGCGTGGCGTACTGGGGCGAGATCGCCGAACGTCATCGGCTCGACCTGACCGTCGTCAACCCGCACACCGACCCGACCTGGCGGTTCATGACGCTGGACTGGGACGGCAAGATCCGGATGGACTGCTCGTCGCCGTACGCGATGGCCTCGCTCATCGCCCGCAAGGACGAGTTCGCGGTCTCGACGGGCAACGACGCGGACGCCGACCGGCACGGCATCGTCACGCCGGACCGCGGGCTGATGAACCCCAACCACTTCCTCGCGGTAGCGATCTCCTACCTGTACGCCAACCGGCCGGAGTGGCCGGGCGACGCGGGGGTCGGCAAGACCCTCGTCAGCAGCAGCATGATCGACAGGGTGGCGGCCGGGCTGGGCCGTCGCCTGGTCGAGGTCCCGGTCGGGTTCAAGTGGTTCGTCCCCGGCCTGCTGGACGGCTCGCTCGGCTTCGGCGGCGAGGAGAGCGCGGGCGCCTCGTTCCTGCGGCGCGACGGCTCGGTGTGGACGACCGACAAGGACGGCATCATCCTTGCCCTGCTCGCGTCGGAGATCACCGCCGTCACCGGCCGCTCCCCCAGCGAGAACTACGCCGAACTCGTCGGGCGGTACGGCGACCCCGCCTACGCGCGCGTCGACGCGCCCGCGTCCCGGGAGGAGAAGGCGGTCCTCAAGAAGCTGTCCGCCGAGCAGATCACCGCCGACGCCCTCGCCGACGAGCCGATCACCACGGTGCTCACCGACGCCCCCGGCAACGGCGCCCCGCTCGGCGGCGTGAAGGTCTGCACCGAGAACTCCTGGTTCGCCGCCCGCCCATCCGGCACCGAGGACGTCTACAAGATCTACGCCGAGTCCTTCAAGGGACCGGACCACCTGGCGCGCGTCCAGGAGGAGGCCCGCGCCGTCGTCGACTCCGCTCTCTCCGACGCCCGCTCCTGACCCACCGGCGCCGGGTCCGGGAAGAGGTGCTCCCGGACCCGACCGGCAGGAACGCGCGGAATCGGGAGGATCCACCAGGCCAGAGGTTCACCGACCCTGACCGGGCGACGCGGATCCCCGTTCGGCTGGAGCCGGGCAGTCTGTGCGTGATGACCGGGCCGGCCCGGTACGCGTGGCGGCACGCGATCGCGGCGCGCAAGAGCGACCCGGGCCCGCACGGCCGGCTCCCCCGCTCCCGCCGGGTCTCGATCACGCTCCGGACCGTGCTGCCGTCCTGACCGCCCGAAAAACCGCGTTGGCCGGTGGGGCCGAGTCGGCCATGATTGCTCCGATGAAGATCCGGCTTGCGGGTGGCGTGGTGGCCTCGGACCTGTGCGTCTGGGTTCCGCGGTCGTCCGGCCCGGCCAGGGTGGTGGACGAGTCCGCGATGCCGCCCGGCGCGGCCGTCGCGCTGGGGCCGGCCGCGGCCACCGATGAAGAGGTCCGGTGCGCGGTCGCCGAGCTGACCCGCCTGGTGAAGGCCGGTGGTGTCGTCGCCGCGGGCGCGGGTGTCGACCTCGGGTCGGGGTTCCGTTCCGCGCGCCTGGCCGGGGCGCGCGGAGACCAGCGGGACGCGGTCCTGGCCGCGCTGCGGGTGCTGGGCGTGGAGGACACGCACAGGCTGGGTGACCGGGCCGGGTTCCTGGTGGCGCTGTTCGGACCCGCGGTGACCAAACGGGTCGGGGCCGCGGCGGAGGAGGCGATCCGTGAGGGCCGGTGGGCCGCCGTCCACCTGGCGTCGGCCGCCAGTGACGTCCTCGGCCCGGAGCAGGTGGAACGGGTCCTCGAACTACGGGCACCGGAAGGTGTCGATCTCACCCCGGCCGGCCCGCCCTCCGCGCTCGCGCAGCACCTCCGGCAGGTCCTCGAGCCGGTGACCCGGCCGCGCAGGCCGGCGCTGATCCTGGACCTGTGGGAGCGAGTACTCGAGCATCACGCCGGGCTGGCACGCCGGGAACGGCGGCTGGCCACCCAGAGCCGCCGCGACCGCGTCGACGACCTTCGCGCACGCCGCCGGCATGACGACGACGAGCTGATCCTCTGGCGGCTCAGAGCCTGGCTGGGCGATCAGGAACCGTCCCTCGCCGACGCGGCGCGGTGGGTGCCGCCCGACGACTACTGGTACGACCTGTTCGGCCGGCTTCTCCAGGACGCGCTCGCGGCGACGGCCCTGCTCCGTACGGCGGTGGCCGTCGCCGACCACGGCTTCGACGAGGGGCTGGCGCGCTCGGCGCCGGTCATCCGCGCGGCCCACGCCCAGCCCTACCGGGTCGAGGGCCGCACGCGTCCGGTGCCGGGCCTGGCCGGCCTCCCGGCCCGCCCCGGCGTGTACATCCGCGACATCGACCGAAGGCTGACCGGCGACCGGCCCCGCGACACGACACTCGAGGCGTACGTCAGGGCTCGGCTGGCGCGTGCCCGCGACTACGCCCTAGCGATCATCGAGACGGCCGAACGCCTCTTCGCGGAGTCCACGGCCTTCCGCCGCGAGACACTGCGCCCCTGGGCCAGGGCGGACCTACGGAGCTGGCGCGAAGGCGCCGGCTACGGCTCCGCCCGGCCGCCGGACGAATGGGGCGGCATCCCACCCTGGACGGGTCCCCTACTGGGCGACGAGGAGCAGCTGTTCCGGAGGCTCGCCGCTGCGCCGGAAGCATCCCCCGCCGACGTGGAGGTGGTCGGCGACCTGCTGTGGTACGCCGAACTGATCGACGCTCTGGCCGCGCTGTACGGGCACGACGCTGCGCGGGCCACGCCCGGCACCGGCGCTCCGTGGTTCGACCATGATCCGCCTCCGCCGGAGCCCGAGCCGTTGTCACCGCGGCTGGACTCCATCAGGCTGGCCGTCTCCAGTGCCGCGCAGCTCGTCGCCCTCGGCGGCACGCCGCCCAAAGGCGTCCGGACCTGGACCGACTTCACCACGGGCCTGATGGCCGCCACCGCGATCACGGAGGCTCTCACCGGTGAGTTCGCCGTCCCGGCGGCACTGGCGGCCCTGGACGGGACGATCGTGCCGGGCACCGGAGCCCGCTTCCGGGTGGCGAGGAACGCCCGCACGCTGGCCGAGTGGTCGGACTACATGGGGAACTGCATCGCCGGGCCGTACTACCGCGACAACGCGCAGGCCGGCTGGTGCGTCCTCGCGGGTCTGTACGACAAGGACGGGATCCTGCTCCTCAACGCCGAGCTGAGCCCGCGCCGGCCCGCCGTACGAGGATGGCAGGTCACGGAGATCGCGGCGAGGTTCAACGCGACTCCGGAGTGGACCCTGGAACGGCGATTCCGCGACTGGGTCGCCACGCTTCCCGGCGTGATCGCCGCAACGGCCGAGGAACCACAGGACGAGAGCCCGCCCGAGCCTTCCGGCCGGCGGCGCCCCCGGCCCCGCCTGGTCGAGGAGGTCGGACCGGCCCTCGAGACGCTCGCCGAACGGGCCTGGCGGGACGGGGTCGACGCGGAGGTGATCGGGGTGTTCGCCGCCCTCGCGCGGACCCCACCGGACGCCGCCCTCGTCCGGCTGCGGCGTATGGGACCGGATCAGCTGGCCGACGCCTGCCGACGCGCGCTGGACGACGGTGCCGTCGACCTCGATCGCCTGTGGGCCGCCACCGGGGTTCGCCCGCTCAGAACCGCGATCGAGTCCCCGGATCCGGCCTTGCGGCAGCACGTCGATCGGCTCGCGCCGTTGCTCGGTGACCCGCCCTTCCCCAAGTCGCTGCACAGGCTGGTCAAGCGGCCGGCGATCGCCGACGCCCACGCACTCGACCTGATGGCCCGCCGTACGCGCCGGGCGATCGGGCTCCTGGCGAGCCGGGACGACGCGGTGATCGCCCGCGCCGTCTCCCGCCGGGCGACCGAGCCGCTGCTCTGCGCCCTCACGGTCACGATCACCTGCCGCTCACCGGCGATCGCGCTCACCCCCGTCGCGCCGCCGCGTACCGTCACCGTGCCCGGCCACCCCGCCACCGACCTGTCCGACGAGAACGGCCCGTGGCAGCATGCCCTGCCCATCGCCCGTGAGCTGGGCGCCGACACCGAGGCGTTCTGGGACCGGATCGCCGAACACGGCCTGCGCGTGCCCGCCTCCTGGCTCGGCCCGGGCGGCTGGACGGCTCTTTGGTCGCGCGCGCGCCGGCCCGCACCTCGGCGCAGAATGGGGGAATGAGCGAGTCATCGACCGCGCACGGGGACAACACGACGCTGCCGGCGCTGCGGCGGCACTTCGAGGACCTTCGTGACGGCACCCACGGCGGCGTGGTGACGCGGGAGGAGAAGGAGGAACGGTTCGCCGACACGGTCGTGCTGCTCCGCCACTATGCCCGGCGGGTGCTGGAGGAGGTCGACCGGGACCTGCTGCGAGGCACGGGCGAGGTCGACGAGAGTGGGCTGACGCGGACGGAGGACGGCGGTCTGACCGCCTCCTGGACGCTGTCCTGGCCGGAGCAGCGCGCCGCAGGCGTCTCGCCGATCACCCTGGAGGCCCACTTCGAACGGAGCACCCACCATCCGCACCTGCGCGGCGCGACCGTGGGCGAGTGGCCCCTCAACGTCTTCGACGACAGGCAGGCCGCCGCCGAGGTGCCCACGCTGCGGGCGATCGCAGCCGCCGACCTGCACAACTTCGTCTTCCAGCGCGACTACCGGATCGTGCCCTCGATCACCCGGCAGGACGCGGCCGACGGCTGAGACTCACCTCACCGTGACGCCGCGCCTTCGACAGCTGGAGCTTCGCTTCACCGCGCCGGTCGTAGACGACGGCTGAGCTCACTTCACCGTGATGCCGAGTGACTCGGCGAGAGCGGGCGCGAGGTCGATGAGCTGCGCGGCGCTGATCGTGGCGCCCCGCAGGCACTCCGCGCCGCCGGACAGGCCGAGCTCGGCGCCGCGCAGGTCGACCTTCTCCAGCGTGACGCGCGAGAAGTCCACGCCGGTGAGCCGCGAGCCGGGGAAGGTGACGCGGCGAAGCCTGGCGCCGCCGAAGTCGACGTCGCGCAGGAGACAGTCGTCGAACCGCACGTCGGTCAGCCGGGCGTCGCGGAAGTTCAACGAATCGAGCTTGCAGCCCTGGAACACGACGCGCGACAGTTCGGCGCCGAACAGCGCGGGCCCGGCGAGCACGCCACCGAGGAAAGTCACGTCCTGCCAGCTGCTCTCGGCGAAGTCGGCGCCGACGATCCGGGTCTCCTGGAACCACGTGTCGATGAGCCGCGCCCGTCGGAACCGACCGCCTTCGAAGGTCGTCCGGGTGACCGCGCACTCGATGAAGCGAGCGCCGGAGACGTCGGCCTCCGGCACCGTCAGCCCGTCGACGTGGACGGTGTCGTACTCGTCCTCGTGCCAGGACCCGTCGTAGGCGGACAGGGCCTCGGCGTACGGCAGGTCGACGAGCTCCTGAGGCGGCGTCATCCGCACCACACTAGGGCCTGCCGTCGTCGATGGCGTCCAGGAGGGCGGGATCGAGGCCGCGCAACGCGGCGAGGATGAAGCGGGTGGCGAGCTCGCCGGCGGTGAGCGGGTCGAGGTGGTCGTCGTGGAGGATCTGCTCGGCCGGGCGGCTCAGGAGTCGCTCGGGCGGCGGAATCCGAGCCGGGAGGCTCAGGTCAGCCGGGAGCGCTGCGGCACGTCGGGGCCGACGACGTCCTCCCGGGTGGCGTACTGCGGAACCGGCGCGTCGTCGCGGCCAGTGTCGCGGACGAGCCCGAAGCGTACGATGCCGTGCGCCGGGTCGGGCGCGTGGCCGATGTCGGCCGCCACGTCCGCCCTGCTCACGGGCGTGATCCCCAGGTTGTAGTCCGCCCCGCGCTCATGCTGGCGGAGGGTGACCTCGCCGTCGATGTAGTAGAACTCGTTCTGCCACATCTGCTGGGCGCCCTGCGGCAGGGTGATGTAGCCCTTGTCCGGGCGGCCCATCCACGTATGGGGCCGGTCCGTGGCGCCGGGCACGGCGTCGTCCATGCGGCGGCCGCCTCCGGACGCGACGTGGAAGATCTTGCCCTTGAGGCCGGTCCAGGTGGGCATGACGAGCACGCCCGGCCGGTTGAAGTAGGCGATCTCCCAGCGGACCTGGAAGTACCCGCGCCCCCGGATCGTCAGATGATCGTCGCGGTAGAACATGAGGTACCGGCCGCCCAGCGAGCCGCGGAAGGGCTGCTCCCACTTGCCGGAGAAGACCAGCGGCCGCCCTTCGGCACGGACCGGCAGCCGGCCCGGGGGCGCGTTCTTCGCCGGGGCACGGTCCACCGCGTCGACGTTGCTGCCGTACACCGGCCCGGGCTTCGCGCGCCGCCTCGTGGGCCGCGCGCTCCGCGTGCGCGCGGGTGTGCGCACGGCGGACGGAATCGGCTGCGGTCCGGCTGTGAGCGGGCGTTCGGCCGTCGGGGGGCGCTCGGTGGTCGGGGCGTTCCCGGTGTAGGCGGCCGCGGTGATGGCGGTCCCCCCGGCGACCACCGCCGCCCCCGCCGCCACGGCGACCTGTTTGGCCGTGAGGTGACCCATCGCACGGCCGAGCCGCCCGGCCCGCACCACGGCACCGTGAACGCCGGTGCCGCCCTGTCCCCCCGCCGACGTCGAGCCCGACGCCGATCCGCCCGCCGCGTGTTCCCCGGACACGGCATGCCCGCCCGCAGGCGGGACGTGGCCGCCGGCCGTCGCGGGATGCCCCGCACCCGACCCGGCGTGCGCTCCAGTAGACCCGGCATGACCGCCGCCCGATCCGGCGTGGCCTCCACCGGACCCGGCCTGGCTCCCGCCCGGCCCGGCGTGGCCGCCGGGGAACGCCGCCCCGTACAGGGCGAAGCCGGCCGGAAGGGGCACGAGGGCCAGGCCGGTCAGCAGCCGCTCCGCCGGGACGAGCCCCGACCAGCCCGCGCCGCAGGCGGTGCAGTCGCGGGAGTGCCGGGCCAACCGCTTGCGCCAGACCGGATCCGGCACGCCGTCCCAGCCCGCGGTGAGCTCGGCGAGACCGGGACAGCGGGGCACCGCGGCCAGCGCGCGCACGACGGCGCGAGCCGTCTCCAGCTGCGCCTTCATCCGCTGTACGCGGACGGCCGCATGCGCGGGCGGCAGGTCGAGCGCCGCGGCGAGCTCAGCCCTCGTGAGCTCGCCGGCGGCTTCGAGCCACCACAGCGACAGGAGTTCCCGGTCTTCCGGGCCGAGCCAGCGGGTGGCCTCGGCGACCTCCCGGCGCTGCCCCGACAGGCCGAGCCGCAGGATGGTCAGGTCCGCGAAGTCGGCGCCCGGGTCGGCGACGTCGTCCATTCCGTCCAGGCCGCCCGCGGGCGCGGTCCGGTCCCGGCGCCAGTGGTCGCGGACCTGACGCATCGCGATCGCGACGAGCCAGGAGCGGAAGCTGTCCGGATCACGGAGCCCTTCCAGGCCGTGGACGACGCGCAACATCGTCTCCTGGACGACGTCGTCCACGTCCGCGTGCCCGTCCAGCGCGCGACCGACGATGTTGTAGACCAGCGGCAGGTAACCGGCGATCAGCCGGTCCAGCGCGGCCTGGTCACCGTGCCGAGCCGCCACGACCGTCTCGGGGCCCGGCCGTACGTCCCCATCCATCTCGCTCCTCATCTCCCCTCGTCCACGAAGGCACGCTCTGTACGGGAGACGTGGATCAGACTCCGCGATAACGGAAAAGACGAGCGCAGGGTGAGATCGTCACCGAGCGGCCTGGTCGTACCGGGCCCGAGCCGTCATGACCACGGAAAAGAGCCCGAAGCAGGACCGTCACCGGGCGGACTTCGCCTGGTCGTAGCGGGCCCGGGCGGCCATGACCTCGGGCATGTTGGCCTCGAGCCACTCGATGACGTTCAGGAGGCGCTCGGCGGCCTCGCGGCCGAGCGGGGTGAGGCTGTACTCGACCCTGGGCGGGATGGTGGGCTCGGCCTTGCGGAGGACGAAGCCGTCGCGTTCGAGTGCCTGGAGGGTCTGCGCGAGCATCTTCTCGCTCACTCCGTCCACGCGGCGGCGCAACGCGTTGAAGCGGTACGTCCCCTCGCTGAGGGCGCCGAGCGCGAGGATCCCCCACCGCCCGGTGATGTGCCCCAGCGCCTCCCGGGAGGTGCACCGGCCCGCGAACACGTCGAAGAGGACACCGGCGAAGCCGTCGTCGGATCCCGGCCCGCCGGTGTCACCGTCGGCCGGCGGGGTATCGGTCGCGTGGCTGCCCATGGCGCACAGCATACTTCTCGACTGCACTGAGCGAATCGACAGTGCTGTCCTAGCGGATTGCACTTTCAAAAAGTTAGCACTATCGTACTGCGCGTACTTTGACCTGGGCGGTAACGTCCACCCGATCGATGAAGCGAGTGAGATTCGTATGATCATCGTTACCGGCGCCACCGGACAGCTCGGCCAGTTGGTGATCGACGGCCTGCTGGAGAAGGTGCCCGCGGACCAGGTGGTGGCCGCCGTGCGCAGCCCGGAGAAGGCCGCCGACCTCGCGGCCCGCGGCGTGCACGTGCGGGAGGCCGACTACGACCGTCCCGAGACTCTGCGCCCGGCCTTCGAGGGAGGCACCCGGCTCCTGCTGATCTCCGGCAGCGAGGTCGGCCGCCGCGTTCCGCAGCACGCCGCCGCCGTGCAGGCCGCGCAGGGCGCGGGCATCGGGCACATCGTCTACACGAGCGCGCCGCACGCGGACACGACCGTCCTCGGCCTGGCCGCCGAGCACAAGGCCACCGAGGAGATCATCCGCGAGACGGGGCTGACCTACACGCTCCTGCGCAACAACTGGTACAGCGAGATCTACGTCCCGTCGATCGCCCAGGCCGTCGAGACCGGCGCCGTCATCGGCAGCGCCGGCGAGGGGCGGATCGCCAGCGCCACCCGCGCGGACTACGCGGCCGCCGCGGTGGCCGTGCTCACCGGGACCGGCCACGACAACCGGGTGTACGAGCTGGCCGGCGACGTCTCCTGGACCCTCGACGATCTCGCCGGCGAGATCTCCCGGGTCTCGGGCAAGCAGGTCGCCTACCGGAACCTCTCCTCCGAGGAGCACCGCGCCGCGCTGATCGGGGCGGGCATGCCCGACGCGGTCGCCGACCTGCTCGTCGGCATCGACCGCGGCATCGCGGCGGGCGCCCTGGCCGACACCCCGGGTGACCTGAAGTCGCTCATCGGCCGCCCGACCACGCCGATCTCCGAGACCATCACCGCCACGCTCGGCGCCTGACGTCGCGGATCCCGGAAACGCGGCCTCGAGGGCGCGCGGGGCCGGTCGCCGATGGCACTCCTCTGAGGCGTGCCGGCCGCGGTTGAGGCGTGCCGGCCGCGGTTCCGCGACGCGGACCGGGCCGGTCCTCGCGAAGGCTCGTTCCGTCCCATGACACTCCTCCGGGGCGCGCGGGCCGGTCCCTCCTGACCGTCACCGGCCCGCGCGGGTCCTCTCAAGAGGTGGACCGCAGGTGGTCCCG
This sequence comes from Actinoallomurus sp. NPDC050550, assembly GCF_040655075.1. Classification (NCBI taxonomy): domain Bacteria; kingdom Bacillati; phylum Actinomycetota; class Actinomycetes; order Streptosporangiales; family Thermomonosporaceae; genus Actinoallomurus; species Actinoallomurus sp. NPDC050550. Next base: position 276,908 of record NZ_JBFAJC010000001.1, on the reverse strand, counting down.
GAGACCGGCGCCGTACGCGGTGGCGGTGCCGGTGACGAGGCCGATTCCGCAGACGCCGAGCAGCAGGGCGAGCAGAGAGGAGAGCACGCGTCGAGGTCGCATTGACGGCTCCATGGACGGGTTACCGGGAGACTCTGGACATGGGAGCGCTCCCATGCGCCACCCGACCGTAAGCCCGGAGCCGGTGCACGGAAAAGACGCTTTCATCGCCGTTCACGCGTCGCGACCCTCGTCTCCGCGCACTCGCCGCCCGATCGCCGGCTCGTCCGACGTTGCTCAACCGGCAGGTACGCTGGCAGGACATCGAACGGCACCACCGGACCCCGGACGCGGCCCGCGCCCGCGGCACAGGCGGTGACCACGCGGCCGGGACGCCCACTCGGGGGCCGGACCGCCCGGAGCGACATCCGCGGATCCAGACCGCTGTCCGTTTCCGGCCATTGTTAATGAGATTGACGATCACCCCTCGCCGGGGACTTAACCGGATGCGATTCAAAAGATCTTCAGGAGGTGCCGTGTCCAGGCTGAGCTCGCAGCCGATCGTCCTGGCGGCATGCGCGATGCTCGCCGCGGCCGCGCCGGCCTCGGCGGCCGCCCGTACCGGAGCCGCGCCGCCCCAGCCCGTCACCGTGGCGCAGAGCGCGACGTCGGCCGCGCCCTCGTCGGACGGCGAGCTGAACTCCGGCTGGAAGATCCAGTCCTCCGCCGTCGCGGGGGGCTCCGGGGCGACGATCTCCCGGCCCGACTACGCGGCCGGCGGCTGGCTGTCGATCAGCCGGCCGGAGACGGTGATGGCCGGGCTGCTCGAGAACGGGCGCTACCCGAACATCTTCTACTCCGACAACCTGGCGAAGGTCCCCGCCGACCAGTTCAACGTGAACTGGTGGTACCGCGAGCAGCTGACCGTCCACCCGCGACGCGACGGCCGCACGTTCCTGATCATGAACGGCGTCCTCGGCACGGCGGACCTGTGGGTCAACGGCACCAAGGTCGCCGACCGGTCGCAGCTCCAGGGCGCCTACTCCCGGCTGGAGTACGACATCACCCCGTACGTCCGGGACGGCCAGAACGCCATCGCGCTCGACGTCGCCAAGAACGACAAGAAGACGTACCTGACCGACAGCCAGCTCGACTGGAACCCGGCCGCGCCGGACCAGAACACGGGTCTGCGATTCGCGCCGCGGCTCGCCCAGGCCGGCCCGGTCTCACTGCGGAACGTCCACGTCGTCCAGCACAACGCCGCGAACCTCAGCAGCTCCGACCTCACGGTAAAGGCCGACCTGCGCAACGACACCGACGCGGAGCGGAAGACGCGGCTGGACGCGACGATCAGCCACGGCGCGACCCGCGTCGCCGTGGCGGCGAACGTCACGGTGCCCGCCAAGTCGACCCGGACGGTGACGCTGACGCCGGCGGACCACCGGTCGCTGCACCTGGCGCACCCCGCCGTCTGGTGGCCGTACCAGCTCGGCGCGCAGCCGCTGTACCACCTGACGGCTCGCGCGAGCGTCGACGGGCGGGCCTCCGACCGTACCGACGAGGACTTCGGCATCCGTACCGTCACGTCGTCGCTGACGCCGGTGACCGCCGGCACGCACGCGTCGCACGGCTCGCGGCAATTCGTCGTCAACGGCGTCCCCCTGGTGATCCGCGGCGGCGGCTGGTCGCCGGACATGTTCATGCGGTACGACCCGCGGAACATCCACGACCAGCTCTCCTACGTCAAGAACCTCGGGCTGAACACCCTGCGCTTCGAGGGGAACCTGCCGCCGGACGACATGTTCGCCCAGATGGACCGCGAGGGCATCCTGGCCATGCCCGGCTGGCAGTGCTGCGACCGGTGGGAGGACTCCTCCTCCAAGTGGCCGGACGCGCTCAAGGCCAACGCCGGCAACCAGGCCACGCACGTCGCGGAGTGGCTGCGCGACCACCCGAGCGTCTTCACGTTCTTCCAGGGCAGCGACGAGGCGCCCGACGCGGCCAAGGAGGCGATCTACCTGGCGGCGTTCGCGGCGGCGGACTGGCCGACGCCCCAGGTATCGGCCGCGGAGTACAAGTCGTCGCCGAAGCTCGGCTCCTCGGGTTCGAAGGAGGGCCCGTACAACTACGTCCCGCCGGGCTACTGGTGGGCGAACGGGCCCGAGACGGCGAACCAGAAGGACCCGACCTACACCAACGCGGGCAGTGCCTGGGCGTACGACACCGAGACCAGCGCCGGCAACACCGTGCCGACCCAGGACTCGCTCAACCGGTTCCTGACGGCGGCGGACCAGCAGAAGGTGTGGGATCCGAGCACGGCGGGCGGGCCGGGCTCCGGCCCGGACATCTATCACGTCTTTCCGAAGTACAACGGCTATACCAAGACCGCCCGGATGGGGCAGTACAACACTCCGTTGTGGAATCGCTACGGACATTGGTCCGACATGGCGTCCTACCAGAAGATCGCCCAGATGGGCGGGTACGAGGTCACGCGGGCGCAGTTCGAGGCATACCTCGGGCATTCGAAGGACCCGGTCAATCCCAGCACCGGCGTCATCTACTGGATGCTCAACAAGGCCTGGCCGTCGCTGCACTGGAACCTGTACAACTACGACTTCGACCAGCCGGGCGTGTATTTCGGCGCCAAGAAGGCCGGCGAACCGGTGCACGTAATGTACGACTACGCGGGCAAGTCGATCAAGGTGGCGAACCTGACCAACGCGGCGCAGTCCGGCCTGACCGCGACCGCGCGGTTCATCGATCTCGACGGCACCGTACGGGCGACGGCCCGGCAGGCCGTTCCGAGCCTCGCGAGCCAGGACGTGCGGACCGTACTGGCTCCGAAGGTCCCGGCGGGGATCTCCAAGACGTACTTCCTGGAGCTGACGCTGACCCGACCTGGCACGACGGTGAGCCGGAACGTCTACTGGCTGTCGACGAAGGCGGACGAGATCGACTGGTCCAAGACGCTCGGCGAGGGCAGCGGAGCGGTGTTCGCGCCGGGCGGCTACGCGGACCTGACGGGGCTGCAGAGCCTGCCCGCCGCGAAGATCCAGGCGTCCGCGTCGACCCGGCGGAACGGCGAAGAGGCGACCACCACGGTCACGATCCGCAACGTGGGGAGCAAGCCGGTGCCCACGGTGTTCACGCGTGCCGACGTGCGCCGGGGCAGGTCCGACGGCCACGCGCTGGGCGGTGACGACCAGGTCCTGCCGATCCAGTGGAGCGACAACGACGTCACCCTCTGGCCGGGCCAGAGCGTCACCCTGACCGCGCGGTACCGCGTCGCGGACCTCCGGGGCGCGACGCCCGTCGTCGGGCTCACCGGCTGGAACCTCGCCGGCCTGACCGTCCCCGCACGAGGCTGACCACCGTCCGCAACGTATTTCCTACTGCCCGGAAAGCTGGCCGGATCCGGACATAGGCACCGCCCGGTGCGACCTTACGAGGGAATGGACGGCTCTCTCAGCCGCCCATCGGCTCGAATGGAACCATCGGGCGGTTCGCGGTCCACTTCCGTGAAATGGCCCGATGCCGGAAACGAGGCTGATTCGGGAGCGCGGTGTGACGATCTCATTCCGCTCCGCAAAGCCGACCTTCTCTGTGATGATTTTTCACGTTTTCCACGCTCGAAAAGGTCACAGAAGCCCTACACTCCTCTCGCAATCCGGTTTCGATCACTAACGATCGTCCTCTGGAGAGGCAGGTCGATGCCGAGGACTCACCGAAGGCACGGACGGCTCGGCCCCCCACGGCGCCGGAGGCCGGCGGCGTCGCTGGGCGACCGGGTCTCCGCCCTGGGCAGCGTGGTCGTCATCGCGGTGGGACTGATGCTCGCCGCGATCGTCGAGCAGGTCGTCATGCCGCCGTCCGCCCGGCACCCGGTCGCCGAAAGACGCCACGTCCACGCGACGCCCACGCGCACACACCGTCCGGTCTCCGCCCATCCCTCACCGTCCCGGATCCCGGTCAGCCCGGCCACTCAGCTGAGCCGGAAGGTGGAGAAGGTGGCACTCGCCGAACGCAGCCCCGTGGTCCGGCGCAACTACGGCGTCGGGACCCTGAACACCCCCATCGTGCGGCTGAGCAGGATGGACCGCCGTGACGACTGGGCGTTCGGCACCGAGACGATCCCCCCGCCATCGGATATGACGGTCATGCCGGAGTCGTCCGTCTTTCTCGCGCAGATGACGGGGACCGGCTGGGAGGTCGCCCTCGCCGGGACCCCGGAGTTCGCCGCCCTGCTGAAGAAGGCGCCGGCCTCCGTCGTGTCGGACGCCGAGCGGCCTGTGCTGGCGAAGTTCAGCGCGGCGGCCGACACACCGCTCGACACGGGCCTCATGCTGCCGTGGGGCATCGGGCAGTCCTGGTCCCTCCTCGCCTCGGACCAGGGCGTGTCGGGCTTCGACGGCGGGGACGGGCGCGTCCTCGCCCCCGGCGACGGCCGGATCTACCGGCTGTGCTCCTCCACGCCCGGCCACGGACTCGTGCTCCTGATCCACCCGAACGGGCTGGCGAGCGAGTACTACCAGCTCAGCGACGTCACGCGGGTAAGCGACGGCAGCCTCGTGAAGCGCGGCGACTACCTCGGCCGCACCGGCACCGAGCAGCCGTGCGGAGGCGGGGAGGCACCGCAACGGATGGTCCGGTTCGCGCTCAGCGACGCGGACGGCCCGATGCGCCTGGACCGGCTCCAGCTCGGCGGCTGGACCCTGCGAGAGACGGCGGCGGCGACCTTCGCCGAGCGGGCCGGTGTCCGCGTCGACGCGGGCAACCCGCTGCTCAACTTCGGCGTGATGCCGACCTCACCGCCCGTACCGTCCGGGAGCCCCTCCCCCTCCGGCACGCCGAAGTCCGGTTCACCGAGCGTGCGGGTCCCGAACCTCCCCCTGCCCGGTGGGAGCCCCAATGGCAGCCTCTGAGCGGGTCTCCGGCCCGCGGCACGCACCCCGGGAGAGCGGGGCGCGGCGCCGCCGGGTGCGGGACCGTCCCCCCCGAAGACCCGGCCGCGCCCGGGCGACGCTGGTCACGCTGCTGCTCCTCGCCTTCGTGCTGGTGGTCGGCCGGACGTCGCAGGGCGCCGCCCTGGTCGTACGGCTCCGGGCGTTCCTTGAGTTCTACGTCGGCGTGTTCGCGCTCCTGGCGGCGACCGCCGCGGTCGTCGCCGGTGTGGCCGCCGCGCAGCGGACCCTGCCGATCGGCCTGCGCATCCTCGCCCAGGGCGCCCACCGCGCGACCGCGGTGATGGCCGTCGGCTTCCTCGCCACGCACATCGTCTTGAAGGTCATGGAGGCGCACGCGAGCGTCCTGGACGCGTTCCTGCCCTTCACCGGCCACGGGCGCCGAGCGGTCCTGGTCGGCCTGGGCACCATCGCGGGCGACCTGCTGGTCGTCATCCTCGGCACCGGGGTGCTGCGCGGCCGTTTCGTCGGCAACGCCCGGCCGTGGATGTGGCGCACCGTGCACGCGCTCGCGTACGTGATGTGGCCCTTGGCGATCGTCCACGGTCTGACGGCGGGCCGCCCGCCGAAGGCCTGGGTCACGTGGAGCTACATCGTCTGCGCCGTCCTGGTACTGATCGCGGCGACGGGCCGGCTGCCGCGCCTGGCCCGGGACCGGCGCATGCTCCGCACCCGCAAGGTCCGGGGCGATGGCCGGATGACGGGCGGCGGCGCCGGACCGCGCCACGACGGTGCCGATCCCCGTGACCGGGCCGGCGCGAACGCCAGGAGCTCCGCCGACAACGGCGACCTGCCCGACGAGGAGTTCTGGGCGGCGCTGCGCGCGGAGACCGCGCCGTGGCTGGGTGACCGCAAATGATGGACTACCGGTACGTGGGGCCGCCGCGCCTCGGCCGGGGACTCCACCGTCACCAGCGGATCGACCAGACCTCGCACCGGGAGATCCATGGGGAGTTCCGGCGCCGGAGCGTGCGCGAGCTGATCGCGCTGGCGGAGAAGGTCGACCTGCGCGGCCGAGGCGGCGCCGCCTTCCCGTTCGCCCGCAAGGTCAAGGCGGTGGTCTCGTCCGCCCGCCGCCAGGACGCCCAGACGGTGGTCCTCGTCAACGCCACCGAGGGCGAGCCCGCCAGCGCCAAGGACAAGCTGCTGATGGCCCGCACCCCGCACCTCATCCTGGACGGCGCGATGCTCGCCGCCCTCGCGCTCGGCGCCCGCGAGGTCGTCATCGGCGTGACCGACGGCGGCCGGGCCGGCCGGTCCATCCGCAGCGCGGTCGTGGAGAGCAACCTCGGCGGGTTCATCCGCGTCGTCCGGCTGCCGGAGCGCTTCGTCACCGGTGAGGGCGGCGCGCTCGTCAACGGCGTCAACGGCAATCCCGCGCTCCCGCCGGGCCGCAAGGTACGGGCCGCGGAGCGCGGCGTGGACGGACTGCCCACCCTGCTGTCCAACGCCGAGACGTTCGCCCAGCTCGCGCTGCTCTCCCAGCTCGGGCCGGACCTGTACGCGGCGATCGGGACCGCCGAGGAGCCCGGGACCGTCCTCATGACCGTCTGGGGAGCCGGCGGACGGCCGGTCGTCGTCGAGGCTCCCGCCGGCACCCCGCTGTTCCAGGTGCTCGACCTGTGCCGGGCGGACGTCGGCCAGGGTGTCCTGATGGGCGGCTACCACGGCGCGTGGCTCCCGCCCGCCGCCGCCAACCGGGCGCTGGTGTCGCGGGAGGACATCGCCAAGGCCGGCGCGAGCCTGGGCGCGGGCATCATCCTGCCGCTCGCCCCGGACGTGTGCCCGCTCGGCGAGGTCGCCCGGGTCGCCGCCTACATGGGCCTGGAGACCGCGGGGCAGTGCGGCCCCTGCCGCCTCGGGCTGCCCGCCCTCGCCCGGTCGCTGCGCGCGCTGGCGGAAGGCGACTCGCGATCCGACGCCCTGTCGGCTGTACGGCAGGGCATACAGGTCGTGAAGGGACGCGGGGCCTGCCATCACCCGGACGGCACGTCCCGCTTCATCGCCTCGGCCCTCGAGGTGTTCGCGGAGGACGTCGCGGTCCACCTGGCCGACGGGACCTGCGGCCGGCCGGTGCGCGGCCTGCTGCCGATCGACGGCGAAGAGGCGGCCTCGGAAGAGGTCGAGGACACCGGGCTGCGGCTGACGGTGGACTGGGCCCGCTGCGCCGGGCACGGCCTGTGCGGGCACCTCGTCCCCGACCTCGTGAGCCTGGACGAATTCGGCTTCCCGGTCGTCGAGAGCAAGACGGTGCCGCAGCGGCTGCTCCGGCAGGCCCACCAGGCGATCGACATGTGCCCCGCCCTCGCGCTGCGCCTCAAGAACCCGTGACGGTCACCGGGCCCATACCTCCTTGGCGTACGTTTCCAGGCTTCTGGGCGCGTTCCCGGTGAGCCGGTGAAGGTCGTCGGTGACGGTCGCGTACACGCTGGTGGACGCTCTCCTCGTGTACATGCTCCGCGCCTGGCTGCGTGAGTCCGACGGCGCCTCCGGGTGGTCCGCAGCGCTCGCCGACCCTGCGACCGCCCAGGCGCTCGCCGCCATGCACACCGAACCCGCGTACCTGTGGGCCATCGAGCGGCTCGGCGCCGTGGCCGGCCTATCCCGTGCCGCGTTCGCGCGCCGGTTCACCGCGCTCGCCGGGGAGGCGCCGCTGACGTACCTCACCCGCTGGCGGATGACCGTCGCCGCCCGGCTGCTGCGCGACACCGACCAGACCCTCGCGCAGATCGCCAAGGACGTCGGGTACGGCTCCGCGTTCGCCTTCGCGAAAGCCTTCCGCCGCGAATACGCCACCACGCCGGGCGGCTTCCGCACCTCGATCCGCACCGGCGCGGAACGAAGCGCTTCTGATCACTCCGGTCGACCGGAATGAGCGCGCGTGACCTTCCCGTGGGGACCTCGGGTCGTCGTGTCGGGCGCTGATCGGGTCCAGCCCGAGCCGTGTCTCGCACCGAGGGCCGGATCAGCCGGTCCGGCGTTCCCTTGAGGCGAGGTGGTCGGCGAGGGTCTGGCTGATGGCGCCGAGCCATTGAACCTGCTCTGGGTCGAGCGCGTCGAACAGCGCGCCTCGTACGGCCTCGACGTGTCCCGGCGCGGCGGCGGCCAGGGCGGCGAAACCCTCGTCGGTGAGGACGGCGAGCTGACCGCGCTTGTCGGTCGGGCAGTCCTCCCGGCGCACCCAGCCGCGCTCCTCCAGCCGCGCGATCGCGTGCGACAGCCGGCTCGCGGAGACGCGAAGACCGTCGGCGAGCACGGACATGCGCAACGCCCGGTCGGGGGTGTCCGAGAGCCGAACGAGGATCTCGTAGTAGGCGTGCGGCATGCCGGAGTCACGACGGAGCTGCGCGTCGACCGCGTCGAGCAGCAGCCGGTGGGCGTTCAGGTAGGCCCGCCAGGCCTTCTGCTCGTCGGGGCTCAGCCATCGTGTCTCGCTCATCAGCACGATTCTAGCGGATTTGTTGAGCGTTCAAGTAGCTGCTAACGTCCTTGAACATTCAAGAAACCGGCATTCAGGAGGACCTCGCTCATGTCCCGCCGAATCCCGCCGCCCGTGGTCGATGTGGCCCTGCTCGTCGCCCGTGTCGCGATCGGCGTCGTCTTCGTCGCCCACGGCTGGCAGAAGTTCCACACCAACGGCCTGACCGCGACCGGGCACGCGTTCAAGGCGATGGGCGTCCCCGCCCCGACCCTCTCCGCCTACTACGCCACGTTCGTCGAGCTCGGCGCCGGGATCCTGCTGATCCTCGGGCTGCTCACGCCCATCGCCGGAGTGCTGCTCTTCCTCGACATGGTCGGCGCGTTCCTCACCGTGCACGTCGACAAGGGCCTGTTCGTCGACAAGGGCGGCTACGAGCTCGTCCTCACCCTCGCGGCCGTCACCCTGGCCCTCGCGGTCGTCGGGGCGGGCCGCGTCAGCGCCGACGGCCTGTTCTTCGGCAGGCGCGCCTCCGCGGACGCCGCCTGACCGGTCTTCCCGGCCGCCCACCGCTTCGTCGCGGTGGGCGGCCGCGTGTTAGTCCTGCAGGGTGTCGCGGGCCGCGATGGCGGCGCCGCGGGCGCCGGCCATGTCGAGGTCGGGAACGAGCGCGAACTCCGTGACACGCTCCTGTTCCTCCCGCAGCACCGTGTGCTCGCGGACCTTGTCCAGGAACCACTGGCGGAACCTCGGCCCGGTCTCGACCACGCCCCCGCCGACGAAGTACGCGCTCGGGTCGGTGAAGTTGGCCGCGATCGTGAACAGCCGGCCGAGCGCGATGGCCTGCTGCTCGAAGATCTTGAGGGCGAGGGGGTCCTCCTTCTCGCCGTATCCGCGCACGAGCTTCGCCGCCTTGCCGAGCGGCTCGGCGCTCAGCGGGTGGTCCGGGAACCGGGCCAGCCAGTACGGCAGCAGGTTGTTGGTGATCCCGGTAAGCGAGGCGACGCTCTCGGCGTCGGCGGAGAAGCCGCAATTGCAGGCGGGCAGCGGCTGGGCGTCCTGCAGGAGCCCCTCCATCGGGATGTTCACGTGCCCGAGCTCGCCGGCCATCCCGGCGGTGCCCTTGACGACCTTCCCCGCCTCGATCACACCGCCGCCCAGACCGGTGCCCACGATCGCCGAGATGGACGAGTGCCCGAACGCGTCGGCGCCGAAGTGGGCGTGGTGGGCGTACAGCGCCGCCGCGTTGCCGTCGTTGTTGTAGACGACGGGCAGGCCCAGGCGCTCCTCGAGGGCGGCGCGGATGTCGAAGCCCCACCACTCGGGCTGCGGGAAGTTGGTGGCGCCCTTGCTCGAGATCACGCCGGTCGCGCTCGCCGGTCCAGGGGTGTCCAGGCCGACCGCGCGCACCTGCGCCCGATCGACGCCCGTCACCTCGAGGACTCCGGTCAGGGCCGCAGCGAGGGCCTCGACGGCCACTTCCGGCCCTTCAAGCACCTGGCTGGGTGTTTCCACGAGCCGGTCGACGAGAAACTTCCCTGCGGCGTCCAGCACTGTCGCGTTGTTGCTGGTCCCGCCGTTGTCGAGACCGACAACCACCCACGTCTCCGGCATTCCACATCCCCTTTCGGCCCCATGATGGTACGGCTCCACGGACGGCTCGCACACCATGGACGGGTCTGCCGTTCCGGCAGCGGACCGCAGGCGGCTCCCGCCCAGGTCAGCGACCGGCGCCCTCGCCCGGTCCGGTGAGCGGTTTCACGGCGACGGCGCCGTATCCCCAGATGTTCTTGATGCTCTGCTCCAGGATCTCCATGGGCTCGTCGTCGGGATTCCACCGGCCGGTCAGGCCCGGCTCGACGAATTCGAGCCCGTCGAAGAAACGCTGGATCTCGTCGAAGGTCCGCATGTTCATCGTGGACGAGGCGTTGGCCCAGCCCGTCGAGGCCTTGTGGCCGGTCTCCGGATCCGGATCCATCGTCGCGTGCGTCAGCATGAGCATGCTGCCGGGCGCCAGCCCGTCGCACAGCCGCTTCACCAGGCCGTACGGGTCCTCGTCGTCGCGGATGAAGTGCAGGACGGCCACCAGCATCAGGGCGACCGGCCGGTCGAAGTCGATGATCTCCCGCACCTCGGGATTCGCGAGGATCGTCTCCGGCTCGCGCAGGTCGCACAGGACGATCGTGACCCGTCCCTGCTCCTCGTCGGACAGCAGCGCCCGGGCGTGGGTCAGCACGATCGGGTCGTGGTCGACATACGCGACGCGGGCCTCGGGCGACATCTCCTGGGCGACCTCGTGCACGTTGCCGGCGGTCGGGATCCCGGTGCCGACGTCGAGGAACTGGGTGATACCGCGCCACGCCGCGTAGCGGACCGCGCGGCGCAGGAACAGCCGGCTGAGCCGGATGCTCTGCGGCATGTCCGGCATAACGGCGAGCACCTTCTCCACGGCCGCCCGGTCGACGGCGAAGTTGTCCTTGCCGCCCAGCAGATAGTCGTACATGCGGGCCGTGTGCGGCACGGACGTATCGAGCGTCAGGGGCCGCTGGACCTGCGCGTCGTCGTCGGCGGGCGACGACACCCAGGGTTCCCTCGATTCGGACGCCATGGCACCTCCAGGTTCGAGCCGCCGGCGGGCGTGGTGATCAACGATACCGAGGGGGGACACCGGGTGAACCGCCCGCTGTTCCCCCCTCTCACGCGTGGAACGCTACTTGCGCATGACCTCGGGCTCCTGGCGGCGGAGCATCCGCGTGACCAGGAATGTCAGGACGACCACCTGGACGAGCATGATCCCCATGTCGTACGCCCACGTGCCGGTGTCCTGTTTCCACAGCGGGTCCGGCGCGTCGCCCCGGCTGGGGATCAGCACACCGGCGTTGAGCGTGCCGGCCATCGCGGCGAGCGCCCACCGGGCCGGGACCAGCCAGGAGACCTGCTCCAGCCCCGGCTTGCCGTCGAGGTGCACGAGGGCGCCGCAGAACACGACCTGGACCAGCGTGGTCATCACCAGGAGCGGCATCGTCATCTCGCTGGTCTTGACCAACGCGGAGATCAGCAGGCCCATGGTCATCGCGGTGAAGGACAGCAGGGCGATCGCGAGCACCAGCTCGATCAACGGAGTCGTGATCACGCCCTTGTCGTGCGTCTTGACGCCGAGCATGGCCACCAGGGTCAGCACGACGCCCTGCGCGATGGTGACCAGGCCGAGTACGAGCAGTTTCGAGGCGAGATACGCGGATCTGGACAGCCCGACCGCGCGTTCTCGCTGATAGATGGCTCTTTCCTTGACGAGTTCGCGCACCGCGTTGGCGGCGCCGGTGAGGCATCCGCCGATGCACAGGATGAGCAGGAGGTTCGCCGCCTGACTGTCATTGCCGGGAGGCGCCAGCAGGTTGCCGGTGGGCACCGCGCGGGCCAGCAGACCCATGATGATCGGTAGCAGCACGGTGATGCCGAGGAACATCGGGTCGGCCGCGATGCTGCGGCAGTAGCGGCGGATCAGCGTGCTCAGCTGCTCCGGCCAGCTCTGCGCCTTGGGCGGCTGCTCGAAGTTGCCGCCGCCGATCGGGCCCGTCTGCGCGACCGGCTGGACCAGCTCCGCCTGGACGTACCGCTGGTGCTCCTGAGACTGCAGGTAGCGGCCGCCCCAGTCGATGGACGGGTCGTCGAACGCCTGGAACACGTCCGCCCAGTCGTCGAACCCGAGGAACGGCAGCGCCTCCTTCGGCGGGCCGAAGTACGCGATCCGTCCGCCCGGTGCCATGACGAGCAGCCGGTCGCAGATGTCGAGGTTGGCGACGCTGTGGGTGACGACGGCGACCGTACGGCCGTCGTCGGCCAGGCCGCGCAGCATCTGCATGACCGACTTGTCCAGACCCGGGTCGAGGCCGGAGGTGGGCTCGTCGAGGAACAGCAGCGACGGTTTGGTGAGCAGTTCGAGGGCGACGCTGACGCGCTTGCGCTGGCCGCCGGACAGCGACGAGACCTTGTTGTCCCGGCGGTGGTCCAGGCCCAGCTCCTTGAGCACCTCGTCGACGCGCGCCTTGCGCTCGCTCTGCCGGGTGTCGTCCGGGAACCGCAGCTCGGCGGCGTAGATGAGCGCCCGGCGTACGGTGAGCTGCGTGTGCAGGATGTCGTCCTGCGGCACCAGCCCGATGCGGGAGCGCAACTCGGCGTAGTCGCGGTACAGGTCGCGCCCGTCGTACGAGACGACGCCCTGGTCGGCCGGGCGCAGGCCGGTGAGCGCGCGCAGCAGCGTCGACTTGCCCGAACCACTGGGGCCGATGACCGCGACCAGGCACTTCTCCCCGAGCGGGAAGGTGACGTGGTCGAGCAGCACCTTGCCCTTGTCGACGGTGACGGTGAGGTCGTGGGCGCTGAGCCGGACCGCTCCGGCGTCGACGTACTCCATGAGGACGTCGTCCACCAGATGGAACGTCGAGGGCCCGATGCCGATGATGTCCTGCGGGCCGATCGACGCGCGCTCGACCCGCCGGCCGTTGACGTAGGTGCCGCTTCGGCTGCCCAGGTCGACGATCTCGTACGTGCCGCCGGCGGAGCGCAGTTCGGCGTGCTGGCGGGAGACGCGGAGGTCGGCGACGACCATGTCGTTCTCGGGGCCGCGGCCGATGCGCACCACGTTCGAACCACCGAGGTTCCGGACGTGCGCGGGCTCGCGGTACTGACCGCTCATGGTCTGCACGATCGGCGACCGCGGGCGCGGGCCCTGCGCCGGGTTATGCGTCGGGGCGCTCTGCCAGGCGGGGACGCCTCCGGGTCCGGGCGGAGCCGGGTAGGGGCCGCTGCCGGAGCCTGACGGAGCCGGGTAGGGGCCGCTGCCGGAGCCTGACGGAACCTGCGTCGGGACGCCGCCGTATCCGGGCGCCTGCTGCGGCGCGGTCCCGTACGGGGAGGGCTGCTGCTGGGGCGGCACGGGCGTCCCAGGAGCCACGGTCGGCTGGCCCTGACCGGGGTACGCCGCCGCCGGCGGGTAGCCGTGCGGCGCCGTGCCGCCCGTCGCGGGCTGCCGGGGAACCTCTGGAGCGGGCGGGTACCCGTGCGGCCCGGTGCCGGCCGGGGACTGCTGAGGACCCTCTGGCGCCGGCGGGTAGCCGTACGGCGCGGTGCCACCGGCCGCGGGCTGCTGCGGAACCTCCGGAGCGGGCGGATGCCCGTATGGCCCGGTACCGCTTGCCGCCGCGGGCCGCTGAGGCGTCGGCGGAGGGTACTGTCCGGGGACGCCCGGCTGCGACGGCCCGGCGGGCGGGGAGCCCCAGGGAGAATCCTGCTGGTACGGCGGCCGGGGGCCGGGCGAGTCGGCCGGCGACTGCGGCCGCCCCGGAGCTGTGGCGGGCGCGCCCGCCGCGGGCGTCTGTCCGGGGCCGGGCGGCGCCCCTTGGCCCGCCCGGAAGGTCAGCGGAACGCCCTGCTCGGGATGGCCGAGCCGGATCTCGCTGCCGGGCGCGACCGCGACCCGCTGGATCCGGCGACCGCCCTCGAACGAGCCGTTCGCGCTGCCGTTGTCCTCCAGCACCCACTGACCGGATTCAAATCGAAGGGTCGCGTGCGACCGGGAGACGCCGTCGACGGCGACGACGATCTCCGACCCAGGGTCCCGGCCTACGCGGTAGGTACGTCGTGGATCGAGAGCCACCGACGTGCCGTTGCCCTCCACGACAAGCTGAGTCACGAAACAACCTTCCCGTCACTGCCCCGAAGGCCTGCTGGGTGGCGCGTCGGAGGCGCACATCCGCTGGTCCGACGGTAAACACTAGGGCTTGGTTCCCAGGCGCTGCAATGTTTCGGAAATTCGGTAAGGATCCCCCACGGCCGTTATGTCGGATGCGAGAGGTTCATGCCCCTCGGCGCGCCGGATTTGCCCCTGGCCCGCCCATCCTCGATCATTGACCGAATGTCCCCCGAGCCTCACGAGCCTCACCAGGCACATACGGGGAGTGCCGCCGGGCGATGACCACCACGCTACAGCCGGCACCTACCGCCGACGCTCCACGCACCCGACGGCCCGCCCACCGGCGATGGCTGTCGCATCCGATCGTGCTCGCGACCGCGACCGCCGCCATCCTCCACCTGTTGTGGGCCTCGTACGCCGCGACGGACGGCGGAGACCTCGCCGCACAGTATGCCTGGACGAAGTTCGCGTTCCGTCATCCCGGCTCCGCCTACGACTTCGCGTGGTACGGCGGCATGCACCCGGCTTCCTACAGCGTCCTCGCGCCGTACCTCATGGCACTGATCGGGGTGCGCACGGTCGCGGTGATCGCCGGCACTCTATCGGCCGCGCTGGTCGCCCTGCTACTCGTCCGCTCGGGGATCCGACGCCCCCTCGCCCCGGCGCTGTGGGGCGCGTTCTCCCTGTCCTGCAACGCCGTCTCCGGCCGTGTCACCTTCGCACTGGGCCTGCTGTTCGGGCTGGCCGCGGTGACCGTGGTGTTCGTCCCCCGGGGCCCCCGGCCGCTCCGCGCCGCCGCCGTCGTCGCCCTCGGGCTACTGGCCACCCTCGCCAGCCCCGTCGCCGGGCTGTTCCTGGAGGTCGTCGCCGCCGCGCTGTTCCTCACGCGACGCCGCACGGCGGCGTACGCCGTCGCCGCCGGCCCGCCCGTGGTCGTCGCGGGATCCGCTCTGTTCTTCCCCTTCAGCGGCGTCCAGCCGTTCGCCTGGTACCTCGTCGTCGCACCGATCATCGCCTCCCTGGCGCTCGCGAAGTACGCGCCCCGTGAGTGGCGGACCGTTCGCATGGGCGCGGTGGTGTACGCGATCGGGACCGTGCTCACCTTCATCATCCCGTCGCAGGTGGGCAGCAACGTCGACCGGATGGCCCTGTTGTTCGCGGGCCCGGTCCTGCTGGCCGCCGCGATGCGGCGGCGCATGGCGATCCTGTACGTCGCGTTCGCGGCCACGGTCATCTCCCAGGTGGTCCGGCCGGTCTTCGACCTCGTCAACACGGCCGCGAACGTCGGGCACACGACGAGCCTGGTGAACGAACTGCGCCGGGTCCGCGCCGACCGTGGACGGGTCGAGGTCGTCCCGGAGCGCACCCACCTGGAGGCCTCGGCACTGGCCTCGGAGGTCAACCTCGCCCGCGGCTGGAACCGCCAGGCCGACGTGCAGCGCAACGCCGTGTTCTACGACGGCACGCTCACCCCGGACACCTACCACGCGTGGCTACGCCGATGGGCCGTCGGGTACGTCGTCCTGCCATCGGCCCAACCCGACTGGCAGGCCGAAGAGGAGGCCCGCATCGTCGGCGCGGGCCAGCCCTGGCTGAAGCCGGTGTGGAAGAACCGGTACTGGCGCCTGTACCGCGTCACCGACGCCGTCCCCCTCGCCGACCCGCCGGCGACCGTGGACCGCGCCCTGGACAACGAACTCGACGTCACCGTCACCACCGCCGGATCGGTACTCATCCGCGTCCCCTGGTCACCCTGGCTGAAGGTCCTCGACGGCCGCCCAGGCTGCCTGGCCAAGGCGGGCGACTGGATCCGCCTGTACGCCCCCGAACCCGGCAAGTACCGCATCGCCGCCCCGTACCGCCTGCCCCGCGGCTCCAGCTGCCACGGCTGACGTCGCGGCATCCGTCTCTGACATCCGCCCTGCCGCTGGTATCGCCGTGGCAGGATCAAGACCGTGACGGTCGACGGGGCCGGGGCGCCGGCGTTCCCTCGAGGATCCACGGTGGTTCGCCGGGACGTGCTGCGGGGCAAAGTGTGGTCGGCGGCCCCCTTTCGAGTGATCCAGGGCACTGACACCGTGCTGATGCTCGGCTGCTGGCCGGGTGTCGAGATGCTCGCGCCGACCACCTGGATCCAGTGGCTGCGCACCGGCGATGATGCCGTGCGCAAGCAAGCCGTCCCCAACCTGGCCTCCGGCCGCTGGGAACTGGACCGGTGGGTCTGGCGGGACACCACCGTGCTCGTTCGGTACGAAGCCGGCCGGCACTTCAGCGTCAGCCGGTTCTTCGATGCCGAGGGCCGCTGTGGCGGCTGGTACGTCGACTTCGTCCGGCCCTTCCAGCGGACTGCCATCGGCATCGACACCTTCGACCTGCTGCTGGACCTGGTAGTGACGGCGGACCTGTCGACCTACCGCTGGAAAGACGAGGACGAATACGCCCACGCCCGCCGCCTCGGGCTGATCGACGACGCGCTCCACCGGCGCGTCGAGACCGCACGCCAACAGGTCGTCTCCCTGATCGAATCCCGCCAAGGCCCCTTCGCCGACGACTGGTCATCGTGGAAACGCGATCCGGCCTGGCCGGCGCCGACACTCCCCCTCGACGAACCCACCGGCTAAGTGAAGCTACCGAACGGCTGCGCTCTCCAGCTCCGTCCACGGTTGTCCAGGGCAGTTGTTACACGCCATCAGTCTGCGCTTAACGATCATGCTTTAGTGTCGGAAGCATGAGCGGCAGCCGTTCGGACGCTGTCCACGCACCACAAGACTGCGAGCCCCCTCACATGAACATGAGCACAGATCAGTCGACGACCACCGCCGCCTCCACCCTCTCCTCCGCCCGCAACACCGTATTCAGCGCCCTGGTGGGCATCTCCGCAGTCGCGGTCCTCCTCCAGGGCCTGTGGGCCGGAGTCTTTCTCGAACACGACGGACAGCGCGATGCCGCCGGCAGCTGGATCGACGTTCATGCCCGAGGTGCGGACGCAGCCATCGCTTTCGCGGTTCTGGGCACCGCCTACGCGCTCTGGAAGCGGCGCACGCGAAAGGACCTGTGGATCGGTGGCTTGGTCTTCACGGCCCTCCTCATCGCAGAGTCCTACATCGGCGGGCAGATCCGCGACGCGAGCAAGGACACCCTGACCGCGATCCATGTCCCCCTTGCGATGGCCATCATGGGGCTCGCCGTCTGGCTCCCTGTGCGCGCACGCCGCACTTCCTGAAACACCCGGAACGGTGAAGCGCGTACAGATGTGGATCTTGGACGGTATCTTCGCGACATGCGTACGCAAGCGGCGATGTCGAGCAGCGAAGTGCCCTCGGGGTCCCGGATCACGGACTTCACGGTGGTCGAGACCGCGACTGGGCCGCTCGTCGTCTGCGCCGACCTTCGGTACGGAGGAGTGTGGTCCTGGGATCCCCTGCGCGACGTCTGGCAGGACCGGCCCCTGGCCTTCGCCTGCGCCGGGGATCCGATGGCGGCGCAGTATCCCGATGCCGAGAACGACATCGATTCGGTGGCCGCCGTCGTGTCCGGCGGGCGCGTGGTCCTTGCGGCGGGAGGCGACGAACAGGGCATTGCCCTCTGGGATCTCGAGAGCGGCGAACTGATCCGGGGAGCGAGCTTCAACGACGACTACACCGCGGCCATCACCGAAGTGCGAGGCGAGGGACCGCCCCTGTTCGTGACCGCCACGCAGAACGCGGACGAGATCCTGGTGTGGAGGCCGTCCGCCGAGGAGCCTCCCACGGAACTCCCGAACGACGACATCCTGGGCATCGGCGGTGTCACGGCCGCATCCGGCCACGGCCTCGCGATGGCAGCAGCGGGCGGAGGTGACGGGGCGGTCACGGTGTGGGATCTCACGCGAGGCGAGAGCTTGGCGTCGTTCTACAGCGAGGCAGGGCATGTGGCGGCCGTCTCCCTGTCACGTCTCGCGGAAGGCCCGGTCGTGGCGGCGGCGGCCGAGAACGACATCTACGTGTGGGACTTGACCCGGGATCCCGAAGACGATCCGATTCACGACCCCTTGACGGGGCACGAGGAGACCATCCGTTCCCTGGACACCGTCACGTTCGACGACCGCTGCCTCGCGGTCACCGGGGGCGACGACGCGACGGTGCGGATCTGGGATCTGCGGACCGGCACGCAGGTAGGCGATCCGCTGTCCGGCCACAAGGGCAGCGTCGAGACGGTCCGGACGGCCGTGCTCGACGGGCGTCACGTCGCGCTGAGCGCGGGCCGGGACGGAAGGATCAACGTCTGGGACCTCCAGGCCCTGGCGCGGTAGCCGGTCGGCCGATCGCGGCGAGCGTGTCCAGATAGGCCGCGAGGCGCCTTCGTTGACGTTACAAAGCGCGCAAATAGGGCATCCGCCGGTCCACTGCGGCGTCAACACGACGACGCCGACCCGGCAGGGCCGTCGGCTCATCCGCGCTGCCAGACGAAAGCCTCACACGCCGAGGCGGCCGCTGAGCCAGCGCAAGGCAGGGGTGAGTTCGCGGCGCCAGACGCTGAAGTGGTGGCCGCCCGTGGGGAGGGTGATCGAGGAGACCTGCATCGGGGCGTGGACGAGCGCGACGAAGCGGCGCGTCGCGGCGTAGTCCTTCTCGCCCACCTTGCTGGTCGTGACCAGGACGTCGATGGGCGGGGCGGGGCGGTGCTGGAGGCGCCAGGCCAGGTCGTTCTCGTTCCGGTAGGCGGGGCTCCCGCCGTACAGGTCGCCGGTGGTGATGTCGCGCAGCGCCTTGTAGTAGCCCGACAGGGAGATCGCCGCGGCGAACCGGTCGGAGTGGCGCATGGCGAGCTTGAGCGCGCAGAATCCGCCGGTCGAGTCTCCCATCGCGCTCCAGCCGGTCGGACCGGGGACGGTGCGGTACGCGCCCTGGATCGCGGCGGGCAGGTCGCGGGCGAAGAACGTCTCGGCGAGCGGGCCTTTCGGGACGTCGGTGCACTCGGTGTCGCGAGGCGGGGTGAGCATCGGCCGCATCATGACGAAGATCATGGGCTTGAGGCGGCGGGCGGCGATCTCGCGGGCGGCGGTCTGCGGGAGTTGCAGGCGGGTGATGAGGTTCTGGGCGTTGCCGGGGTAGCCGGTGAGCGCGAGCGTCACCGGGAAGCGCCGGGTCTTGTCGCGGAAGTACTGCGGCGGCAGGTAGACGTAGGCCAGCCCGGTGATCCCCGAGTGGCTCCCGTGGATCGTCACCGCCTCCAGCCGGCCGTCCTTGGCGGGCACCTGGTGGCCGTCGATGAACGCGTCGTGCGTCGGGACGAGCGCCGGGTCCTGGCCGGCGGGCCCGCCGGCTCCCCCCGTCACGTGGCCGTTGTGGCTGCTGGGGTCGCCGGTGCCGCCTCCCCCTGACCCGCCGGGCATGCCGAGCAGGTCGCCCCAGGATCCGTAAAAGGCGAAGTACGCGTTGGCCACGGTGAGGAGGGCGGAGAGGAGGAGGACCTGGGAGACGAGCAGCAGGCCGACGCGCGCCGGGACCCGGCGCGCCGCGCGTGGGGCGACCCAGACGACGCCGACCAGCGCCGCCAGGGCGAGGAGGCAGAGGAGCAGAATGAAGGGAGTGCCCGTGAGGCCCATCGATATTAGTTCTCCGGACTCAGCCGGCCGCTGAGCCATTTCAGTACGGCAGGAAGGTCCCGCTGCCAGGTCGGGAGCGCGCCACCGCCGGTGACGGTGAGGGAGTCGGCCCGTACCGGCGGCTTCGCCACCGCGGTGAGCTGCCGCGCCGGTACGGTGGCGCCGCCCGCGGTGACGACGAGGAGGTGCGCCGGGGGCGGCGGGCGGTGGCTCAGCCTCCAGAGCAGGTCGTTCTCGGACCGGATCGCCGCGCTGCGCCCGTACAGCTCTCCGGGCGGGGCGCCGTACGAGGCGGCGGCGCTGACCGCCGCCGTGAACCGGTCGCCGGCCTCCAGGGCGAGCTTGGCCGCGCAGTAGCCGCCGTCCGCGTCGCCGATCACCCCCCATCCGGGGCCGTCGTGGGCGACACGGTAGGACGCCGCGACCGCCATCGGCACGTCCTCGGCGAAGAACGTGTCGGCCTGCTGCCCGCCGGGCGCGTCGACGCAGGCACCGACCGGACGCATCAGGACGTACACCGTCGGCTGCACGGTGCGGCCGGCGATCTGACCGGCCGCGACGGACGGCAGGCGCAGGTGGGTGATCGCGGCGTGCACGTCGGCCGTCAGGACCAGCACGACGGGCAGGCGCCGATGCTTGTAGGCGTGCTCGGAGTACTGCGGAGGCAGGTACACGTAGGCCGGGGCGGTGACGCCGGAGCGGGGTCCGTGGAAGACGACCGCGTCCAGGCGTCCCTCCTTTGGGGGCAGGCTCCGCGACAACGCGTCGGACGAGGGCCGCAGGGACGGCTGCGACGCCGCGGCGGGCGACGAGGTCGGATCCGCGCCGCCGACGACGTGCACCTTGCTCTTGTCCGTGCCCAGCATGTCGGCCCACGAGCCGAAGAAGCCGAACGAGGAGTTCACCGCCACGAGAATCGCGAAGACGACGAGAAGCTGGGCGCCCACAACGAGGCCCGCCCGCGACGCCACCTGGCGCGGGCCGCCACCCGCGACGCGGGGCAGCAGGATGACGCATGCCACGAACGCGGCCAGCCCGAGGATGCCGAGCAGTACGACGAAGGGGCCGTCGGTCAGGCCCATCAAGACGCCTTTCCTGTTCGGACGCCTGTTGTGACGCCCGGTCTGACGCCTGTTGTGACGCCTGGTCCGATGAGGGGACGCAGCCACGTCCGGCGGATCCGTGCGACGAGGCGCCGCACCGGTCCCTCGAACAGCACGAAGCCGATCAGCGTGACCGTCACTCCGACGACGCCGCCCCCGGCGAGGTCCTCCAGTGGAACTCCCCCGATCGCGAAGGCCAGTGCCATGAGCACCGCGGCCCCGCCGGCCACCAGCCCGAGCCACCGGCTGACGAGCAGCAGGCCGACGGCGGTCGCGAACGCGACCGCCATGTGGTCGCTCGGCTCGGGAAGGGCCGCGGTGCGCGCCGCCCCGTAGATCGGCAGTCGTACCGTCGGTGTCTGCTCGAGCGGCTGGTTGACCAGCACGGCGGCGATGACACCGACCGGCGCCCAGATCGCGGCGGCCATGGCCGCGGCGCGCCGGTGACGCGCCATCCACCATCCGGTTCCGAGCAGGGCGGCGAACAGAATCGGCCCGAACGTCACCCAGCCGGCCAGCGCCACATGCGACCAGTGACCGCCGACCAGTTGAGCATCGAGCATGTGTATGTTTTTCCGCGGGTGCACGGATCCCCTCAGTATGCGAAATCGCTGGCCGCCAGCGTAGGAACCCCTGGGTCAGCAACGGTTCAACGCATGGTTAGCGCCACGCTCACCTTTCCCCCTCCCGGAGGATCCGGCCACCCACATGTCGTGGTCTCCCGGCGCGGTTCAGAGGATTCCCACAGCCTCGGTGTCTACCCTGACCTGCGTGATCAGGTCTTGGCGGGCGCCGATGCCCGCCGTGCGTCCCGCCGCTCCGCTGATGATCGTCGCCGTCGCGTACGGTATCGCCCAACTCGCCGGTGCGGCCGCGCACATGCGGCTCGGCTGGGACGAGACCGTCTACGTCAGCCAGGTCAGCCCGCACGTGCCCGCAGCGTACTTCAGCGCGCCTCGGGCCCGGGGGATCACGCTGCTGGCCGCTCCGGTCGTGGCGGTGACGTCGTCGCTCACCGCCCTGCGGTGGTACATGACCGTGCTGTCGTCCGTCGGTCTGGTCGTCGCGTACTGGCCGTGGACCCGGCTCCTGCGCCCGGTCACGGTCGGGATCGCCGCGCTGCTCCTGACGAGCCTGTGGATGGTGCGGTTCTACGGCAACGAGGTCATGCCGAACCTGTACGTGGCGTACGGGGCGGTCGCGGCGGCCGGCTGGTTCACGCACGTGGCCGCGCCGCGCGGGGAGATCGCAGCGGTCGGCGGCGGCGTGCCGGATCCCGGGAACGTCGCGCCCCGGCGGGCGTGCGCGTGGCTCGCCGCCGCCGTGGCGTGCACCGCACTGCTGCGGCCGGGTGACGCGGTGTGGCTCGTGCTCCCGCTCGCGGCGGCGGCCGTCGTCATGGGCCGGCACCGGATCGGTCTCCTGGCCGGCATCGCCCTGGGCATGGCCGGGGGCCTCCTGCCGTGGATGGTGGAGGCCTACGTCCGGTTCGGCGATCCGCTTCGGCGGCTGCGCGACTCCAGCAGGGTGGAGGGCGGCCTGGGCTGGCATCCCGACGGCGTCCTGATGAATCTGCGGACCCTGAACGAGTTCGTCCTGTGCCGGCCGTGCGGCACCACGATCTCCCATGTCCCGACGCTCGCGCTGTGGTGGCCGGCGATCCCTCCGCTCGTCGTGGCGGGGCTGGTCCTGGCCGCCCGGCACGGCCGGCTGCGCCTGCTCGCGCCGGCCGCTGCCTGCGGAGCCGTGCTGGCGGCCGTGTACCTGCTGTTCGTCGGGTACGCCGCGCCGCGCTTCCTCATCCCCGCCTACGCGCTGCTGGCCCTGCCGGTCGCCGAACTCGCCGTCGGCCTGGTGGTCCTGACCAGGGGACGGTGGCGCGGGGCGGTCGCCGGCGCCGTCGCGACCGGGCTGGTCCTCCTCGCCGCCGGCCAGCAGGTCGTACTCGGGCGCGTGAGCGGGTTCGAGGCCGGGTCGCGCCGGGACTACTCCTCGCTCGCGGCGAGCCTGCGCGACCTCGGCCTCCACCGGCCGTGCACGCTGTCGGGGGAACAGGCGCAGCCGCTGGCCTTCTACGCGGGCTGCCGATCCGTGGAGGTCAGCGGGAACAACGCCTCCACCACGACCGCTGGCCTCCTGCGCGAGGCCCGGACGACGCGGTTCGCGGACCTCGAACTCACCGGGGCCCGCCCACGGTACACGCGCGGCTGGCGCCGATACGTCCTCACCACCCCGGCCGGGGACCATTGGCGCGTCTACGTCCCACCGGGCACCGCGTACGCCCCGCGGGGATAGTCTCTGCCCGTGAGCCCCTCAGGCACCGGGCTCCACGCGACGCATGATCACCCGCAGCATGCTCGTTGTACTATTCAGGTAGTGAGACGCCCACGGCGACCCCATGGTCGGTGACGGCACCGCCCGCCGACGGACCTGGAGGAACCCATCACGTCAGCCGCCCCTCATCCCGTGTTTCACCATTGCTCCATCCGGCGGGGAAGGTTGAGGCCATGAGCCGACGCATCCTCACTCGCCAGCGGGCGCCCGAGCCTCTCGTCGAGCGGCAGCCTCTCGTGGACGTGGAGCGGATCGACGGGTCGGCCGTGGCCCGGTTCCCGGCGCGCAACTGGGTGGTCGCCGGATTCCTCGCCGCCACGCTCTGCGGGGTGGCCGTCGGCGCCCGCCTGGCCGACATCGACGTGGTCGACGACGTCGACGTGGGCGGCTGGGCAGGGGCGGTGTCCTCCGGCGCGAGCCGGATCCAATGGGGGTTCGTGCCGGCGATCGCCGCGCTGACCACGCTGCACTATCTCGCGTCGGCACTCGGCGTACGCGCCGCCGCCGACGGCGTCTCCGGCCGGCGGCTCGGGCTGTGGGAGGTCACGGCGGCGCAGTTCGCGGGTGCGGCGGCGAACCGGCTCGCCCCGAGCGGGCTCGGCTCGGCGGCCGTCAACTGCCGGTACCTCACCCGGCGCGGCCTGCCGATGTGCGAGGCGACGGCGGCGATGGCCGCGGCCAGCCTGGTACGCGGCGTGACGAAGCTCGGTCTCGTCGCCGTGGCCGTCGGCGTGTGGAACGGTCTCGGCGACCCGGCGGCACCGACCATCCGCCTCGACCGGATCGTCGCCCGGCACGCCGGGCTGATCGTGCCGGTCCTGGTCTCGGTCGGGGGCGTGGTGCTCCTGGCGGCCCTGATCGTGCTCTGCTGGCCACGGGGCCGGGCCTGGACGCGCGCCGCGATCACCGATGTCGGCCGGTCGCTGCGGCACCTCCTCCACCGGCCCCGCTGCCTGCTGGCGACGATCGTCGCATCGACCGGCGCGCACGCCGCGCTCGCGGTCGCGTTCGCGGCCAGCCTGCTCGCCATCCCCGGAACGGACGGCCGGGACTTCGGCGTGTTCCTCGCCGTCTACCTGATCGGCGCCACGGCCGGCGCCGCGATCCCGACACCGGCCGGCGTCGGGTCGACCGAGGCGGCGCTGATCGCCGCGCTGGCGGCCGCGCACATCCCGACCGGCCAGGCGGCCGAGGGCGTGCTGCTGTTCCGGGCCATGACCTTCTGGGCCCCTGTGCCGGTGGGCGTCATCAGCACCCGGCGCCTCCGCCGCACCCACGGCCTGTAGCCCGGTCAGGTCAGGCCGTTGCGGGCGGCGAAGACCGCCAGGCGCACGCGGTTCGCGCAGCCGGTCTTGGTCATGAGGCCGGCCACGTGCGTCTTGACCGTCGTGACGCCGATGTGCAGCCGTCCGGCGATCTCCGCGTTGGACAGCCCGTCCGCGACGAGGGTGAGGACGGTGCGCTCACGGCCGGTCAGGTCCAGATCGGGAACGGCGGGCTCCTCCTGGCGAGCGCCGACCGCCTGGGCGACGAGCCGCCGCAGCACCGGCGTGCTGAACGGACTGTCCCCGTCCGCGGCGCGCCGGATCGCGTCGACGAGCGTCTCGGGCGCGACGTCCTTGGCGAGGAAACCGCACGCTCCCGCCGCGAGCGCCGGATAGAGATGATCGTCGTCGTCGAACGTCGTCAGGACGACGACGCGCGTCGCGGGCCGCTCACCGAGGATCCGCGTCGTCGCGGCGATGCCGTCGATGCCCGGCATGCGCAGGTCCATGATGACCACGTCCGGCGCGAGACTCGCCGCGAGGCGTACGGCCTCGGCCCCGCCGGTGGCCTCGCCCGCCACCTCGATGTCCTCGGTCGACTCGCACAGCATCCGCAGGCCCGCGCGTACCAGATGCTGGTCGTCCACGATCAGCACCCGGATCACGCCACGACTCCCACCGGCTCGACGAGAGGCCCGCCGCCCATCACGCCACCTCTCCCCTGCGCATGAGACGCCGGCCCTCGAGGATCAGCGCCCCAGAGCACGCCGTCCTCGCCCGTCCTCATGACCGCCCCTGAGGCAGCAGGGCGGACAAGCGCCAACCGTCGGTGGTGGGGCCGACCTGGAGGCTACCGCCGACCAGGTCCACGCGTTCGCGCATGCCGAGCAGGCCGTGCCCGGTGCCGCCGATGGCCGGGGATCCGCCGGCCGCGTCGTTGCTGATCTCCAGGCTGACCGCGCCGTCCCCCGTCATCGCCGCGGCGAGCCGTACGGACGCCTGGCTCCCGGCGTGCTTGACGACGTTCGTGAGCCCTTCCTGGACGAGGCGCAGCAGCGTCAGGCCGCGTACGGCGTCGAGCTCGGCGAGTTCGGGGGCGATCGAGGAGTCGACGCTCAGGCCGGCCTGCCGTGCCCTCTCCACGAGCCCGTCCAGGGCGACCGGCAGGTCCGTCGGCTCGGTGAGCAGGCGGCCCGGGTCGTCCGGGTCGCGCAGCGCGGTGAGCAGGCGGCGCAGGTCGGCGAGGGCGCTGGACGCGCTGGCGTGCACGTCGTCCAGGACCTCCGTCACCCTTGGGTCGGTACGCGGGATGACGTGGCGGGCGACGCCGACGCGGAGTGCCATCGAGGCCATGTGGTGGGCGACCATGTCGTGCAGCTCGCGGGCGATGGCGGTCCGCTCGCTCATGCGGGCGGCCCGTTCGGCCTCGGCCGCCCGCGCCTGGGCGCTGCGCGCGACCTCCTCCAGGGAGCGGACGTACGCCGCCAGCAGGACGGGGCCGCCCACGACGGCGGCCACCTTGTACAGCAGGGCGGGGACGTCGCCCGGCAGGCCCATCGCGGCATAGACCCCGGTGAGCGCCATCGCCGGGAGCACCGCCGGAACGCCCCACCGGCGGAGCGCGACCTCGAACAGCGCGACACTCGCCATGATCTTGATACCGATCGGCGGCGCGTCGCCGAACGCCTCGGCGAGGGCGAGCAGGACCGGCTGGCCGAGCGCCACGGCGAGCGGGAACCGCCCACCGGTGGCCCCCAAGACAAGAGAGCACAGCGCGAACGCCCAGTCGATCCGGGTGGCGGGAGTGCCGGACCGGTGCAGGAGAAGGTAGCCGAGCGCACAGGCGAGCAGCACGGCCCGCATCGGGCCGAACCCGCGCCCGAGCAGCACGGCCCGCATCGGGCCGAACCCGCGACTGAGCAGGACAGTCCGGATCTGACCGCGTCCTCGCCCGAGCAGGCGGCGGAACCGGAGGATCTCCACGCCGCCGAGCGTACGGCCTGGCCGGGCCCGGCCCGTTCCTCCTCCGGGAGGAGGAGGCCTCCTCCGACCGGCCGCCGGGTCGGGCCGCCCGGCCGAGGCGGGCGGCCGTGCCGCGGCGAAAGGTTGGCGGCATGACGACACACATCGCCCATCGGGACGGCGCCGCCGCGGCGTTCGTCTTCCTCGGCGGGGCCCTCGCCGTCGGGGTTTGGACCGTGCTGCTCGGCTTCTACGCCTCCGCCGACGTCCGTCCCCTCTGGATCGGTTTCGACCTGTTGCTCACCGCCGGCATGGCGCTGACCGGGTGGCTGGCCCGGCGGCGGGACGGGCGGGCCGCCCTGACCGCCGCCGGTCTGGCCGCGCTGATGCTCGCCGACGTCTGGTTCGACGTGATGACGGCCCGGCCCGGCTACCGGCCGACCTCCATCGTGATGGGCCTCACGCTGGAGCTCCCGTTCGCCGCCGTCTGCGCCGTCTTCGCGCTGCGCGTGCGGGCCCGCGGGTGGAGGTGACCGTGTTCGCGGCACTGGGCAGGTTCGCGGCCGTACGGCGCCGGTGGGTGGTGGCCGCCGCCCTCGCGTTCTGACGTCGGCGTGGGCCTGGTCATCGCGGTCGTCGTCGACGCGACCGTCGTACGCGGGCTGCTCGTCCCCGCCACGATGCGCCTGCCCGGCGCGCGCGCCTGGTGGGCACCCCGGCCGCTCTCCCGCTGGTGGCGTCGGCTCACCGGCTCCCGAGCTCCCGCAGGGCCTGCTCGGACGCCGAGCCCGGCTCGGCGGCGAACAGGTCCAGCCCGCTGCACGATGGCTCGTCGGGCAGCGCAATGAGCTCACCGTGCATGGTCAGCTCGCCCACGACCGGGTGGTGCAGCACGTACGTCCGGGACCGGACCCGCGCGACCGGGTGCTCAGCCCACATCCGCGCGAAGTCCGCGCTCAGGTCGCGCATGTGGTCGATGTGCGCCGCGAGTCCGGAGTCCCCGCGATACCGCCCGAGCAGAACGCGCAGATGACCCACGTGCTCGCGCGCCGCCCGCTCCCAACCGGTGCGGTGCAGCTCGCGCAGGTAGGGCTCGGTGAACAGCAGGTGCGAGAACGTGCGGCGGTTCTGCGGCAGCGCGGGGAAGTCGCCGAACACCGCCACGGCGAGCCGATTCCAGCCGACGATCTGGGTGTGCCGGCCGACCACGAGTGCCGGCGTCATCACGAACGACTCCAGCAGGTGGCGAAAGCCTGCGGACACCTCCGAGACTGTGGCCCCCGTGCATGGCATCGGGCGCCGTGCGATCCGGTGCAGGTAGGCGAGTTCGTCGGCGTCCAGGCGCAGTGCCGCGCCGACGGCGTCCAGGACCTCGTCCGAGACGCTGTCGCCCTTGCCCTGTTCCAGACGCGTGTAGTGGGCGACGCTCACACCCGCCAGCCGGGCCAGTTCCTCACGCCTCAGGCCTTCGACCCGGCGCGCTCCGCCGTAGTCGCGCAGCCCGACATCCTCCGGGCGCAGCCGGGCACGGCGTGACTTGAGGAACCCGCTCAGCTCGGTCCGGTCGTCCACGTGACAACCCTACGTCTGCGTTCGCCGCGCGTGATCACGCCGTGAGTACGCAGAACACGGGCCTGGTCGTGCGGTCGCGGCGGTTCCACGCTGTCAGGCGAGCCACTCGCGCGCGACCGGCGCGGGCGGCTCTCATCGCGGCATCCATCCAACGAACGGAGAAAACGTGTCCCGAACGCTCGGACTCATCGGCAGCGGAATGATCGGTTCTGCCGTCGCCCGTCTGGCCGTCGCGGCCGGCCTTGAGGTCGTCCTCAGTAATTCGCGAGGACCTGAGACACTCGCCGACCTCGTCGCCGAGCTGGGCGGGCGTGCCCGAGCGGCCACACCGGCAGAAGCGGCACTCGCCGCGGACCTGGTGGTGGCCGCCATCCCGCTGAAGGCCTACGAACACCTCCCCGCCGAAGCCCTGGCCGGCAAGACCGTGCTGGACACGGCGAACTACTACCCCGAGCGGGACGGCCACCTGACCGAACTGGATGCGGGCGAACTGACCTCCAGCGCCCTGATGCAGCGTCACCTCGCGGCCTCCCAGGTGGTCAAGGCGTTCAACAACATCACCCCGCACCAGTTGTTCACTCTCGCCCGGCCCACGGGCGCGCCGGACCGCAGTGCCCTGCCCATCGCCGGCGACGACGCGGCGGCCAAGACGGAGGCCACCCGCCTGCTGGACGTCCTCGGTCATGACGCGGTGGACATCGGCACGCTCGCCGACAGCTGGCGCAGTGAACCGGACACACCGGTGTACATCAGGCCCTATCTCGGCGAGATCCCCGCCATGAGCGTCGAGGCATTCCTTCGCTGGACTCTCCGGACTCCCGGAGTCGTCGTTCCCGCAGGGCAGGTCGGCAAGCTCGTCGAGACCGCGGTTCGCCGGCCGGCGGGCGAGGCCAGGCTCCCCAGCGACGACTGACTCGAGAACGCCGCCGGCGCCTGCGCGTTCGAGTCGCGTTCACCAGACCGGCGACGGTCGCCCGCCGCTCAGCGCGGTGCGGTGCGGCGCAGCCACAGCAGCCCGAGCACCGGGAGCACGAGCGGCACGAAGCCGTACCCGCTGCCGTAGCCGGACCACACGGTCGCGTCGGGGAAGGCGGCGCGGTCGGTGAGGCTGTAGGTGCCGACGGCGAGCACGCCGATCAGCTCGATCGTGCAGGAGGCGACGGCGACGCGATGCGACGTACGGCCCGAGCGGGCGATCGTCACGGTGGCCAGGATGTACACGACGGCGGCGAACGCCGACAGGAGGTAGGCGACCGGCGCCTCGTGGAACCGCGTGGCGATCTGCACGCCGGCCCGCGACGTGGCGGCGAGGGCGAACACGCCGTACACGGCGATCAGTACTCGTCCCGGCCCGGACCGACGCGCGGGCCGCTCGGCGTCTGCCACGGGGCGGCCGTCCTCACGCTCAGCCATGCCACACCTGCTGCATGCGGACGATCAGGACGGCGGTCACCAGAAAGCCGGCGGCCACCACGACCGGACCCCAGCGGCTGCGCTCCCCCAGCCCCCAGAGGGCGGCGATGGGCAGGATCACCAGCGATCCGGCGAGGTAGCCGAGGAAGACCGCCATTCCCCCGGTCGGCCGCGCGCCGCCGGCGAGCCAAACGATCGCCCAGATCACCTGGACGAGCAGGCCGGCCTCTCCCACGGCGGCCGCGCCGAGCAGCAGCACGCCGACCCGGCGGTTCAGGGCGGCGGTCACGAACGCGAGACCGGCGAGCACGAGCGCGCCGATGATCAGTGACACCGCCAGGGCGTGGACCACGCGTCAGCCTTTCTCGTTCTGCCTTCGGACGAAGACAGTACTACGCCCTGTAGTACAAGCGGTCGGCGGCCGGTCGCCCGCTCGGCACTCGACCGTGGCACAGGCCTCCGGCGGACGGTCGTCCGCTCAGCGTTGGACGATCTCGATGTCGAGCTCGACCTGCAGGGTGCCGCCGACCGCGGCGATCCCGACCCGTACCGCCTGGTTCCAGTCGACGGCGAACTCGTCGCGGTTGAGCTCCGTCACCGCGTGGAAGCCGCAGCGCACGCCGCCCCACTGGTCCGGCCCCATGCCGAGGTACGTGGTGTCCAGCGTGATCGGGCGGGTGACGCCGCGGATGGTCAGCTCGCCGTCCATCGCCCACCGGTCGTCGGCCAGCTGCCGCAACCCCTTGCTCCGGAAGACGATGTCGGGGAACGCCTCGGCGTGCAGGAAGTCCTTGCTGCGCAGGTGCGTGTCACGGTCGGCGTTGCCGGTGTCGACGCTGGCGGCCCGCAGGGTGACCTCCACGGTGGAGTTCTCCACGGGATCGGTGACGACCGCGTGACCGCTGAAGTCGGCGATCCGCCCGCGGACGCTGGCCAGGCCGAGGTGGCGGGCGCGCACCTGAACGGACGAGTGCACGGGGTCGATGTCCCAGACGCCCGGGTCGGGGAGCCGGCGCCCGCCCGCCCCGGTGAGCTCGATGTCGCCGACGTCCAGGCCGTTCGGGCCGACGACCGCGGTACGGGCCTCCGGCTGGTGGCCCGCGGCCGAGACGATCAGCGTGTAGGCGCCCGGCGCGACGCCCTCGATGACGGCGCGGCCGGTCGTGTCGACCGCGGTGCGGGCCGCCTGCCGGCCGGTGGCGTCGGTCAGGGTGAGTATCGCGTGCTCGACCGGCCAGCCTCCGGGGGCGACGATCCGGGCCGTGACGGCGACGTTCGCGGGATTCACGGAGCAGCCCCTTTCAGGCGGTCAGCGTGACGTCGGACTCGACGGACCGGCCGCCGGTAATCTGGACGGGGACGGCGGCGGGGCCGTGGCCCGCGGCGACGAGCGTGTACGTCCCCGGGTCGAGGTCACCGAAGGAGAACTCACCGTTCATGCCGCTCACAGCCGTTCCCACGATGCTCCCGGCCTCGTCCATCAGGGTGAGGCGCGCCCCGTCGTACGGCCGGTCGTGCAGCCACACCTCGCCGTTCAGTGTGCCCCGCGCCAGCAGTTCGAGGTCCCGCCGGGTCTGTGTGCCCTGCCGGACCGTCACGGCGGCGGCCACCGGCCGCTGCCCGGGGGCCGAGGCGACGAGGGTGTAGCTGCCTTCGGGGAGGCTGATGAAGGAGAAGCCGCCGCCGTCGGTGCTGCGCGCCGTTCCGACCACGTCTCCCTGGACATCGGTGACGGTGATCGTGGCGTCGGCGACCGCCTCGCGGGTGCCGGAGATCCGGACGATGCCGATGAGCCCGCCGACGCCGGCGATCGTCATGTCGTGGCGGACGGTGCCCTCCCCGACCGCGACCAGCGAGGCGATCGGCTCGTGACCGGGCGCCGAGGCGATGATCAGGTAGGTGCCGCCCTTGGTGACGTTGAGGCGGTACTCCCCGTCCATCCCGGTGTACGCGGAACCGATCTTGCGACCGGCCATGTCGGCGAGGGTGACCACCGCGTCGGCGACCGGTGGTCCCTCCGTCCGCCGTACCGTGCCGAAGACGGTGAGCGTCTCGCTGAGCGCCGTGTTCTCAGTCATCCCTGTCTTCTTTCGTGGGTCGCTCGGACCGGTCGTGGGGTGCCGGCACCCAGGGGTGCCGGGTGTGACCGACCATTCCTTCGCTGCGCGGCCGGTCCGGTGCGGCGGCCAAGGTCTCCAGGGCGGGCAGGGCCGCGGCGAGGTTCACCCGCTGGTCGGCCGGCAGCCGCCGGATCCGATCGGCGAGGAACCCCGTGGTGCGCCGGCCGAGTTCGTCGAGCAGTTCGTCGCCGGCGTCGCTGACGATCAGCCGGCACACCCGGCGATCCCGCGGATCGGGCCGGCGGGTGATCAGCTGGAGCTTCACCAGCGCGTCGACGATGTGCGAGACGGTGGGCGTGCTGACCGCCATCCGCCGGGCGAGCTCCCCCACGGGGAGCGGGCCGCTCGTGGCGATGGTGGTGAGCGCGGACAGGCGGCTCGGGGTGAGCTGGGCCGGCCAGTCCTTGCGCAGCCCGCGGTTGAGGTCGACGAGGGCGAGGCGAAGCCGCCCCGCCATCGCGGCGGAGTCGTCCACGACGTCGTCCCCCTCCGCTCGTTCCGTCTCACCGGCGTCCATGGTCAGTCGCCCAACGTCACACGCACGGTGATCGGGGCGCCCGGCGCGACCTCGACCGTGTGCGTCACCGGCCGGTGGCCGGCCGCGACCAGCGTGTAGTTCCCGTCGACCAGGCCGGTGATCCGGTATGCCCCGTTCTCGTCGGTGACCGTGGTCGCCACCACCTCGCCGTTCTCGTCGGTGACGGTGGTGGTGATCCCGCTGATGGGGAAGCCGTGCGGGGATCGCACGACGCCGGCCATCTCCCCGGACGGGGGGACCGTGTCGGGGACGAGCGGGAAGTCCCGGACGACCGAGGCCTCGGCCACCAGGACGGTCGCGGCCTGCGGGATGCGGCCGGTCGCGGTGACGATGACGAGGTGGTCGCCGGCGGTGACCGCGATGGCGTACCGGCCGTCCGGCCCGGTGGCGGCCCGGCCCAGCTGGTGCCCGTCGGGGCCGGTGACCGTGACGGCGGCACCCTCGACGGGTGCGCCGGCCCCGTCGTGGACGAATCCCGCGATGACCGGCCCGGTCCGGCCGTTCAACACGGCCCGCTCGGCGGCGGGCCGCGCGTGCGCCGTCCGGACCATCTGCGGGACCGTGGGCTCGCTGAGCGCCACGCCGGCCTCTCCGGTCACGCCGGCCAGCTCCGAGCCGAGCGACTCGTGCTCGGCCGCCTTCCGGGCGCGCCTCCTCCCCTGGGTCAGCAGGGACGCGATCGCCGCGACGACACAGGCCGCGATCGCGAACCAGAAGGCGATCGTCAGGCCGTCATGGAACGGCTGGGTGATCAGGTGCGGGAAGAAGCTGCGGCCCGTGAGGTAGGACGCGTGGTCGGCGGGCAGCCGGTTCAGCTCGGGGCCGAGCAACTGCCGCATCGGGTTGTAGCCGAGGAACGCCGCGAACAGCACCGCGATCGGCGGCAGGTGCGAGATGGCCTGGGCCGACTGGTCCGGAACGCCCTGCGCGGTCAGGCCGCTCTGCAGCGCGGACGGCAGGCTGTGGGACAGCCCGGCGACCATGAGGCTGAAGAAGATGCCGATGGACAGCACGGACGCGGCGTTCTGGAAGGTCGCGATCATGCCCGCCCCGACGCCCCGCTGGTCGGCCGGGACGGCGTTCATGATTTCGGCACGGTTCGGGGAGGCGAACATGCCGGAGCCGATGCCGTTGACCACCAGCAGGACGGCGAACACCCAGTACGAGAAGTTCACCGGGATGGTGAGCAGCAGCAGGAAGCTCACCCCGGTGACGAGGGCGCCGCCCGCGGTGAACGCCCGGACGCCGACCCGGTCCGACAGCAGGCCGGACAGCGGCGCCGACACCAGGAAGCCGACGGTCAGCGGGATCATGTAGATGCCCGCCCACAGCGGCGTGTCCTCGAAGCTGTAGCCGTGCTGGGGCAGCCAGATGCCCTGCAGCCAGATGATCAGCATGAACTGCAGGCCGCCGCGGCCGAGCGCGGTGAGCAGGCTCGCCAGGTTGCCCGCCATGAACGTGCGGTTCCGGAACAGCGACAGGTTGAACAGCGGCTCGGAGATCTTCGTCTCGATGAAGACGAAGACGCACAGCACGAGCGCGCCGCCGATCAGTGCGGTGAGAACCCACGGGTTGGTCCATCCCATGGTGTGATCTTTGTACGGCTGGATCCCGTATGTGATGCCAACGAGAACAGAAATCAGGCCGATCGCAAAAGTCAGGTTGCCCCACCAGTCGATCCGGGCCTTCTTGCGCACCCCCGCGTCGTGCAGCTTGATGAAGGCCCAGAAGGTCCCGAAGACGCCGAACGGCACCGACACCAGGAAGATGTAGTGCCAGTTCACCGGCCCAAGGACGCCGCCGAGGACGAGTCCGATGAACGATCCGGCGATGGCCGCGATCGCGTTGATGCCGAGGGCCATGCCGCGCCGGGTGGCCGGGAAGGCGTCGGTGATGATGGCGGTGGAGTTGGCGAACAGCAGTGCGCCGCCGATGCCCTGGACGATCCGCCAGCCGATGAGCCACAGCGCCGCGGCGGACCCGTGCATCCAGCTGACCGACAGCAGGATCGAGCAGACGGTGAAGACCGCGAAGCCGAGGTTGTACATGCGGACCCGGCCGTACATGTCGCCGAGCCGGCCGAAGGACACCACCAGCACCGCGGTGACGACCATGAACCCCATCATCATCCACAGCAGGTAGCT
Organism: Actinoallomurus sp. NPDC050550; assembly: GCF_040655075.1. Classification (NCBI taxonomy): domain Bacteria; kingdom Bacillati; phylum Actinomycetota; class Actinomycetes; order Streptosporangiales; family Thermomonosporaceae; genus Actinoallomurus; species Actinoallomurus sp. NPDC050550. The sequence goes on along the minus strand of NZ_JBFAJC010000001.1, from coordinate 242,820 downwards.
GGTGTTTCCGGGGTCGAGGGGGTTGAGGCCGATGCCGTCGAAGATGTTCGGCAGCGCGATGAGCACGATCGACTGATTGATCATGACCATCAGCACGCCGAGCGTGGTGTTCGACAGCGCGATCCACTTGTACCCGGACCCGAGGGCGCGGTGCTCTGCCCGGCCCGTCGCGTGGGCGCCCGTTGTCATCGGGAGTGCGCTCCTATTGCTTCGTCAGCACAAATGTTGCTTAGCGCTAACTAACTATAGGACAGTCGTGTTTCGCTCCGGTGACGTACAGGCTGTGAAAAAGCCCTCACTCTCGCGAGAAGTCCGGCAAATCAGGCACCGTACACGGGTTCCGGCGGCGCGGCACCGGCCAGCAGGCCGTGGACGACGGGCCCGAGCTCGGCGGGATCCCAGCGCGCCCCCTTGTCGGCGGCGGGGCCGTGCCGGAAGCCCTCCATCACGCAGACGCGACCGCCCTCGACCTCGAACACCCGGCCGGTGACGTCGCAGCCCGCCGACCCGAGCCAGACGACGAGCGGCGAGACGTTCTCCGGGGCCATCGCGTCGAAGCCGCCGTCCCCCGGAGCGGCCATCGTCGCGGCGAACACCTGCTCGGTCATGCGCGTACGGGCCGCGGGCGCGATCGCGTTGACCAGTACGCCATAGCGTCCCAACTCGGCCGCGGCCACCAGCGTCAGCCCGACGATGCCCGCCTTCGCCGCCGCGTAGTTGCCCTGACCGACGCTGCCGAGCAGCCCGGCGCCCGAGGAGGTCGTGACGACCCGGCCGGTCACCGGACGGCCCGCCTTGGCCTCCGCCCGCCAGTGCAGGCCCGCGTGCTTCAGCGGCAGGAAGTGCCCTTTGAGGTGCACCCGCGCGACGGCGTCCCACTCCTCCTCCGACAGGTTGACGAGCATGCGGTCGCGCAGGAACCCGGCGTTGCAGACGATCGTGTCCAGCCGGCCGAACGCGTCGAGGGCGGTCCGCACGAGCGCCTCCGCGCCGCTTGACGTCGCGATGTCGTACGGCGCGGCGACCGCCTCCCCGCCCAGCGCCCGGATCTCGGCGACGACCTCGTCCGCCGGGCCCGAGGAGCCGCCCGACCCGTCGAGGCCGACCCCGATGTCGTTCACCACCACCGCGGCCCCCTGCCGGGCGAACTCCAGGGTGTGGGCGCGGCCGAGCCCGCGTCCGGCGCCGGTGACGATGACGACACGGTCCTTACAGATCATCTGTTCTCCCGGTTCACGTTGGCCGAGTCGACGACGGCGGGGCGCCCTTACAGATCATCTGTTCTCCCGGTTCGCGTTGGCCGCGTCGAGGAAGGCGGGGCGCTCTCCACCGCCGTGCACCAGCAGGCCGGCGCCGCTCACGTAGCCCGCCAGGTCCGAGGCGAGGAAGACGCACGCCGCCCCGGCGTCGTACGGGTCGGCCAGCCGGCCGAGGGGCACGGTCCGCTCGACGGCGGCGATCCCCGCCTCGTCGCCGTAGTGCAGGTCGGATCTCTCGGTGCGGACCATCCCGAGGGTCACCGCGTTGACGCGCACCTTCGGCGCCCACTCGACGGCCAGGCTGCGAGTGAGGTTGTCCAGGCCCGCCTTCGCCGCGCCGTACGCCGCCGTGCCGGGCGACGGGCGCGCGCCGCTGACGCTGCCGATCATGATGATCGATCCGCCGTCGCCGCGCTGCATGACGGCGTTGGCCGCGCGGGCGACGAGCAGCGGCGCGATCAGGTTCAGCTCGATGATCTTGGCGTGCGTGCGGAGGTCGCCGTCGGCGGCGGGCAGGTAGGGCGTGCCGCCCGCGTTGTTGACGACGACGTCGAGCCGGTCGAGGCCCTCGGCGAAGTCCCGGACGGCGGCGGCGTCGCGCACGTCGAGGGAGGCGAAGCCCAGGCCCGGCGGCAGCTCGTCCGGCCTGCGGCGCGCGACGGCGACGACCTCGGCGCCCGCGTCGAGGAACGCCCGGCTGATGCCCAGGCCGACCCCGCGCACTCCCCCGGTGACGACGGCGACCTTGCCGCTGAGATCGAGTGTGTGCGGCATCGCACCCCCTTCCTCGCTCTGCTACGTTACTTCTAACAAATGTTTGGTGGAAAGGTAGCGCATGGGCATCTCCACCACGGTTCACGACCCGGGCGTCGTCGAGATCGTCATGGACGTTCCGCCCGTCAACGCGCTGACCGTCCAGGGCTGGCACGACCTCGCCGACGCGGTCCTGGCCGCCGGCCGCGACCCGGACGTCCGCGCCGTCGTGCTCCGCGCCGAAGGACGAGGGTTCAACGCGGGCGTCGACATCAAGGAGATGCAGGCCACCGAGGGACACACCGCGCTGCTCGGCGCCAACCGCGGCTGCTACGCGGCGTTCGCCGCCGTGTACGAGTGCGCGGTGCCCGTCATCGCGGCCGTGCACGGTTTCTGCCTCGGCGGCGGCATCGGCCTGGCCGGCAACGCCGACATCGTCATGGCCTCCGAGGACGCCTACTTCGGCCTCCCCGAGGTCGACCGCGGCGCGCTCGGGGCGGCCACCCACCTGGCCCGGCTGGTGCCGCAGCACCTCGTGCGGGCGATGGTCTACACGTGCCGCACCGTCACGGCCGACGAACTGCACCGGCACGGGTCGGTGCTCGAGGTCGTGCCCGTGACCGGACTGCGCGAGAGGGCCCTGGAGGTCGCCGGCGACATCGCCGCCAAGGACCCGTACGTCATCCGCCGGGCCAAGGAGTCGCTCAACGGCATCGACCCGGTGGATCCGAAGCGCAGCTACCGGTTCGAGCAGGGCTTCACCTTCGAGCTCAACCTGGCGGGCGCCGGTGATCGGCACCGCGCCGCCTTCGTCTCGGCCTCGGACGAGAAGGGACGGCGGCAGTGAAGGAGATGACGATCGAGGAGGTCGTCGGCGCCCTCGAACCGGGCATGACCGTCGGCATCGGCGGATGGGGGTCGCGGCGCAAGCCGATGGCGCTGGTCCGCGCGATCTGCCGGTCGGACCTCACCGACCTGACCGTCGTCTCGTACGCCGGCCCCGACGTCGGCCTGCTCTGCGCGTACGGCAAGGTCCGCCGCGTCATCGCCCCGTTCGCGACCCTCGACTCGATCCCCCTCGAACCGCACTTCCGGCAGGCCCGCCAGCGCGGCGCCATCGCGTTCACCGAGTACGACGAGGGCATGTTCATGTTCGGCCTGTACGCCGCCGCGCACCAGCTGCCGTTCCTGCCCACCCGCGCCGGGCTCGGGTCCGACGTCATGCGAGTGAACCCGGAGCTCAAGACGGTCCGCTCCCCGTATGAGGACGGCGAGGAGCTGGTCGCGGTGCCCGCGCCGGCCATGGACGTCGCCCTGGTCCACCTGAATCGCGCCGACCGCCGCGGCAACGGGCAGTACCTCGGCCCCGACCCGTACTTCGACGACCTGTACGCCAAGGCGGCGACCCGGACGTACGTCTCCTGCGAACGCCTCGTCGAGACCGCCGACCTGCTCAAGGAGGGCCCGGTGCAGAGCCTGCTGGTCAGCCGGTCCCACGTGACCGGCGTCGTCGAGACCCCGAACGGCGCGCACTTCACCACATGCGAACCCGACCACGGACGCGACGAGGCGTTCCAGAAGGCGTACGTCCAGGCGGCCGGCGACCCGGCCGCCTGGACGGCGTTCCGCGAACGGTTCCTGGCCGGCGACGAGGCCGCCTACCAGGCCGCCGTCCGTGCCTGGCGCGAGGAGGAGGGCCGGTGACGGAGCCGACGAGAGCGGACGTGACGGCCGTACGCGGAGAAGGTGTCCGTGGAGGCGTGCGCGGGGAGCCGCTTACGGGCGGCGGCGAAGGTGTGCGCGGAAGGCTCGCGATGGTGGCGACGAGGACGGAGGTGCGCGCCCGATGAGCGCGACCAGGGCGGAGGTGTGCGTGACGGCGTGCGCGGAGGCGTTCCGCGGCGACGGTGAGATCCTCGCGGCGGGCATCGGGGGCGCCATCACGGTCCTGGGCGCCCGGCTGGCACGGCTGACGTTCGAGTCCGGCCTGCTCACCCATGACGGCGTGTGCCTGCTGACCGGCGACGTCCCCGCGCTCGGCGAGACGCCGCAGGAGATCGAGGGCTGGCTGCCGTTCCGCGAGCACCTGTGGCTGGTGCTGAACGGGCGCCGCCACGTCATGCTGGGCGCGAGCCAGATCGACCGGTTCGGCAACACCAACATCTCCTGCATCGGCGACTGGGAGCGCCCGAAGGCGCAGTTGCTCGGGGTGCGCGGCGCGCCGGGCAACACCCGCTGCGACACGACCAGCTACTGGATCCCCCGGCACTCCCCCCGGGTGTTCGTCGAGACTGTCGACATGGTCAGCGGCATCGGGTACGACCGGGGCGCCCACGAGATCCGCGTCGTCGTCACCGACCTGGCCGTCCTCGACTTCGCGACGCCGGACCGCCGGATGCGGCTGAGGTCGGTCCACCCCGGCGTGAGCGTCGACCAGGTGACCGCGGCCACCGGGTTCGAGCTCGCCGTCCCGCCGTACGTCGGCACGACCCGGGCACCGGACGCCGAGCAGCTGCGGATCATCCGCGAGGTCCTGGACCCGAACGGCCTGCGCGACCGGGAGGTCCCGGAAGGCACCCGGCGGTGACGGCCTGCGGAAGGGGCGTGGGAGCGTGCGGACGGCGCTGACCGAGCTGACCGGTGTCCGGCACCCGGTCGTACAGACCGGCATGGGCTGGGTGGCGGGCCCCCGCCTGGTGTCGGCGGTCGCGAACGCGGGCGGCCTGGGCATCCTCGCCTCGGCCACGATGACGCTGGACGGGCTCGCCACCGCGATCCGCGAAGTGAAGGAGCGCACCGACGCCCCCTTCGGGGTGAACCTCCGGGCCGACGCCACCGACGCCCTCGAGCGGATCGACCTGATCGTCAGGGAGGGCGTACGGGTCGCGTCCTTCGCGCTCGCTCCTAAACCGGAACTGATCGCCCGGCTGAAGGACGCCGGCGTCGTGGTCATCCCGTCCGTGGGGGCGCGCCGGCACGCCGAGAAGGTCGCCGCGTGGGGCGCCGACGCCGTCCTCGTCCAGGGCGGCGAGGGCGGCGGGCACACCGGCCCGGTCGCCACCACCCTGCTGCTCCCCCAGGTCGTCGATGCCGTCGACATTCCGGTCATCGCGGCGGGCGGGTTCTTCGACGGCCGGGGCCTGGCCGCCGCGCTCGCGTACGGCGCGGCCGGTGTGGCGATGGGCACCCGTTTCCTGCTGACCTCCGACAGCTCGGTCCCGGACGCCGTGAAGCGGGTCTACCTCGGCATGGCCGAGACCGTCGTCACCCGGCAGGTCGACGGCCTGCCGCACCGCGTCCTGCGCACCGACCTGGTCAACGCCCTGGAACACTCCGGCCGCGTCACCGGCCTGGTCCGCGCCCTGCGCAACGCCGCCCGGTTCAAGCGGGTGTCCGGGATGCCGTGGCGGGCGATGGTCCGCGACGGCCTGGCGATGCGGCACGGCAAGGACCTGTCCTGGTCCCAGGTGCTGATGGCCGCCAACACCCCGATGCTGCTGAAGGCCGCCATGGTCGACGGCCGCCCCGACCTCGGCGTCATGGCCTCCGGCCAGGCCGTCGCCGTCATCGACGACCTCCCGTCCTGCCGGGAGCTCATCGACGGCATCGTCGCCCAGGCCACCGGGGCCATGGCCCGCCTCGGCGGCCTCGCGACCGGCTGAGCCCGTCGATAACCGTTCGACCGGCCCGCTTCCGTTCGTGCAATATCTGCTCTGGACCCGAGCGGAAGGAAGCAGGGCCTTGACGTCCTCTCCCGCCTGAAGGCGAGAGATTCCGGCCGCTCACGAAGGAGAGGCCAGTGGTTCGCGGTTCACAGCCCCGCCCAACGGCTGGAAGGCTCCCCGCGCTGTCACGGCCCGCCCGGCCGCGAATCCGCTTGGCTATCGCAGACTCACGCACCGTAGAAGAAAGGAGGGAGCGGCGCTTCCTCTCCGGCCTCAAGGCCGGAGTTTCCGCGCCGCGAACGCGATGAAGAAGATGCCGACAGTCTTCCTTCGTGACTGGGACGGGGATCGGCGGTACGTGACCCGCACTCCGCACCCGGACTGTGGCTGGGTGTTCGCCGGGGAGGGCCGGCCGACGCGCAAGTACGACGGCACCTGTGTCCAGTACGACGGCGAGCGCTGGTGGGCGCGCCGCGAGATCAAGGCGGCCCGGAAAGAGCCGCCCGGGTACCTCGCGATCATGCGGGACGAGCGGACGGGCACGGCCGTCGGCTGGGAGCCCGCCGAGCAGTCCGGCTACCACCGGTACCTCGACGAGGCCGTCGGCACCGGCCACTGGGAGCCCGGCACGTACGAGCTGATCGGCCCGCGGATCAACGGCAACCCGGAGGACGTCGACCGGCACACGCTGGTGCGCCACGGCGCCGAGGAACTGCCCGACGTGCCCCGCGACTACGCGGGCCTGGCCGCGTGGCTGCGCGCCTGCCCCTGGGAGGGCATCGTGTGGCACCACCCGGACGGCCGCATGGCCAAGCTCAAGCGCCGCGACTTCCCTCCGGCCTAAAGCCCCGACCGCCGAGGATCGCGGAGGCCGAGCCGCACCCACGATCCTCGGCGGCACCGCGGGGAACCGAATCGCGATCATGGTCATCTATGGTGGATGAGATCGCTCGAGGCGATCGCGAAGGCACGGAGGTACGGCAAGGTCATCGCTGTCATCGTGGGGCTGGTCGTCGCAACGGCCGTCGGCCTCCTGGTGCTCCGCGCCCGGATCGGGAAGACCGCGTCACTTGCCACGGACCCGCGTACGCATTCCCGCGACAGCGCGGACCCGGCCCGCGCAGTCGACCAGCTGCGCAGCCAGGGGAACGGAGCGCTGTAGCAGCGCCGCGGCGTCCGGCGACTCGGCCTCAGCACTCGAGCCAGCGGCCGTCCTCGTACTCGGGCGGGACCTCGTCCTCCCACGGGTCGATGCCCTTGCGTTCGAGCTCGTCGAACCAGCGGTCCCGCTGCGACTCCGGAAGCCGGGTCCCGCACCACGGGCAGTAGCCGATGCCGATGTACGAGCTGCCGCCATCGTGGATGATCAGCCCGTACTCACGGAACTTCACGACGTACACGAGGACGGCGTCCGCGCAGTCGTACGGGTCGGCGTGCCGATGACAGTGCCAGTCCAGCTGTCGCCGCATGGTGTCGCAGCAGTGCTGGGCGGTCTCCGCCGATCCGGGTTCGGGCGCGCTCATCCGGCCAGGCTTCGGAGCACTCCGACCGCGTCCCGCGCGCGGTCGGGCGGGACGAAGAGGTGGTCGTGGTAGAACGCCGCGACGGTGTTGCAGCTGATGCCGGCCTCCGCCAGGGCCGTGGTGATGGCCGCCATCATCCCGACGGCCTCCAGCGACGAATGGATGCGCAGGGTGATCCAGGCGCTGGGGAAGACGCCGTCCAGTCCGGCCTCTTCGGCCTCGGCCCGCGTCAGGACAAGGGTGCGACCTTCGTCCTCCTCGAAGACGAACACGGGCCGGGTCCCCGGCGGCGTTTCACGGTCCGGCAGTGTCACGAACACGTACTCCCCGTCGTGCAGTAGCGGATCCAGCCCGGCCAGCAGCCGCCTCAGATCGGTCTCCCCGGTCACCGGCATGGCCGTCAACCTACCCGGCCTGACCTGCTTTGGTCGCCTGTACGCCGCCCGCGCACCGCGGCGACATACCGCGATGGTCTTAGGAATCGGGAGCGGAACAGGGCGACTCTCTTCTAAAACTAATCCTCATTAGTGATAGATTGCGGCCCTCGGACGAAAGGAGGTGCGCGATGACCCGCAGGATCACCGAGTGGCCGTGATTAACGGATGAGTAGCAGCGGCCGGCCCTCGGCTTCGCTGGGGTCGGCCGCCTTTGATGCGCTGCGGAGATTGAATGAGTTGCCCGACTGACGAGGACCGGCCGGCGACATATCGAGGTTTGTTCGCCCTGGTGGAGTACCGCGCGGTCTTCACGGCGAGCGTGCTTTCCTGGTGCGGGGACTATCTGTGCAAGGCTGCTGTGGCTTTGCTCGTGTTCGATCGCACCGGGTCGGCGCTGGCTTCGGCGGCGACCTTCGCCCTGGGATTTCTGCCGTGGCTCACCGTGGGTCCGTTGCTCGCGGCGATGGCCGAACGGTATCCCTCACGCTCGGTGATGATCTCCTGCGATCTGGCCAGGATGGTACTGATCGGGCTGATTGCGATCCCGGGTGTGCCGATTCCCATCATGCTCGTGCTGCTGTTCGCCGGCGGGCTGCTCGGCCCGCCGTTCGAGGCCGCCCGGTCCGCGCAGCTTCCGCAGATCCTGACGGGTGACCACTACTCGCTCGGCATCGCTTTCAACAGCACCATCTTCAACCTCGCCCAGGTGGTCGGGTATGCCGCCGGAGGGATCGTCGCCGGATACCGCCCGCACGTCGCGCTGCTGCTGAACGCCGTCACCTTCGCCGCTTCGGCGTTCCTGCTGCGCCGTCACGTCAAGCTTCGCCCTGCGACGCTCACGGCCGCCCGCCGCACCAGCCTGTGGCGGGAGACCCGGCAGGGATACACCCTCGTATTCGGTCACCCGTTGATGCGCACGATCGCCTTCGTCATTTTCGGCGTCGCCTCCTTCGTGGTCGTTCCGGAGGGCCTCGCCGCCGCCTGGGCGGCCGAACTCGATGGCGGTGGCTCCGCCCAGGGCCTCATCATGGCCGCCAACCCGGTCGGCGTCGCCATCGGAGGCCTGGTACTGACACGGCTGCTACGGCCAGGGATCCGGACCCGGCTGATCCGCCCACTCGCGGTCCTCGCTCCCCTCACCCTCGTCCCCGCCCTGTTCGACCCCCCGCTCGCCGGAGTACTGCCCCTGGCCACCGCCTCCGGTATGGCCATGTCGCTGCTGCTGCCCGCCGCGCAGGGGTTGTTCCAGCAGGTACTCCCGCATGAATACCGGGCCCGGGCGTTCGGCGTGATGAGCGGCGGGCTTCAGCTCGCCCAGGGCGGCGCCATCCTGGTCACCGGTGCGCTCAGCGAGCGCTTCTCAGCCTCGACGGTCATCGGGGCGTGGTGCGCCGCCGGAGTCCTCCTGATGCTCCTCGCCACGTTCCATCCGCTGACCGCTCCCGAGACACCGACCGCCGCCATGGTTCCAGCCGAGGAGGCACGATGAACCGTCCCCCGGTCCGCTCCGGTGATGCCGTGGCGGACTGGCCGGGCGGGGCCGTCGACGGCTGAACCCGGCATGCCGCGCATCGTCGCCTGCTCAGTGTGAGCACGCGTCCAGCACGCGGCCGCGGTGTTCGGCGGGAGTTCCCCAGGCGGAGCGGAGCGCCCGGACCTTGCGGATCCACAGGGACGGGTCGTACTCGTCGGTGTAGCCGATCGCGCCGTGCACCTGCAGTGCGATGCGGGCCGTGGCGTACGCGGCGTCGGAGGCCGCGACCTTGGCCGCCGACACGTCACGGGGGAAGTCCGGCGAGCCGAAGGACAGGGCGGCGCCGTACGCGAGCGGGCGGGCGAACTCCAGCCCGGTCAGGGCGTCGGCCAGGTGGTGCTTGACCGCCTGGAACTCCCCGATCGAACGGCCGAACTGCCGCCGCGTCCGCGCGTACTCCACGGTCGTGTCGAGCAGCGCCCGGCCCAGGCCGAGCAACTGCGCGGAGCACGCCAGCACGCCCAGGTCGTACGCTGCCGCGGCGGCCCGGGCCACGGCCGGCCCGGCCGCCAGGCGCTCGCATGCGGCCACCGGGAACAGCCGCCGCGCGGGATCGAGGGACCACAGGACCGCTCCGTCGGGGGCGGCGGACCACAGTTCCTCGTCGCCGGCCAGCAGGATCAGGTCGGCGGCGTCCGCGTCGAGGGCCCGGCGGGGGCCCGGCGCGAGCGAGACGACCGCTTCTCCGGCGGCGATCCTCGGCAGCCATTCGGCGCTCAGCGCCTCGTCACCGGCCGTGTCGATGAGCGCTGCCGCGGCGAGCGTCTCGACGATCGGGCCGGGGACCGCGTGGCGGCCGAGTTCGTGCATCGCGACGACGAGTTCGACCGGGAGCGGTCCGGCGCCGTCGTGGCGTTCAGGCACTGCCAGGGCGAACACGCCGGCCTCGGCGAGCGCGGACCAGAGCGTACGGTCGGGGTCGCCGGCCGCCCACCGGCGGATCAGGGCCGGGGTGCCGACCTCGGTGAGGAGCTTGTGCAGGGTCTCGCCGAACAGTCGCTGCTCGGCGTCGAGGACGAACTTCATCCCGATCCTCTCTTCCCAGCAGGCCGTCTCATCGGCCGCCACGCCCCTCCCGGGGCAGGCCGAGGACGCGTTCGGCGATGACGTTGCGCTGGATCTCGTTGGTGCCGGCGTAGATCGGGCCGGCGAGGGAGAAGACGTAGCCCTCTAGCCAGTCGCCCTCCAGCTCACCGTCCGCGCCGAGGATGTCCAGCGCGGTCTCGTGGAGCGCGACGTCGAGTTCGGACCAGAAGACCTTGTTGACGCTCGCCTCGGCGCCGATGTCGTCGGCGCGGGAGATCGTCTCGAACCCCTTCAGCCGGTAGGCGCGGGCCTTGATCCAGACGTCCGCGACGCGGTCGCGCAGCAACGGGTCGGCGCCGTTCTCCCGCCAGAGGGCGACGAGGCGGTCCGCGGCGGCGAGGAACCGGCCGGGGCTGCGCAGGGTCAGGCCGCGTTCGTTGCCGGCCGTGCTCATCGCCACCGGCCAGCCCTGACCGGGCTCGCCGATGACGTCCCGGTCGGGTACGAACACGTCGTCGAGGAAGAGTTCGGCGAAGGCCGGTTTGCCGTCCAGCCGCCCGATCGGGCGCACGGTCACGCCGTCGGCGTCGAGGGGGAACATCAGGTACGTCAGGCCGCGGTGGCGTTCGGCCGCCGGGTCGGAGCGGAACAGGCCGAACGCCCGGTCGGCGAAGGCCGCCCGCGAGCTCCACGTCTTCTGCCCGTTCAGCCGCCAGCCGCCGTCGACGCGGGTGGCGGTCGCCCGCAGCGCGGCCAGGTCGCTGCCGGCGCCCGGCTCCGACCACGCCTGGGCCCAAATCACCTCCCCGGCGGCCATGGGCGGCAGGACGCGTTCGAGCTGCTCGGGCGTGCCGTGCGCGAAGAGGGTGGGGGCGAGCAGGTTGATGCCGTTCTGGCTCACCCGGCCGGGGGCGCCGGCCGCGTAGTACTCCTCTTCGAAGACCAGCCATTCGAGCGGTGACGCGTCCCGCCCGCCGTACGCCTCGGGCCAGGACACCACCGACAGCCGGTCCGCGGCCAGCGCCCGCTCCCATGCGCGGTGGGCGGCGAAGCCCGCCTCGGTCTCCAGGGACGGCAGCGGCGCCGCCGGAACGTTGCGGCGCAGCCAGTCGCGCACCTCGGCCCGGAAGGGCTCCACCGCCGACAGATCAAGGTCCATGGCACCCGCCTCGCATTCTTTCTAACAACTGTTTGGTAGAGTAGCGCAGGTGAGCGAGAGCGGCATTCCCTCCACGCGGGCCTCCACCCGGGCGACGCCCGTCCCCGGTCACGGGCTCCTGCGCGACCGCGTCGTCGTCGTGACGGCCGCCGCCGGAGCGGGCATCGGCGGGGCGACCGCCCGGCGCTGCCTGGAGGAGGGGGCGCGGGTGATGATCAGCGACGCCCACGAGCGACGGCTCGGCCAGTCGCTGGCGGAGCTGACCGAGGAGTTCGGCGACGCGGCGGTGGCCGCCCTGCCGTGTGACGTCACCTCCGAGGACCAGGTACGGGGGCTGTTCGCCGCCACCGCCGAGCACTTCGGCCGGATCGACGTCGCGGTCAACAACGCGGGCCTCGGCGGCACGGCCGATCTCGTGGACATGACCGACGAGCAGTGGTCGCGGGTGCTCGACGTCACGCTGAACGGCACCATGCGCTGCACGCGGGCCGCCCTGCGGATCATGCGCGCCCAGGGGCACGGCGTGATCGTCAACAACGCGTCGGTGATCGGCTGGCGCGCGCAGCGCGGGCAGTCGCACTACGCGGCGGCCAAGGCCGGGGTGATGGCACTGACCCGCTGCACCGCGCTGGAGGCCGCGGAGTACGGCGTGCGGGTCAACGCGGTGGCGCCCAGCCTCGCCATGCACCCGCACCTGGTCAAGGTGACGAGCGAGGAGCTGCTGACGGAGCTGACGCTCCGGGAGGCGTACGGCCGGTACGCGGAGCCGTGGGAGGTGGCCAACGTTATCGTCTTCCTGGCCTCCGGCTACTCGTCGTACCTGACGGGCGAGGTCGTCTCCGTCTCCAGTCAGCACCCGTAAGGAATCCAGGAATCCATGAGTCCACGACGGCGCGACGCCGAGGGCACCGCCGCCGCCCGAGCCGAGCGGCGGGCCGAGCTGCTCGCCACCGCGGCGGAGGTCTTCGCCACCCGCGGCTACGCCGCCACCACCGTCCGGGAGGTCGCGGACGCGGCCGGCATCCTCGGCGGCAGCCTCTACTACCACTTCGATTCCAAGGAGTCGATGGCCGACGAGATCCTGTCGACCTTCCTGAACGAGATGTGGGCGGCGTACGAGCGGGTGCTCGACGCGGGGCTCGGGGCGCGCGAGACCCTGACGGCCCTCATCGCCGAGTCGTTCGGCTGCATCGACCGGCATCGTCCGGCCGTCGTGATGTACCAGAACGAGTCGCGGCACCTGGCGACGAGCCCCCGCTTCGCGTACCTCATCGAGTCGCGGCGGCGGTTCGAGGAGATGTGGATGTCCCTGCTGGAGCGCGGCGCCCGCGAGGGCGCGTTCCGCTCCGACCTCGACACCGCCCTGGTCTACCGCTTCATCCGCGACACCGTGTGGGTGGCGGCGACCTGGTACCAGCGCGGCGGGCGGCTCACCGCCGACCAGATCGCCGAGCAGTACCTCGCCATGGTCCTCGGGGGGATCCAGCACGAGTAGGAGGCATTTGATGGCGGAGGCCTACATCGTCGAGGCGGTCCGTACGCCCGTCGGGCGGCGGAACGGCGGGCTGGCCGAGGTCCACCCGGCCGACCTCGGCGCGCACGTCCTGACGGCGCTGGTCGAACGGTCCGGCGTCGACCCGGCGGCGGTCGAGGACGTGATCTTCGGCTGCGTGGACACGGTCGGCCCGCAGGCCGGCGACGTCGCCCGTACGTGCTGGCTGGCGGCCGGGCTCCCGGAGGAGGTGCCGGGCGTCACCGTCGACCGGCAGTGCGGATCGTCGCAGCAGGCCGTGCACTTCGCCGCCCAGGCCGTGCTCAGCGGCACCGCCGACCTCGTCGTCGCGGGCGGCGTGCAGAACATGTCGAAGATCCCGATCGCCTACGCCATGATCGCCGGGGTGCAACTCGGCTTCGCCGGCCCGTTCGCCGGCTCGCGGGGCTGGGAGGCGCGCTACGGCGACCAGGAGGTCTCGCAGTTCCGGGGCGCCGAGATGATCGCCGAGCGGTGGGACATCACCAGGGAACAGATGGAGGCGTTCGCCCTGGAGTCCCACCGGCGCGCGATCCGCGCCATCGACGAGGGCCGGTTCGACCGCGAGATCGCCCCGTACGGCGACGTCACGACCGACGAGGGACCCCGCCGCGACACGTCACTGGAGAAGATGGCGGGCCTGAAGACCCTCGTCGACGGCGGCCGGCTCACCGCCGCCCTGTCGTCGCAGATCTCCGACGGGTCCGCCGCCATGCTCATCGCCTCCGAGCGCGCCGTACGCGACCACGGCCTCATCCCGCGCGCCCGCGTCCACCACCTGTCCGTACGCGGCGAGGACCCGATCCGGATGCTGTCCGCGCCGATCCCCGCCACGGCGTACGCGCTGAAGAAGGCCGGGATGACCATCGGCGACATCGACGTCGTCGAGATCAACGAGGCGTTCGCGCCGGTCGTGCTGGCCTGGCTGAAGGAGACCGGCGCCGACCCGGCCATCACCAACCCCAATGGCGGCGCGATCGCGCTCGGCCACCCGCTCGGCGCCACCGGCGCCCGGCTGATGACGACGCTGCTGCACGAACTCGAACGCACCGGCGGCCGGTACGGCCTGCAGACCATGTGCGAGGGCGGCGGCCAGGCCAACGTCACCATCGTCGAACGCCTGTAGAAATTCGGTGGGGTCCGGGAGCTTGTCCATCTCCCGGACCCCGGCTTGCGTTCATGCCCGGGAGGAATCGCCTCTTTGGACCCCGGACAGCGCAGTGGTCCGGTAGTCTCCTCACATCCGTTCGTGAGCCTGTAAGGCACGAACCGGCTTGCCGGGGATACGGCTCAGATGGTGCTGACCGGACGGATGTCGCCGGGATTCCCCGGCGTGGGGCCCTGTCAACGGTCCCGCGCTGCACACATGTGGCGGATGTGACTCCGGACACAGCAGCCGGCCGCGCCGGAGAGCATGAATCGGTGTGGCCGACCGAGCCGACAAGCTCGGTCGTTCACGGCCGAGAAGTTGACCTTGCGCTCCTTGCTCTCCCCCGCGCGAAGCGGGGGAGACTGCGTCTGGCAGCACGCACCGTATCGCGATCTTCGGTGGACGCGCAGGTCGATTAATGTGGGCCGATGGCACACCGGCAGCGCGCCCACCGGGTGGAGGAGAAGGTCGACTCCGGCACCGCGGAGCTGGTCCGCGACCCGGACCGCCCGCGCGCCTGGACGCTGCTGCTCGACGGCGCGCCGCAGTCCCACGTGGACCTCGACGACCCCGCCTACCTCGACTTCGAGTACGTGCGGCGGCTCGGTCACGTCGTCGACCTGGCGGCTCCGCCGGGGCGGCCGCTGCGGGTGCTGCACCTGGGCGGCGGGGCCCTGACCCTGCCGCGCTACGTCGCCGCGACCCGGCCGCGCTCGACCCAGCAGGTGGTCGAGGTCGACGCGGCGCTCATCGACCTCGTCCGCCGCGAACTGCCGCTCGAGCGCGGCTCGCGGATCCGCATCCGGCACGGCGACGCCCGGGACGTCCTGGCGCGAGTGCCGGAGGGCTCCTTCGACCTGGTGATCGGCGACGCGTACGCGGGCAGCCGGTCGCCCGCGCACCTGACGTCCGTGGAGTTCGCGGCGGCGGTGGCGCGAGTGCTGCGCCCGGGCGGGTGGTACGCCGCGAACGTGGCCGACGGCGCGCCGCTGTCCTTCGCCCGGGGCCAGGTGGCGACGCTGCGGTCGGTGCTGCCGGAGATCTGTCTCATCGCCGACCCGGCCGTGCTGCGCGGCCGCCGGTTCGGCAACCTCGTCGTGGTCGCCGGCTCCACGCCGCCATCCGTCGCGGAGCTGACGAGGAAGGCGGCCGGAGATCCCTTCCCCGCCCGGGTACTGGACGGCGATGAGCTCACCAGGTTCACGGCCGGGGCGGCACCGGTCACCGACGCGACCGCCCGCCCATCGCCGCCCCCGCCCAAGGGCGTCTTCTGACCGCTCCCTCGCGGGCGTTCAGTCCTTGCGGCCGGTGACCGCGACGCCGATCCCCAGGCCGATCATGGCGAGACCACCGGCGCCGCCGACCAGCCGCAGCCGCCGAGGCGAGCGGCCGAACCAATTCCGGGCCGAGCCGGCGACGATGCTCCAGACCGAGTCGGCGGCCAGCGCGACGAGCATGAAAATCAGGCCGAGCGCAAACATCTGGGCGGGCACGTGGCCGCGCGCCGGGTCGACGAACTGCGGCAGCACTGCGGCGAAGAACACCACATTCTTAGGATTCGTCACCCCGACCAGGAACCCGTCCAGGCACGCGCGCCATCCTCCGCGCGTGTCGCCGGAGGCGCCCGCGAGCTCACCGTGTCCGCCCCGGCGCAGGAACGCCCGCACGCCGAGGAAGACCAGGTAGGCGGCACCGGCCAGCTTCACGGCGTTGAAGATCAACACGGACCGTTCCACGATCGAGCCGATACCGAGCGCCACCGCTCCGGCCAGAACCAGCCCGCCGAGCTCATTGCCGACGACGGAGACGAGCGCGGTGCGCCGCCCGTACGCCAGCGCACGGCCGACGATGAACAGCACGCTCGGGCCCGGGATAACGATGATGAGGAACGAGGCGAGGCCGAAGGACAGCGCCTGGGAGAGCGAGATCATGAGCCGCACGCTAAGCGGCGGGCGCGGCACCGCGCAACCGTCCCCTGGTCACAGGGTGGGGGCGGCCCCGACGTAGTTCTCGGCGAGCGTGGTCGCGGCCGCCTTCGACGCCGCCACGTACTCCAGGTGCGACAGCTGCAGACGGTGGCCGAAGGCGTCTTGGCGGGGGTCCTTGTGCAGCAAGGTCGTCATCCAGTACGAGAAGTGCTCCGCCCGCCAGATCCGCCGGAGACAGGTGGCGGAGTAGTCGTCGAGGAGCTCGGTCGTGCCGGAGTCGTACCAGGCGCCCAGCGCCTCGGCGAGGGCGGTGACGTCGGAGATCGCGAGGTTCAGGCCCTTCGCGCCGGTGGGCGGGACGATGTGCGCGGCGTCCCCGGCGAGGAACAGACGGTCGTGGCGCATCGGCTCGGTCACGAAGCTGCGCATCGGGGTGATCGCCTTTTCGAGGACCGGCCCGTCCCGCAGTTCCCAGCCGTCGCCGGTGGCGAACCGCGCCCGCAGCTCGGCCCAGATCCGTTCGTCGGGCCACGCGGCGGCGTCGTCCGACGGATCCACCTGGAGGTACAGCCTGCTGAGCTTCGGCGAGCGCAGGCTGTGCAGGGCGAACCCGCGCTCGCTGTACGCGTAGATGAGCTCGTCGGTAGAGGGCGGGACGTCGGCGAGGATGCCGAGCCACGCGAAGGGATACTCCCGCTCGTAGACCGTGGCGTCGGGCACGGCCGCGCGGCAGACGCCGTGGAAGCCGTCGCAACCGGCGATGACGTCGCACTCCAGCGTCTGGACCCGGCCCTCCTGCCGGTAGGTCACGGACGGCGCGCCCGGGTCGACCGACAGGACCTCGGCCTCGAAGCGGATGTCGCCGCCGGCCGCCAGCCGCGCAGCGATCAGATCCTTGACGATCTCGGTCTGCGCGTAGATCGTGACCGTCCGACCGCCCGTCAGGTCGGACAGCGGGATCCGGTGACCGGCTCCGCCGAAGCGCAGCTCGAGACCGTGATGGGTGAGGCCCTCCCGGTCGAGCCGCTCCCCCACGCCGCTGCCGCGCAGGACGTCCACGGTGCCCTGCTCCAGCATCCCCGCCCGCTGCCGCTTCTCCACGTACGCGCGGTCGCGGCTCTCCAGAACCACCGAGTCGATGCCGCGCAGGCGCAGCAGGTGGGAGAGCAGCAGCCCGGCCGGTCCGGCCCCGGCGATCGCCACTTGGGTACGCATGGATGACTCTCTTTCGACGTCCTCAACACGATCCTCCTGCCGATGACGCGGCGTCAGGCCCAGTCCTTCCACTCAGCGGAACCGCCGTGGGCGTCGACGTCTCGGGACAGGGCGTTCGCCGCGGCGAGGACCGCGGGCACGACCCGCCGCAGATCCACGCCGCTCCGCCGGGTGACGAGCGACAGTGCCGCGAACACGTCCCCGTCGGCGTCCCGGACGGGCGCGGCCACCGAACACGTGCCGAGGGACATCTCCTCCCGGGTCACGGCGTACCCGGACCGCCGGACGTCGGCGAGGCAGGCTCGCAGCCGGTCGGCGTCGGTGACCGTGTGCCGGGTGTACGCCCGAAGCCCCCGCGCGATGACCTTCTCCGCGAGGTCGTCGCCGGCGAACGCGAGCAGAACCTTGCCCACCCCCGTCGCGTGCAGCGGCAGCTCGGCCGCGACCCGCGTCACGATCGGCACCGACCGCGGCCCGCGCAGGCGTTCGAGGTACAGCGCCTGGTCGCCGCTGAGCACCGCGAGCTGGACGTTCTCGTGGGTGGCGGCGTACAGCTCCTCCATGTGGGGGAGGGCGAGCTCGCGCAGGGTCGTCGCCGCCGAGGCCTGTGCGCCGATGCGCCACAGGCGCGTGCCGATGCGGTACGAGCCGTCGGGCAGTCGCTCGAGAAAGCCGCCGCCGGTGAGCTCGCGGACGAGCCGGTGCCCTGTGGCGAGCGGCAGGCCCGCGCGGCCGCAGATCTCGGTGAGGGTCAGCCGCACGCCGCCGGGCGCGAAGGACTCGAGGATCGCCATCACCTTGCCCGCCACGGTAGGCGGGCGCTCGACACCCGGCATCGCTCCCGCTTCCTCGGCCCGCATCCTTCACGATAGGCAACGCCCCGCGACCCGGCATCGGGTCGCGGGGCGCCGAGAGCCCGATCAGTTGGGGCGGATGTTCAGCGCCTCGATGATCAGGTCGAGCTTCCGGCCCTGCTCGTCGAGCTTCGCGTCGTGCTCGTCGAACCGCCCGTCCATCTTCGCGAGCCGCTCGTCGATCTGCCCGAAGCGCTGATCGATCTGCCCGAACCGGTCGTCGATCTGCCCGAACCGGTCGTCGATCTGCCCGAACCGGTCGTCGATCTGGCCGAACCGGCCCTCGAATCCGCCGACCTTCTCGGTCAGCACCGCGAGTGCGCTGTCGAGATGGTTCAGCCGCTCGCCGTGCTCCTGCTGCGAGGTCCAGATGCGGCTGACCGTGTTGCTGAGCGACGTCAGCTGACGGCCATGCGTGTTCTGAGTCATCTGGACGGTCGTCAGCTGGTCGTAGATCGCGTAGACGTCGTTGCGGACCTGGTTGATCCGTCGTTCGGTGTCGGCCACGTCCATGACCCTACCTCCCGTACTTCGCGTTCCCTGGGGGGATCGGGGAACTCGATCACGCCCCGCCATTGCGGAGCGTGGGCGACAGATTACGCTCTGCGCGAACACGAAGTGAAATCGATCACTCACGTTCCGCGATCAGGCCGTCCTCTACGAGGACCCGCTGAGCCACGGCGAAGGCCGCGTTGGCCGCGGGGACTCCACAATATACCGCGGTCTGCAGCAGTACTTCCTTGATCTCGTCCGTGGTGAGACCGTTGCGCACGGCGGCGCGCACGTGCATGGCGAGCTCGTCCAGGTGGCCGCGGGCCACCAGGGCGGTCAGCGTGACGCAGCTGCGCGTGCGCCGGTCGAGGCCCGGCCGGGTCCAGATCTCCCCCCACGCGTACCGCGTGATGAAGTCCTGGAAGTCGGCGGTGAACTCCGTCGTGCGCGCCTGGGCGCGATCGACGTGCGCGTCGCCGAGGACCTCCCGGCGAACCCTCATCCCATCGCTCATGTCGTCCTCATCTTCCGTGGCGTGGAGGTTCCTGGTCGTTCGCGGGATCGGGGGACGCCGCGCGGCTCTCACGCCTTCGCCGTGTCCAGATGGCGGACCAACGCCTCGGTGACCGGCCGCGGGCACTCGAGGTTGGCCAGGTGGGCGCCGGGCACCACGACGAGTTCGGCGCCGGGGATGCCGTCGGCGAGGACCTCGGCGTGATCGAGCGGGGTCGCCACGTCCTCGGCGCCCGCGACGACGAGGGCGGGTGCGCGTACGTCGCCGAGCAGGTCCCGGACGTCGAAGCGGGCGAGCGCGTCGCAGCACGCGGCGTACCCCTCGGGGTCGACCCGTTTCAGCATGTCCCGTACGGCGTCGACGCCGGGCCCGGCGTAGCCCGTGGTGAACCAGCGGCCCAGGAACAGCTCGGTGAGCGGCTCGAGGCCCTCGGCGCGGACGCGCTCGGCCCGGTCACGCCAGGGACCGGGGTCGCCGAACCGGGCCGAGGTGCAGCACAGGGCGAGGCTCGTCAGCCGGTCGGGGTGGCGCAGCGCGAGGACGGTGCCGACGGCCCCGCCCAGCGAGACCCCGGCGTAGGCGACGCGTCCGATGCCGAGCCCGTCGAGCAGGTCGACGACCGCGTCCGCGAAGTCCGCGACCGTGCCGTGGATCCCCGGCGATCCGCCGTGGCCCGGCAGGTCGAAACGGAGGGTGCGCCAGGACGCGGTGAGGGCGGGGAGCTGCGGCTCCCACAGGTCGAGCGTCGTGCCGAGGGAGGGCCCCAGAACGAGGACCGGCGCGTCATCCGGGCCGTCGAAGCGATGGCTCAACATTCCGGTTCCTTTCCGGCGTACGCCGCGAGGGCGCGGTCCACCAGCCGGGGCGCGGGGCCGACGGCCTTCGTCAGGTCGATGCCGAAGGCCGCTCCGGGATCGTCCACGCGCTCCGCGCGGTCGTCGTCCGGGAGCAGGTCGGCCAGTGGGCGCCCCTCGCGGACCGCCTCCGCGACCGCGTCTTTCGCGGCCGCGCGGCCGTCGCGTTCGGCGAGCCGGGCGGCGACGTACTCGGCGAGGAGTTCCTCCCGCAGGTTGGCGCGCATCCGTTCGGGGAAGACCTCCAGCCCGGCGGTGAGTTCGGCCGTGGTCTCGGCCGCGCCGCCGACCAGCCGCAGGCAGTCGTTCAGCGGCTGCCATTCCGCGTGCCACTCCCCCATCGGCCGGTCGAGACCGGCGGTCTGCGCGGCGAACAGGATCTGCGCGTACGCCGGAACGCGCAGCGCGGCCGACCGGATCATCGTGGCGAGCACCGGGTTGCGCTTGTGCGGCATCGCCGAGGAGCCGCCGCGGCCGGGCGCGGCGGGCTCGGCCACCTCTCCGATCTCCGTCTGGGCGAGCAGCACGACGTCGGTGGCGATCTTGCCGAGGGCACCGGCGACGAGGGCGAGCGACGCTCCGAGTTCGGCGACGGGCCCGCGCAGCGTGTGCCAGGGCAGCACAGGTTCGGCCAGCCCGGTCTCCTCGGCGAACAGCGGCAGCAGCTCGGTGGTGCCGAGCGCCGCGAGGGTCCCGGCGGCCCCACCGAGCTGGGTGGGCAGCCGTACGGCCGCGAGCCGGTCCCGTGCCTCGGCCACCGCTGCCAGCCACCCCGCGGCCCGCAGCCCGAAGGTGGTGGGCACGGCCTGCTGCCCGAGGGTGCGCCCGGCCATCGGAGTGTCCCGGTGCCGCCGGGCCAGGTCGGCGGCGGCACCGGCCGTACGGTCGAGGTCCGCCAGGAGCGTCTCGCGGACGCGCGACGCCACGAGCATGGCGGCCGTGTCCATGATGTCCTGACTGGTCGCACCGGCGTGGACTTGATCGCCCGCCACCTTCCGCAGCGCCGCCACCAGCGGCACCACCGGATTCCCCGCGCCGCGCGCCCGTACCGCGAGCTCGGCGGGGTCGACCCGGGCGCCGGCGAGGGCCCGTGCGACGTCATCCGGGATCAACCCGAGGCGCGCCTGCGCGCGGGCCAGCGCCGCCTCCGCGTCGATCAGGGCGCGCACCCAAGCCTCATCGGACGTCGCGGCCTCCGCCGCCGTGCCTGCGGCGACCGGCGACAGCAACTCGGCGGACGAGGACCCGCTCAACGAGGACGCCTCCTGGTTCTGCTCACAGGTACGAATCGGATCGGTCGAGGAAGGCCCCTGGGAAGCCTCCCCTTCCCCCGCTCACAGCTACGCACCGGATCGGTCGAGGAAAACCTCTGGGAGGCCTCCTCCGCTCACGGGTGCGCGTCGGATCGGTCGGCGAAGAACCGCGCCCGGACACCGTCCCCCCCTCCGCGGATCAGCCGCCGAAGTACCGCTCGAAGAAGACCGTCTCCCGTTCCCCGCGCAGGTGCACGTCGAAACGGTAGGACCGGTCGCCCTCCCGTACCGCGACCAGCGTGTCACGACGGTCCGGCGGCACCGCGGACAGGACCGGGTCCGTGGCGTTGCCCGGCTCGTCGGGGAAGTAGACGCGGGTCGCCACCGGTTTGAGCAGGCCCCGGGCGAAGACCAGCATCGCGATGTGCGGGGCCGGGCCGCCCGGCTTCACCGTGGAGAACCAGTAGTTCCCGGCCGCGTCCGTCCCGCAGCGGCCGAACCCGGAGAAGTCGTTACCGGCCCGCCGCAGCGCGCCGCCGCCGCGCGGCACGTCGCCGTCGGCGTCGGCCTGCCAGATCTCCACCAACCCATCCGGCAGCGGCTCGCCGGCGCCGTCCAGGATCCGGCCGCGGATCCGGATCGCGCCCGGGTGCCACTCCGGGACGACGTACGGGCCATCGGCGTACGGGAGGGCGTAGCCGAAGAACGGGCCGACGGTCTGCGACGGGGTGGTGGTCATTACGCCTCCATCGGGGTCGCGCCGAGGACGATGTCCCACTGGTAGCCCAGGGCCCACTCCGGCACGGTCGTGTCCATGTCGAGCCGGGAGATCAGGCGCTCCCGGTCCTTCTCGCCGGGGATCGACTGGAAGATCGGGTCGTAGGCGAAGAGCGGGTCGCCGGGGAAGTACATCTGGGTGATCAGCCGCTGGGTGAACGCCGTACCGAACACCGAGAAGTGGATGTGCGCGGGTCGCCAGGCGTTGTGGTGGTTCCGCCACGGGTAGGCACCCGGCTTGATCGTGACGAAGCGGTACCGGCCGTCGGCGTCGGTGAGGCAGCGGCCCGCGCCGGTGAAGTTCGGGTCGAGCGGCGCCGGGTGCTGGTCGCGGAGGTGGACGTACCGGCCGGCGGCGTTGGTCTGCCAGATCTCCACCAGCGCACCCGGCACCGGACGTCCGCCGGAGTCGAGGACCCGGCCGGTCACGATGATCCGCTCCCCCAGCGGCTCGCCGGAGTGCTGCTTGGTCAGGTCGTCGTCGAGGAGGCCGAACTCCTCATGGCCGAAGACCGGGCCGGCCAGCTCGATGGCGTCGGGTCCGTACTTCGGCATCACCAGTGGCCGCGCCGGCGCCCGCAGCGGCGTGCTCCCGTACGGCGGGTAAAGGTACGGCGGGTTCGGGTCGGTCATCGGGGCGCTCCGATCGGTGGTTCGGTCCGGGCGCGGATCTCCTGCTCGCTCACGCCCGGTGCGGTCTCGACCAGGACCAGTCCTTCAGGGGTGACGTCCAGGACGCCGAGGTCGGTGATGATCCGTTGCACGCATGCCGCACCCGTCAGCGGCAGCGAGCACTCCTTGACGACCTTGGGGCTGCCGTCCTTGGCGGTGTGCTCCATCACCACGATCACCCGGCGGGCGCCGTGGACCAGGTCCATCGCGCCGCCCATCCCCTTGATCATTTTCCCGGGGACGGCCCAGTTGGCCAGGTCGCCGCGCGCGGACACCTGCATGGCGCCGAGCACGGCCACGTCCACGTGTCCGCCGCGGATCATCCCGAACGACAACGCCGAGTCGAAGAAGGAGGCCCCGGGCCGGACCGTCACGGTCTCCTTGCCCGCGTTGATCAGGTCGGGGTCGACCGCGTCCTCGGCCGGGTACGGCCCGACGCCCAGAACGCCGTTCTCCGAGTGGACGACGACGTCGATGCCCGCGGGCAGATGCCCGGGGATGAGCGTCGGCAGCCCGATGCCCAGATTGACGTACATCCCGTCGGTCAGCTCCGCCGCCGCCCGAACGGCGATCTCATCCCTGCTCCAGCTCAACGTCGACTCCTGCTCAATCGTCGCTCGGCGGTGACCGTGCGCTTCTCGATCGGTTTGTCGGCCGCCTGTTCGGGGGTCAGCGCGACGACGCGCCGGACGAAGATGCCCGGCAGGTGCACCTCGTCCGGGTCGAGGAAGTCGACCAGCTCCTCGACCTCGGCGATCGCGGTCGTGGCGGCCATGGCGCACAGCGGATTGAAGTTGCGGGCGGCCTTGTCGAACACCAGGTTGCCGTGGCGATCCCCGCGGGTGGCACGGACGAGGGCGAAGTCGGTGCGGACGCTCTCCTCCAGGACGTACTCGCGGCCGCCGAACTCACGGACCTCCTTCGGCGGGGAGGCCACCACGACCTCGCCGTCCGGTCCGTACCGCCACGGCAGTCCGCCTTCCGCGACGAGCGTGCCCACGCCCGCCGGGGTGTAGAACGCCGGGATCCCGCACCCGCCCGCGCGCAGCCGCTCGGACAGTGTGCCCTGCGGCACCAGTTCGAGTTCGATCTGCCCGGTCAGGTACCGGCGGGCCAGTTCCTTGTTCTCTCCGATGTACGAGCCCATCGTCCGCGTGATCCGGCCGGCGTCCAGCAGACGCCCCAGACCGCGCCCGATGGTGCCGCAGTTGTTCGAGACGATCGACAGCCCCGAGCTCCCCCGCTCGAGCAGCGCGTCGATCAAGACGAGCGGAACGCCGCACAGCCCGAATCCGCCGACCGCGATCGACGCGCCGTCGCCGATGTCCGCGACCGCCTCCGCCGCCGTGGGAAGCACCTTGTCCATGTCCCTACCCTGCCAATCGCCACCGGCACGGCCGCGACCGGCCTTCCGCTCAGCGGAAGCCCGAGATCCACGGACGCCGTCCGCTCCCGAAGAGGCACCTCCGGGAACGAGCCCCGTGGATCCCCGGACACCTTTCGCCCGCAGCGAATTCCGTCCGCCCCGGGAGAACATCGCACCGACGCGCCGTCAACGGCCGACAGGATTCGATCATGCGACTTCTCCTACTCGGCGGTTCGGTGTTTCTGGGCCGCGCGTTCGTTTCGGAGGCGCTCCGGCGAGGTGATCGGGTGACCACCTTCAACCGCGGGCGGAGCGGTACCGACGTGCCGGGCGCCGAGATCGTCCGAGGCGACCGGGAGAACGACGACGACCTGCGCCGGCTGGTCGAGGGGCGGCGCTGGGACGCCGTCATCGACACCTGCGGGTACGTCCCTCAGGTCGTCGGGCGATCGGCGAGAGCCCTGTCGGGCCACGCTGACGCCTACCTGTTCGTCTCGTCCGTCCACGCCTACGCCGACTGGCCGGAGCGCCGGGTGGACGAGGGCTCCGCGCTGCGCCCCTGCCAGCCCGGCGCCGGTCCGGACGCCGATGTCCCGTACAACGCGCTCAAGGCCGGCTCTGAACGCGCCGTCGAGACCGGCTTCGACGGCCGGGTCCTCATCCTCAACCCCGGCCTGATCACGGGGCCGCGTGAACAGGTGCCGCGGCTGACCTGGTGGCTGACGCGGATCGCTTCCGGCGGACCCGTCCTCGCGCCCGGCGACCCCGGCCGGGCGATGCAGCTGATCGACGCCCGCGACATCGCGGCGTTCGGCCTGGACCGGCTGGCGTCCGGAACGACCGGCCGTTTCCTGGTGAGCGGGGTTCCCGGCAACACCTCCTTCGGCGCGCTGCTGGACGAGTGCGTCCGCGTCACCGGCGCGGACGCCGCACCGGTCTGGGTGGACGACGCGTTCCTGCTCGAGCAGGGCGTGGCGGAATGGACCGAGCTGCCGATGTGGGCGCCGCACGGCCCCGAAATGGCGGGCGTCTGGCTACCGTCCTCGGACAAGGCGCTCCGGGCCGGGCTGCGCTGCCGCCCGGTCGCCGAGACCGTCCGCGACACGTGGGCCTGGATCCGGGACGAGAACGTCACCGCCGACCGGGCCGCCGAGCGCGGCCAGGGCGTCGACCGCGAGAAGGAGCGCCGGATCCTCACCGTCTGGGCGGCGGCACGCGGATCCGGCGCAGGCACCGGCTGAGGCACCACCTCGACCTGTACGACCTGTGGGGCCGCTATCCACAGGTCTTCGTGTCCGGGGAGCAGATCTTGACCTCGGGGAAGCCCGGCGACGGCTTGTCCAGCAGCGGTTGCGACCGGTGGCGCAGGTGCAGGTCGAAGAAGGCGCCGACGGAGGTACGGGCGATCTGCAGGGCTTCAACGCATGCCGGAGCGCGGCCGAGGGGATGAGCCGCTTGGTACCGTCGGACCGGCAGTGAGGAGGAGCGCCTGATGCAGCTGGCCGACGGTGTGGGTGCCGTCATCACCGACCGGTCCGGCGGGACGAGTTCCGCGCCGTACGACTCGCGCAACCTGGGCGGCGCGGCCGGGGACGATCCCGCCGCGGTCCGGGAGAACCGCGCCAAGACCGCCGCCGAGCTCGGCGTCGAGCAGGTCGTCTACATGCGCCAGGTGCACAGCCCCGACGTCCGGTACGTCACCGGGCCGTTCGGGGACGATCCGCCCGGTCTCGACGGCGTCTGCACGGACGTGCCGGGCCTGGCGCTGGCGGTGCTCGTCGCCGACTGCGCGCCGGTGGTCGTGGCCGACCCGGGGGCGCGGCTGGTCGGCGGCGCCCACGCCGGGCGCGCCGGCACGGCCGCCGGGGTCGTTCCCGCGCTGGTCGAGGCGATGGCGGCGCGGGGCGCCGATCCGGCCCGGATGGTGGCGCTGATCGGCCCGAACGCCTGCGGTGCCTGCTACGAGGTGTCGGCCGAGCTGCGCGACGAGGTCGCCGCCGTGCTGCCCGCCGCCTGGTCGACCACCCGCCAGGGCACCCCCGCGCTCGACATCAGGGCGGGGATCACCGCCCAGCTCACCGCGGCCGGTGTGACCGACGTGCGCCACGACGACCGGTGCACCATCGAGAGCCCCGAGCTGTACTCCTACCGCCGGGAGGGCCGTACCGGCCGGTTCGCCGCCTTCGTCTGGCTTGAAGCGTGAGCCCCGGGTTGTACCGATTCGTCTGGCCGGAGGCCTGAGGCCACGTCCGCTCGGCGAACCGGAACAGATCATGACGAGTCAGCGTTGGAACGGTCGCGCTCGTCCGCCGGTCTGAGGCCACGGAAATCGAGTGGCGCCGGGCCCGACGATCGGGCACGGTGGACGCCGGTGGGTGGCCTGTCCGACCGCCTGCCTATCCTTCCGCTTGCGATGGGATCTTCGATTACCGACCTGCATACCCGCCTGCCCGAGCTGATGCTGCGTGACCGGCATCGGCTGCGTCGTCGTCTCGACGGGCTGCGCAAGGTGCGCGCCGCCGAGGCCCGCGAGAAGATCCTCACGGAGGTCGCCGCGGAGATCGAGGCGGCCGAGAGGCGTGTCGCGCGGCGCCGCGAGGCGCTGCCGCAGGTGACCTATCCCGAGGCGCTGCCGGTCAGCCGGAAGAAGGACGAGATCCTCAAGGCGATCGCGGAGCACCAGGTGGTCATCGTCGCCGGTGAGACCGGGTCGGGCAAGACGACCCAGCTGCCGAAGATCTGCCTGGAGCTCGGCCGGGGCGTCAAGGGCCTGATCGGGCACACCCAGCCACGCCGGCTGGCCGCCCGTACGGTGGCCGACCGGATCGCCGAGGAGCTGGGCACGGAGCTGGGCGAGACCGTCGGCTATCAGGTGCGTTTCACCGACCACTCCGGTGAGGACACCCTGGTCAAGCTGATGACCGACGGCATCCTGCTGACGGAGCTCGCCCGGGACCGGATGCTGCGCCGCTACGACACGCTGATCATCGACGAGGCGCACGAGCGCAGCCTGAACATCGACTTCATCCTCGGCTATCTGAAACACCTGCTGCCCAGGCGCCCCGACCTCAAGGTGATCATCACCTCGGCGACGATCGACCCGGAGCGCTTCTCGAAGCACTTCGACGAGGCGCCGATCATCGAGGTGTCCGGCCGCACCTACCCGGTCGAGGTGCGCTACCGCCCGATGGAGGAGGACGACGACCAGGTCCAGGCGATCCTCGACGCCGTGGACGAGCTGGCCCTCGAGTCGCCGGGTGACGTCCTGGTGTTCCTGTCGGGCGAACGGGAGATCCGCGACACCGCCGACGCCCTGGAGAAGCGGAAGCTGAAGAACACCGAGGTGCTGCCGCTGTTCGCCCGGTTGTCGACGGCCGAGCAGCACCGGGTCTTCCAGTCGCACCGCGGCCGGCGCATCGTCCTGTCCACCAACGTCGCGGAGACGTCGCTGACCGTCCCGGGCATCAAGTACGTCATCGACCCGGGCACCGCCCGCATCTCCCGGTACAGCCACCGTACGAAGGTGCAGCGGTTGCCGATCGAGCCGATCTCGCAGGCGTCGGCCAACCAGCGCAAGGGCCGCTGCGGGCGCGTCTCCGAGGGCATCTGTATCCGGCTGTACTCCGAGGAGGACTTCCTCGCCCGCCCGGAGTTCACCGACGCGGAGATCCTGCGCACCAACCTCGCCTCGGTCATCCTGCAGATGACCGACCTCGGCCTCGGGGACATCCAGGAATTCCCCTTCATCGACCCGCCGGACCGCCGCAACGTCAAGGACGGCGTGAACCTCCTGCAGGAGCTCGGCGCGCTGGACGGCGACCGGCTGACGCAGATGGGCCGCAAACTGGCACAGCTCCCGGTCGACCCGCGGCTGGCCCGCATGGTCCTGGAGGCCGACCGGAACGGCTGCGCGCACGAGGTCATGGTGATCGCGGCCGCCCTGTCCATCCAGGACCCGCGCGAGCGCCCGGCGGAGAACCGGGCCGCCGCCGACCAGCAGCACGCCCGGTTCGCCGACAAGGAGTCGGACTTCCTGGCGTACGTCAACCTGTGGAACTACCTGCGGGACCGGCAGAAGGAGCTGTCCGGCAACCAGTTCCGCAGGTTGTGCAAGCAGGAGTACCTCCACTACCTGCGCATCCGCGAGTGGCAGGACATCCACGGCCAGCTGCGGCAGGTCGGCAAGGACCTCGGCGTCACGCTGAACACCACGCCCGCCGATCCGCAGCGCGTGCACATCTCGCTGCTGGCGGGTCTGCTGTCGCACATCGGCCTGCTCGACACCGAGAAGAAGACCGGCGGCAAGGACGACGCCCGGCGCGGTCCCCGCGAATACCTCGGCGCCCGCAATGCCCGGTTCGCCGTCTTCCCCGGTTCGGCGCTGGCCAAGCGGCCGCCGCGCTGGGTGATGGCCGCGGAGCTGGTCGAGACCTCCCGGCTGTGGGCGCGCATCGCCGCCAAGATCGAACCGGAGTGGGTCGAGCCGCTCGCCGGCCACCTCGTCAAGCTCACTCACAGCGAGCCGCACTGGGAGAAGAACCAGGGCGCCGTGATGGCGTACGAGAAGGTGACGCTGTACGGCGTGCCGATCGTGGCGCAGCGGAAAGTGAACTACGCGAAGATCGACCCGGAGCTGTGCCGGGAGTTGTTCATCCGCCACGCCCTGGTCGAGGGCGACTGGGACACCCACCACCGGTTCCTGCGCGACAACCGCCGGCTGCTCGACGAGGTCGAGGAGCTCGAGCACCGGGCACGGCGCCGGGACATCGTCGTCGACGACGAGACGCTGTTCGAGTTCTACGACGAGCGCGTCCCGTCCGACGTGGTCTCGGCCCGGCACTTCGACGGCTGGTGGAAGAAGGCCCGCCACGACGATCCCGAACTGCTGAACTTCTCCACCTCGATGCTGGTCAACGACGCCGCCGGCGAGGTGACCCAGGAGGACTATCCCGACGCCTGGCAGGCCGACGGACACCGGTTCCGGCTGTCGTACCAGTTCGAGCCGGGCACGGACGCCGACGGCGTGACCGTGCACATCCCGCTGCCGGTGCTCAACCAGGTCGGCGGCGAGGATTTCGCCTGGCAGATCCCCGGGCTGCGGCAGGACCTGGTGACCGAGCTCATCCGGTCACTGCCCAAGCAGCTGCGCGTCAACTTCGTCCCCGCGCCGAACGTCGCCCGCGAGGTCATCGCCCGGATCACGCCGGGGTCGGGCCCGCTGCTGGACGCGCTGGAGCGCGAGCTGCGCGCGATGACCGGCGTGGACGTCCCCCGCGAGGCGTGGGACCTGTCCCGCGTCCCGGACCACCTGAAGATCACCTACCGGGTGACGGACCGGAAACGCACCCTGGCGGAGGGCAAGGACCTCACCGAGCTGAAACGCCGGCTCGCGCCCAAGGTGTCGGCGACGCTGTCCAAGGCCGCCGACGACATCGAGCGCACGGGGCTGCGGACCTGGGACGTCGGCACGCTCCCGCGCGTATACGAGCAGGGCCGAGTCAAGGCGTACCCGGCGCTGACGGACGAGGGCGAGAGCGTGGCCGTGCGCACGTACGCCACCGAGGCCGAGCAGCAGCGGGCGATGTGGCGCGGCACCCGCCGGCTGGTCCTGCTGAACAGCCCCTCACCGGTGAAGTACCTGCAGAGCAAACTGAACAACCAGGCCAAACTGGTGCTCAGCCACAATCCGCACGGCAGCGTCGCGGCCCTGCTGGACGACTGCGTCGCCTGCGCCGCCGACCACCTGATCACCGACGGCGGCGGCCCGGCCTGGGACGAGGCGGGCTTCCGGCGGCTCACCGACCACGTACGGACCGACCTCACCGACACCGCCGCCGACGTGCTCGCCCACGTCCAGCGCATCCTGGCCACCGCACACGAGATCGAACGCCGGCTGAAGAGCACGAACAGCCCCACGCTGATCCCTGCGCTGACCGACGTACGGGCGCAGCTAAGCCGGCTGGTCTTCCCCGGCTTCGTCACCGCCACCGGCCGCCGGCGGCTGCCCGACGTCCTCCGCTACCTGCGGGCCGTCGAACGCCGCCTCGACAAGCTGCCCGACGACCCGTACGGCGACCGCCAGCGGATGCAGCGGATCCAGCAGGTCGAGGCCGCCTACATCCGGGCCCGCGACGCCCGGCCGGGCAACGCCGAGATCCGGCAGGTCCGCTGGATGCTCGAGGAACTACGGGTGAGCCTCTTCGCCCAGCAATTCGGCACCGCCTACCCCGTCTCGGAGAAGCGCATCCTCAAGGCCCTGGACCAGGCCGCCGGCGCATAACGCACCGGCTCGTGGAACGCGTCCGCACGGCCCTGGACCGGGCCACCGGCGCATAACGCACCGGATCGTGCGTCGGCGGAACGCGTCCGCTCGGCGCTGGACCGGGCCGCGTCATCGCCGCTCGGGTCAGGCGACCAGCTCGGCCTCCACCGGGGAGCGGCCCCGGGCGCGCGGCGCGATGCGGACCGGTCCCAGCCAGGAGGTGAGCCGGGCGGCCTCGGCCGCCACGGCGGAGGCCGCCTCCGTGCCGGTGTCCTCCAGGATCCGGTAGACGACCTCGCCGTCCGCGCGCTGCGCCCAGCCGCCGACGACCCGCCCGTCGCACCAGACCGTGGGGCCGGCGTTGCCGGTGCGGTCGAACAGCAGCGGGCCGTGCTCCCCGAGGTACCAGTCGCGCCCGGCCCAGCCCATGACCGTCGGGTCGAGGGCGGGCAGCAGGGCGACCCACGGCCCGGGGTCGTCGACCGGGTCCACGTCGTCGGCCAGGACGTATCCGTCCTCGCCGCCGAGATCGACCTTCTCGACGTCGATCCCTCCCAGGGCCTTCCTGACCTGGGTGAGGGTGAGGCCGGTCCACCATTTGAGGTCGGCGGCGGTGCCCGGCCCGTACGCGCCGAGCCACCGGCGGATCAGCTCCACCCGCGCCTCGTCCGTGGGGATGTCCGGCAGGCCGTCGGGCAGCCACGCCTCGATCGGCGACCAGCTGAACTGGCTGCTCGTCCATGACCCGCGCGGCCGGCCCCGGATGACCCGGCCCTCGGCGGCCAGGCCGAGCAGGACCCGGTTGGCGATGGTCGGCCGGGCCTCGTACGCCTTGCCCTCCCCGAGCAGGATCCGTTCCTTGAGCCGCGGCACGTCGGCGGACAGGTCGGCGGTGAACGCCTCGCCACGGGCCCGCAGCGCCGCGATGGTGGCCTCCTCCACCTCGCGGAGCCAGGCGTCGTCCCCCAGCCCCACCTGCTCGATGAACTGAACCGTCTTCCTGCGCTCGCGCCGGGCCACGTCATTGGAGCACGCCGCCTGGACGACCGGGGCCAGCTCGGCCTGGACGGTGAAGACGGTCCGCCGCATGGCGAGCATCCGCAGCAGCAGGCGATCGTCGTACAGCGCCTTCTCGACGGGGCCGACGTCGGGAACGCGCATCCGGGCCGCCGCCGCGAGGTGCACCGACGCCGGGTCGGTCCCGTGCAGAGCCACCAGCGCACGGGTGACGTCGATGATGGTGTCCGCCGGATCCGCCAGATGGTGCCGTGCCCCGAGGCGCGCCCGGCGCTCCTCGGCCTTGATCGCCCGTATGGTCACCCGCCGATTATGACCGAATCCGGAATCCACCGGGAACCCGTGAGAACGTGCGTGGGACCCCTCTGCCTGGGTAAACGAAGCGGATGTCGCGTCCGTACGCGCCGACGCTCGATCGGCGCCGGTCCGTGTGGCCGACCCGGGGGGTCGGCGATGAACAGAGACACCAGGTGAGGAGCCGCTCATGCTCGCACTGCCGGCGGTCGCGGCGACCCCGGGCGATCTGATGGCGGCCCGGGAGCAGATGGCGTTCTCCCTCGGCTGGCACATCATCCTCGCCTGCTTCGGGGTGGGCATGCCCGCGTTCACCGTGTTCGCCGAGTGGCGGGGGCGCCGTACGGGCAACGAGGACTACATCCGGCTCGCGCACCGCTGGGCGAAGGTCATGGGCGTGCTGTTCGCCGTCGGCGCCGTCTCCGGGACGATCCTCTCCTTCGAGATGGGCCTGCTGTGGCCCGGCCTGATGAGCACGTACGGCCAGGTGCTGGGCCTACCGTTCGCCCTGGAGGGGTTCGCGTTCTTCATCGAGGCGATCTTCGTCGGCATCTACCTGTACGCGTGGGACCGGCTGCCGCCGCGCGCGCACGTGCTGGCCGGCCTGCCGGTCTGCGTGGCGGGGGTGCTGTCGGCGGTCTTCGTCGTGTCGGCGAACGCCTGGATGAACCAGCCGCGCGGCTTCGACCTGGCGGACGGGAAGGTCACCCACGTACGGCCGTGGGCGGCGATGTTCAATCCCGCCATGCCGCGGCAGGTCCTCCACATGGTCCTGGCCGCCTTCATGGTCGCCGGCTTCGGCATCGCGAGCGTGTACGCCGTCGGGCTGCTGCGCGGCCGGCGGGATCGTTATCACCGCATCGGTTTCCTGCTGCCGTTCACCGCCGCCGCGATCGTCGCGCCCGTGCAGGTGGTGGTCGGTGACTCGATGGCGAGGTTCCTGGCGACCAACCAGAAGCCCAAGCTCGCCGCGATCGAGGGCCTGAACCACACCGGATCGCACGTCCCCCTGTCGATCGGCGGCGCGTACGTCGATGGGGAGATGCGGTACGCCATCCGTGTCCCGGACGCGCTGTCCCTCCTCGTCGGCTACCGGCCCGGCACGGTCGTCCAGGGCCTGGACAAGGTGCCGGTCGCCGACCGGCCGCCGGTCAACCCGGTCCACCTCGGTTTCCAGGCGATGGTGGCGATCGGGTTCGGGCTGGTCCTGCTCGGCGCCTGGCTGGCGTTCACGTGGTGGCGGCGCCGGGACCTGCCGCGTTCCCGCTGGTTCCTGCGGTTTTCGGCGATCTCGGGGGTGGCGGCGGTCGTCGCGCTGGAGGCCGGCTGGGTCACGACCGAGGTGGGCCGGCAGCCCTGGATCGTCTGGCAGCACCAGCGCACCGCGGACGCCGTCAACCCGGCGCCGGGGCTCTGGGTCGGGCTGGTCGCGGTGCTCGCCGTCTACGCCGTGCTGACGGTGGCGGCCGTCTACGTCCTGAACCGGCTGCGGGTGCAGCCGGTCACCGCGCCCCAGGAGGGCTGGGCCGAGGAGTACACCCCGTGACCGCCGCGCAGGCCCTGCTCGTCCTGGCCTGGGCGGGGATCACGATGTACGCGCTGCTGGGCGGCGCCGACTTCGGCGGGGGCTTCTGGGACGCCCTGGCGGGCGGGCCGCGGCACGGCTTCGCCCAGCGCCGCCTCATCGAGCACGCGATCGGACCGGTCTGGGAGGCCAACCACGTATGGCTGGTCTTCGTCATCGTGATGTTCTGGACCTGCTTCCCGACGGTCTTCGCGTCGGTGGCCTCCACGCTGTACATCCCGCTGACCCTGATCGCGTTCGGCATCATCGCGCGGGGATCGGCGTTCGCGTTCCGCAAGGCCAGCACGGAGCTGTGGCAACTGCGGCTGTTCGGCGGCGCCTTCGCGCTGTCCTCCGTCCTGACACCCTTCTTCCTCGGAACGGTCGCGGGCGCGGTGGCGTCCGGGCGCGTCCCGGTCGGCCTGGCCCGGGGAGACCTGATCGGCAGTTGGTGGAACCCGACCTCGATCCTCGGCGGCGTGCTGGCCGTCGGCGCCACGGCGTACCTCGCGGCGGTCTACCTCACCGGCGACGCCCGCCGGCACCGTGAGGAGGAACTCGCGGACGCCTTCCGCCGACGCGGGATCGTCACGGCGGTGGTCACCGGCTGCATCGCGATCGGCGGCATCTTCGTCCTCCGCCATGACGCACCCGGCCTGTACGACGGCCTGACCGGCCGGGCCCTCCCGGTGGTCGTCCTGTCCGCGGTCGCCGGCGTCGCGTCGCTGGCGCTGCTCGTCGCCCGGCGGTTCGCCGTCGCCCGTGTCACCGCCGCCACCGCCGTCGCCGCCGTGATCTGGGGCTGGCCGGTCGCGCAGTACCCCGTCCTCCTGCCGCCGCACGTCACCATTGCCGACGCCGCCGCCCAGCCCACCGTCCTGCACGCCACGCTGGCCTCGGTCCTCGTCGGGCTGGCGCTCCTGGTGCCGTCGCTGGTCTGGCTGTTCGCTCTCTTCCAGCAGGGCAGGGAGGCCGAGCCGGAGTGAGCCCCCGCCCCACGACCGCGTCGCGGGGACGGTCATGAACACACTCCATGGTCGGTGGGACGCGCGGTGGCCGCTCGATACGGAGTCATCCTCACGGGCACCGTCGCGACCGGCACGTCCGCCCTCGCCCAGCCGGCGGGGACGCCCGAGACGGCCGTAACCGTGGCTGCGACCGACGGAGCGAGCCCGGCCCCCTCGGCCGCGCGCCGACCGATGCACCCCTTCAAGTACAAGCACGTCAAAAACTCAGCAAGAAGTGCGGCACGAAGACCGTGGCCGAGGCACGTGGGAAAGGCCCCGTCACCTTGACCGTGACGGGGAGCCGGAGCATCAGTAACACCCATTCCTCCACGGTCGGCGTCGATGTCGAAGGTCTGTCGGCCGCCGTCGGGTTCGACGTGACCAGGACGAAGACGTGGATGGTGTCCGCTTCGTACGTCGTCCCGCGGGGCAAGTACGGCACCCTGCGGGCGCACCCGCTCTACAACAGGAAATCGTTCAAGGCTTACTGGAAGGTCGGCGGCGGGTACGCGGGCAAGGGCATCGCGTACCAGGTGATCGGCATCTGTTACACGCATTCCGCGAGGTAGCACCGTGCGGTCGCCCTTCCCGAGAATCTCCCTCGGCCAGGGCGGCCCCGCCGCGGCTCGGCGCATGGACCGAGCCGCGGCGGACGCCTTCTATGCTCGGCCTCATGACGTCTGAGGTCGTGACGCAGCCCGGCGTGGGCGCACAACCCGAGATCGAGCCGGAGACAGGAACGGGTCCCGAACCCGGGATGGGCCCGCATCCGCTGCCCTGGCCCGACGATCCCCGGTTCGACCCGGCGCTGCTTTCGGAAGGCGACCGCCGCAACGTCGTCGACGAATACCGCTACTGGAGCAACGAGGCGATCGTCGCCGACCTCGACGCCCGCCGGCACCCCTTCCACGTGGCGATCGAGAACTGGCAGCACGACTTCAACATCGGCGCGGTCGTCCGGAACGCCAACGCGTTCCTCGCCGCGGAGGTGCACATCGTCGGCCGCCGGCGCTGGAACCGCCGCGGCGCCATGGTCACCGACCGGTACCAGCACGTACGTCACCATCCGACGACGAGCGACCTGGTGACGTGGTGCGGGGAGCGCGATCTCCCGATCATCGGGATCGACAACCTGCCCGGGTCCCGGCCGATCCAGACCGCCGAGGTGCCCCGCGCGTGCCTCATGCTGTTCGGCCAGGAGGGCCCCGGCCTGTCAGAGGAGGCGCGGGAGGCCGCCGACGTGGTCCTGCACATCCCCCAGTTCGGCTCGACGCGCTCCATCAACGCGGGTGTGGCCAGCGGCGTCGCGATGTACGAGTGGATCCGGCGATACGCCACGCCCTGACGCGAGTCCAGGCTGTGACGATCGGCACTCTCACGAGAGGGAACGACACTGGACAGGGAACAGGCCGTCGCACTCCTGCACCGCCTGCACACGGCGCAGAACGCGTTCTACGGCGGAGGCGACGCCGCGGCGCTGCGGGAGATCCTCACGGAGGACATCGCCTGGCACGTGCCCGGGAACAACGCGATCGCCGGCGACCACCACGGCGTCGAGGCGGTGCTCGCCTACTTCCGCAGGCGCCGGGAGCTCGCCGATCGGAGCTTCCGGATGCACACCCGCGACGTGCTCAGCGGCGACGGCGAGTGGATCACCGCGCTCACCGACGGCACCGCGACGATCGCCGGGGAGGAGCACACCTGGTCGACCGTAGGCCTGTATCGCGTACGGGACGGCCGGATCGCCGGCTGCCGGATGCTCCCCCACGACCAGGCCGCCTTCGACGCGATCTGGGCGCACCGGAGCCCGCCCGCGGACGCCGGCGCGGTGCCGGTGTCGGTGTACCACGCCCGGATCCGTCCGCGGCACTGCGACGCCCAGGGAGTACTCCACGCCACCCGGTACTACGAGTACTTCGAGGACGCGTTCCTCGGCTGGCTCGACGACCATGTCGGTGGTTACCAGGCGCTTCGCGCGGCAGGCGCCGATCTCGTCGTGGTCGCCAGCGGCTGCGAGCACCGTCGTGGCCCCCAGCTGGACGACCCCGTCTCGATCGAGGTCCGCCCGACCGGCGCCGGGCGGAGCTCATTGGCCGTGTCGTTCGTTCTCCGGCGCGATGACGACGTGTCGGCGAGGGGCCACATCACCTACGTCGCCGTCTCCGATGGCGCCTCGGTGCCGCTGCCCGCCGGACTCCGCGCGATCGTACGGGCCGTGCCGCCCATCCGGCGGCGCCAGGAGCCCTGACGGAACCTCGGCCGCCGGCGCGGAAGACCACCGGTGCGTCGCGGCGGCTGGTACCTCCTCTCCGGGCCGTTGCGGCAATTCAGCTATGCGATTTTCGATACGCTCCCGATACACCCGATCCCCGGCATCAAAGAACTTGGGCGAGCCGGCAGTGGGATGGCCCCGCCGCCGATGATCGCGACAGCCCGGCTACAGCGACATGTTCACCCCGCCCCAACCGACTTCCCGCAGAAGCTCCGGGGTCAATACGCGTCGCCAAGCTGGCCGTACGCTCCTCCGCCCGTTCGGCGTCGGGAAGAACGGCCTCCTCTACCTCGACTGGATTCCTGCCCGGAAGCAACCAGGCGAGCCGTGGCCTCCGGGCTCATCGCACCGCTCCCATACGCGGGGAGGGCACGCGCTCAACCGCACCGCGGTCTTGGCCTCCGCGTTGTCCGTGCATGCCCTCGGCGAACTGCTGCACTGTACGGGAACGGTGCGGGCGATGGGCTCGACATCAACACCGAGTGGGTCTCGTTCTTGACCTACGATGGCTCCGCGATCCCATCAACCCGCCCGCCACCAAGCTTCTCCCCGAATTCCGTCAAACGGGGGACGCTACTTCATCACCGACGAACGCGAATTCGGCACGTCTACAGCCGTCAGCCTTGCACGAACTCGTAGGTGTAGAACACCAGACCGTCACCCATCTTTCGAGTGTCGACCAGGTGCAGCGGCTTCTTGTCGCTGGTCTCGTCGAAGATACGCAGCCCGGATCCCAGCACGACCGGGAAGACTGCCAGCCGCAGTTCATCAGCCAAGTTGTGTTCTATCAGTGTGCGCACGAGCTGATAGCTGCCGTAGACCAGGATTTCCCCGTCCACTTTCCGCTTCAGCTCCGAAACCTCTTTCACCGCATCGCCGCCCAGGACCGTGGCGTTGCTCCACTGAGGACCCTCGAGAGTCGACGACACGATGTACTTGGGGAGGCTTCTCACTCTGTTCGCCCATTCGGGGCTTACGCGGCCTTCCGCTTCATTGCGCGCAGTCATCCGGTCCGCGAACCACTCACTGGTCCGCCCGCCCAGCAGTAGCGCCTCGGCATCCAGCGCTTCCTGCGTCTCGCGGGCGACCCAGTCTTCGAGGTCGTTGGCCCCCACGTACTGGTGGAACCAGCCGCCCCGCTCGAAGCCCTCCTCGCCGTCCGGGTCCTGGACCACGCCATCGAGTGTGACATTCGAGGTGATGACGATCTTTCCCATTTCCGTACTCCTTTGACAATGTTGTCGGTCATTACCGGTCTCGACGGTGCGCCGTCGATGCGGTCATGGCGTCGCTCACGAGGCGGCGGTTTCCATCACGGGGCCGACCTCGACCCCACCGCCGACCCGCATCACCGGGCAGTCCTTGGCCAGCGCGAGCGCGGAGTCCATGTCCTCGGCGGACACCACCGAGTAGGCGACCATCCGGGAGCCGCTGCCGCCGACCTCGCCGATCGAGGCGTACTCGGTCACCGCGTTGCCGACGTCCACCAGGGCCGAGCCCAGCCCGCCGAACCAGGCCTGCCACTCGGCCGGCGTCCCGGCGTTGGGCCGGTAGTCAGAGGGCACACGGAAGGAGAAAACGTAGTTGGCCATGATCTGTGGTCCTGTTCTGTGTCCGGGGCCGCGCCCCGGGCTGGGACCGCCTCCAATCAGGTAGACGCCGGCGCGGCCATGAATTGGGCGCGCAGACACCGCCCAATCCGTGGGCCCGACGGCGTCAGTATCAGTAAGCAAGCCGAACGCGGCGCTGCGGAAAGAAGAAAAGCGAGGATGCATGCCGATGGAGATGCAGGCGACGGATCTGATCGCTCGAGCTCGAGCCGGCGACCACGACGCGTTCCGCGACCTGGTCCAAGGCCACTCCCACGAGTTGCAGGTGCACTGCTACCGCATCCTCGGGTCACTGCAGGACGCCGAGGACGCACTCCAGGAGACCCTCGTGTCCGCCTGGCGTAACCTCGGCGAGTTCGGCCAGCGGTCCACGCTGCGGACCTGGCTGTATCAGATCGCGACCAATCGGTGCCTGGACATGTTGCGCGCCAACAGCCGACGCCCCCGCATCGCCCCCACCCTGCCCGAAGCCACCCTGCCCGAACCCACCGGCGCCGGCGACGCCCCGCCCTGGCTGGAGCCCTACCCCGACGTCCTGCTCGACCACCTCGTCGACCAGCGCCCCGGACCGCAGACCCGCTACGAGACCACCGAAGCCATCTCCCTCGCCTTCATCACCGCCCTGCAACTGCTGCCCCCACGCCAACGCGCCGCGCTCGTCCTGCGCGACGTCCTGGGCTACCACGCCGCCGAAGTCGCCCAGATGCTCGGCACCACCCAGGAAGCCGTAAACAGCGCCCTCAAACGCGCCCGCGCCACCGTCGACAACCACCTCGCCGACGACGGCAGCACCGGCAGCCGCAGCGGCGGCAGCAGCGGCACCGGCAGCCGCAGGCCCGCACGCCAACCCGACACCGCCGCCGAACACCGGCTCGTCGCCCGCCTCACCGACGCCCTGGAACGCGCCGACCTGGACGCCCTGATCGACCTGCTCGTCACCGACGTGAGACTCTCCATGCCCCCCGCCATGCTGGAATACCGCGGCATCGAATCAGCCCAGCGCCTCTTCGCCGCCGTCGTCTTCCGCCCCGGCTGCACCTACCGCGTGATACCCACCCGCGCCAACGGCCAGCCCGCCTTCGGCCTGTACCTGGCAGACCCCCACACCGGCGTCTACCGCGCCTACACCCTCCTGGTCATCACCACCGCCGGCGACCACATCACCGCCATCACCGGCTTCCACAACACCAACGTCATGACGCGCTTCGGACTACCCCGAACCCTCCCCGAAACAGAGTGACAGACTTCTGGGGGGCGCCACGCCGTGGCGTCTGTTCACTGGGGTATCGATTGATCGGGTAGACACCCAGCCTTGCTCCGGCAGCGGCGCCACGGCTACGCCGCAGTCCTTCACCAGTCTGGTTGTCCGGACCGTACCGGCTTCGGCAGCGCTGCTTCCCGCCCTCCGCGGCGTCTCCCAGGTCAGACTGCGCCGCCTCTACCGGGCTGCAGCGACAGACCGGCGGCGAAGGTCTCTCACCCCCACTCGAAATCACAGCGCGTCACGACGCAAACGCAAAGCGGGCTAGATCCACCTTTCGTTTGCCGTCGACCCCACCGATGGTGCGGGCCGGGGCATGCAGATTTGCAGGAGGCGTATCAGATCGGGGTGCCCATGGCTGCGCGCAGGTCCGGTGGGGCGGAGACGTTAGGCACATCCCACTCCTTGACCGGGCGTCGGCTCGCTGAGCGACGCGCGTTGAGGCAGCGTCTGGTCGCTATCCGGTAGAGCCACGTGCGGATCGAGGCGCGCTCGTCGTACCCCGTGAGACCCTGCCAGGCGGCGAGCAGCGTTTCTTGCACTGCGTCCTCGGCGTCCTGAAACGATCCGAGCATGCGGTAACAGTGCACCTGCGACTCCCACCGATATTGCTCGGTCAACTCTCGGAACGCGTCGCTCTCGCCTGCACGTGCTCGGACCGTGAATTCGCCGTTCGCCACTACGCCTCCTGAACCTGAGTACCTGCCTTCTTCATGTATAGACACCGGCAGTGCCGAAAACCGGTCGGCCCGAGACGGCCAGTTTCCTGCGAACTCGGTGTCTATACATTCGCCACCGATTGGCGAGCAGTCAGTGTCGGGCACCGAACCCCGGCGCGGCCGCGATCCACCCCGCAATCGGCTACCCGGTTCGATCAAGGAAGGAGCGAGGTTATGCGGAAGGTGATCGAGTACGTTCTGGCCTCGGCGGATGGCGTCACCGAAGACCCCGTGGCTATGGGGGTCGGCAACTACCAGGATGAAGCCTACCTGCGGGATGGCCTCGGTCTACTCGAGTCGTGCGACGCCCTGTTGTTGGGCCGCAGCAGCTATGAAGCCTTCGCCAACCTGTACGGCGGCGGCGGTACTCACAAGCCGATGTGGGCCGACCGGCTCAACGAAATCCCGAAGTACGTGTTCAGTTCCACGCTGGACAAGGCCGACTGGGGCGACCCCACCATCATCCGAGGCGACGCCGTCGCCGAAGTGGCACAACTCAAGCAGCAGGACGGAAGAAACCTGCTCATTCTCGGCCACGGCCGGTTCGGAGAAGCATTGCTCCGCGAACGGCTAATCGACGTGATCGACCTCACTATCTATCCCTTGTTGGTAGGCAAAGGACAGCAGCACTACTTCCGCGCCGGGCAGGTCGCCGCATTGAAACTCACAGCTGTGAAGGCTTTCTCGCAGGTTGTCAAGCTGACCTACGAGGTGCAGCGATAACAGACCGGCAAGCCGCGATCTCCCACTGTGCCGGTTCCCACCAGCAGCATCAGCCTAATCGTGAACTCGGCTGCCAACCCCAACACTTCGACCAGAGAAAGAAAATCGACAATGACGACATCACCGGTTTCACCCGAGGTCTCGAAAAAGAGCGTGACTTTCGTGCTGGTACACGGAGCCTTTCAGACCGGAGCGACGTGGGATCACGTCGCAACCGTACTGCGCCGCCACGGGCACACGGTGCACACGCCTACGCTCGCCGGACACGGCCCTGGAGAGCCCATGAACCTCACCCACGCCGACGGGGTCGCTTCACTCGTGGGATATCTACGCGACCACACACTCGACGACGTTGTGCTGGTGGGCCACTCGATCGCAGGCAGTTTCATCGCCAAAGCCGCCGAACAACTCCCCGACCGAATCAAACGATTGGTATTTCTCAGTTCTCTCACCGTGTCCGACGGGAACTCACTGGCCGACGAGTTTCCGCCCGAAACGAGCGCCGCCTTCGGCATGGCAGACCCGACACAGGGGATCCTGCTCCCATTCGAGGTGATTCGGGAGCGCGCCTGCAACGACATGGAGTTGGCCGACGCGGAAGCGCTGTACGCCGCATTGACGCCGGTACCCGTCGCGTTCTTCACCGACAAGCTCGATCTCACCACCTTCTATCAGCTGCTCGGCAGCGGACAGATCAAGACCAGCTACGTCAATCCGGTCAATGACATCGCCTTTCCACCGGGGGAATACGGCTGGGAGAAAAGGGCAGAGCGGCTCGGCCCACTGTGCAGAATCCTCCAGACGCAGGGCGCTCATTACGCGATGACCACCCAGCCTGCCGAACTCGCAGACACCTTGGTCCAGGCCGGATGCGACTGAGAACACCGCCACGGGCATAGTACAAATGCCGCACAGCCCGGCCGGGCCATCCACCCAGGGCTTCGGCAAAGTCAGCTGAGCGGTGGTAGTGAGGGGAACGACTCGCCGGGCTGAGCTGGGGTGATGGTGATCAGCTGGGTGCGGGCACGGCCGTGAGGTGATCATGCGGTTTCCACACCAGCTTGATCGCTTCGAGGCACCATGCCCGCATTGTCATCTTCGCCAATCGATCCTGCGCTTGCCCACCTGGTCGGTGTTGCCGCCGCCGGCCCACCGATGGGCGAGTGTCGGGTGGGTGAGCTGCGGTCGGCGCTGGTCGGGGTGCCGGATCCGCGATCGCGGCGTGGCCAGCTGCGTCTTTAAGCCGTGGCTGAAAGACGGTGAAAAACGACTCGCGACGTAATGTTCTGGAGGCTCGATGGCCATTCG
The DNA here is from genome assembly GCF_040655075.1 of Actinoallomurus sp. NPDC050550. Lineage (NCBI taxonomy): Bacteria > Bacillati > Actinomycetota > Actinomycetes > Streptosporangiales > Thermomonosporaceae > Actinoallomurus > Actinoallomurus sp. NPDC050550. Next base: position 200,821 of record NZ_JBFAJC010000001.1, on the reverse strand, counting down.
TCGAACGCGGGAGAAGGAAGCCCATGCTCAAGCCGCACCGTCTGACGTACATCGCCGCCGTCGTGGCCGGCTCCGCCGTCCTCCTTGTAGGCAGGGCTTCGGCCGACGCCCCGATCCACAAACCCGCAGCCCGTACAGAGGTGCCGAAAGCCGTTTCCCCAGCGACAGCGCGATGCTCGAAGGACGGCGACGCTTGGGACTGCCACAACGACCGGACAACGTGGGATCCGCAAGAGAGTAAATGGTCCACGCCAGTGTTCTGCCACGCGCGTGAGGACTGGAGCGATCTCTGCGGCTGGCTGGTCAGTGACCCGAGCTGGTTCTCCTACCGCTGCTACGGGGGGACGGTCACGAACGGCCCCGAGAGCGGAAGCTACTCGGCATGGCTTAACACCGAGGCGGACTACACGAAGGTCGGATCCAATGGCCCGTGGGGGTGGGTGAGCGACGCCTGGATCAGCGACGACACCACGAACGTTCCGGGCGAATGGCCGCAGTGTGACATCTACACATAGCCGACGGTCATTCGAACGTCGCTCACAGCCAGCGTGCGACGCCGCGATGGTGCGAGCAGGTTCCTTGGCGGTGCTGAGAGTAGGAGAGCGTGCCGTCGTTGCAGACGGCCGTAGCTCCTGAGGGGTTAGCGGGCGTATCAGTCGGTATTCCCGAGGTTCCGCCATTATTGACATTATTCACATACACGGTCACGGGGGTTTTTGCGTTCACAAAAGTCCCGATTTTGGGGCGGATCTCGGTGATGGTCCAGAGGTACGCCTCGTTAGCCGAGTCCTGCATGATGTCGTGCCCGTGCCCGTGCGAGTCGAGGGCGGCGAGAACGTTGAAGCAAAGCAGGTTCCCTGCGTCGTTGAGCGCCGAGTTGAGGTCTGAGCCGACTGCGTTCTTCGGGACCTCGGCTGGCCATTTGTGGTCACTGGGGTAAGGGCGGCTGGCTCGCCCTTACCCCCTCGCTCTTGGCAGTCGGCGGCGTTACCGCGGCTACGCTCCTGATGAAAGACGCCGGCGCCGGCGGTGATCCGAACTCCAAGATTTCCTCGTCGTCTACCGCTTCCACCCCCCGTGCCACCGCCTCGGCAAACGTTCCTCGTGGTGTCGGGCCCGCGACCGGTGTAGCCATCAATGCAGAGCCGTATTGCACGATCCAATCAAACTACACTGGCGGCTACCTTGGAGCCATCGCGGGTGGGGGCCTACTAACAGGTGCGCTACAACTCGGCACCCCGGTTCCCGACGCATGGGAGCGGTTCAAACTCGTTTCCGAGCCCACCGACGACCCGCCCGCCGTTTACTATGCAATTCAAACAGTAAACGGGAATTTCATCACAGTTGTCGGCGGCGACGCACCGGCTGGCGAAATGCACATCGACGGAACAGTCGCCTCCGGCTGGGAAGAGCTTGAATTTGTACCGGTCAACGAGAAAGGACTGTACGCAATCCGCACTCGGTACGGCTATTACCTGTCCGGCGTGAACGGCGGAGGCAGCCTCCCCGGCGATCCTGTCAGCACCACATCCAAGATCGACCCCCGAGGGGTCTGGCGCATCACCTGTGGCCTCTCAGAAGCACAGTCGTGATCGCTGCCCGAGCCACACCGCCTAGAACGGGGAGGCCTCGGCCGCCGGCGTGGGCGCCGGGACCGGTGGGCCGTCCTGCAGCCGGTAGGCCTGGGCCTGCAGGTCGTACAGTTCGCTGAAGATGCCGCCCGCCGCGAGGAGCTCCGCGGGCGGTCCCTCCTCGACGACCCGGCCGCGGTCGAGCACGTAGACCTGGTCGGCGTGGCGGACGCTGGCGAGCCGGTGGGTGATGAGCAGCACCGTACGGCCGTCGGCATGGCCGCGGATCCGGTCGAACAGGGCGTGTTCGGCGCGGGCGTCCAGGGCGGCGGTGGGCTCGTCGCAGATGAGGAGCGGAGCGTCCCGGTAGAACCCGCGCGCGACGGCGATGCGCTGCCACTGCCCACCCGACAGCTCGTGGCCGTCCTTGAAGCGCCGGTCGAGCAGCGTCCGGTATCCGTGGGAAAGCGGCTCGATGACCTCGTCCGCGCCGGCGGCCCGCGCCGCCTCGACGATGAGAGAGTCGTCGGGAACGCGGCCCATCGCGATGTTGTGCCGCGCCGTCATCGGCCAGTGCGTGTAATCCTGCGGGATCATCGCGATGCTCTCGCGCAGGCGTTCGAGGTCGACCTCGGACAGACGGGTCGCGTCCCAGCGCACCTCGCCGTCGTCCGGGTGGTACAGACCCGCGAGGATCTTCGCGAGCGTGGTCTTGCCCGAGCCGTTCTCGCCGACGAGGGCGACGACCTGGCCCGCGCGGATCCGCACCGAGATCCCGCGCAGGCTCGGCTCGTCGGCGCCCGGATAGGTGAACCAGACGTCCTCCGCGGTGATGACGTCGAAGGTCACCGGTGCCGCCACGTGACGTCCTTCGGGGACGCGGCGCTCGGCCTCGGCGCAGAAGTCGAGATAGTCGGCGAAGTAAAGGCCGGACTCGTAGCACTGGTTGACCGCGTACAGCAGCGAGGCAAGGGAGGTCTTACCGGTGCGGATCGCCAGGACCGCGGTGCCCGCGACGGCGAGGGGCACCGCTCCGGTGGCGAGCAGCGCGCCGAGGGCGACGTAGACCCCGCCGCTCGCGACGCCGCCGGCGATCTCCCCGAGCACCCGTGCGACCGTCTGGCGGCGGGCGAGCGCGACGTGGACCGCGCACTCGTCGGCGGCGAGGCGGTCGTGTTCGCGACCGAGGAAGCCACGCATCGTGAAGGCCCGGATCTCCGCCGCGGAGTCCCGGTCGGCCATCAGGTCCGCGAGCACCCACTTGCGGCGGCGGAGCGGGGACAGAGTGAAGATGGTCAGGTAGCGCATGCGGGCCACGCGCGCCGCGGCCCAGCCGTCGGGCACCGCCGTGAGCAGCAGCAAGGGCAGGAGCACCGGGTGGAGGACGCCGAGCGCGCCGGCCGCCGCCGTCAGTCCGACGACGCCGGTGAGGATGTCGATCGCCTCCTGGACCACCGCCGACGCCTCGTACAGGCCACGGTCGCGGGCCCGGTGCATCGCGTCGTGGAAGTCCGTGTCGTCGAACGCCGTCAGATCCACCCGCGTGGTGAGCTCGAACAGCCGGGTCTCGACCATGCGGTTGACCTTCGGCTTCAGCCGGGCCTGCGCCCATCCGGCCCCCGCCTGCAGCCCCGAGCGCAGCGCCGCCGCACCGGCGACGAGCGCCAGTGACGGCAGGGCCGCCCGCACTCGGTCGGGTGTCGCACCGCCGGCGAACAGGGCCGTCAGCACACCGGCCGTCGCCAGCAGGCCGTACGCGGTGAAGACCCCGGCGGCGAGGTTGAGCAGGACGGTCACGACCGTGTCGAACCGGCTCGCCCGCCAGGCGAGACGGATCGCCGCGCCGACCAGCGTGGGCAGGCGGCGGCTCATGCCCGCCAGGCTCGTGGCGGCCAGCTCTCCGATGTGCGCCTGCCAGGGCATCGCGGCCATCTCCCCGACGACGGCGCCTTCTTCCGGGCTCCCCTCCTCTCCGACGGTCGGGTCCTGCGGCTCGTCCGGGCCCCTTCCGGCGGGCTCACGGCCGATCGTCTTCGTCGTACGACGTCGCATCGCGCCTCCCCCAGTGAACGCCGACGGCAGTGTCCCTCTGCGCGTGGGTGATCACGGATCGTAGGGCGATTCCGGTATTGATCGTCCGTTTGGCGAGATGGATGATCCGGGGGTGGACGTTCAGGAGATCGCCGACCGGCTGGAGATCGGCGAGTTGCTCGCCCGCTATGTGCGCGCCGTGGACGGCGGCGAGTGGGCATTACTCGACTCGGTCTTCACCGAGGACGCGATCATCGACTTCTCCGCGTCGGGCGGCGTCCGCGGCGACCGGGAAGCGATCAAGCGCTGGCTCGCCGAGGTCCTTGCCGCCTGGCCCGGCCGTCAGCACCTGATCGGGGCGGTGACGATGTCGGTCGACGGCGATGAGGCGCGGGTCAGCGCGTCGTTCGCCGACACCCTGGCCCCGTCACGGTCGACGATCGCCGCGACCGAGCCCGGATTCATCCGTGGCGGAGGTTGGTACCACCACCGGCTGATCCGCACACCCGACGGCTGGCGCAGCCGCGAACTCATCCAGGAACAGTCCTGGCGCACGTTCGCCTGACGCTGCCGACAGGGTCGCCGATCAGGCGGTGAGCGCCGCGGTGTCGAGCGTGAGCTTCCACGGCTCCGGCAGATCGATCGGCCGGCCCAGGACGACATCGGTCTCCTGCTGGTAGCCGCCGTCGCTCGGCTGGGACAGGAGCCGGACCTTCCGCGCGAAGACGTCGACGACCAGGCAGAGCGGCACCCCGCCCGCGGCGTACCGCCGTGGCTTGACCTGGTGGTCGTCGGTCACGCTGCTCTCGGAGACGACCTCGACGACGAGGAGCACCTGGTCGGCGTGGATGTGATCTTTCGCCCACATCTTCGGCTCGGCGGGCACGACGGTCAGATCCGGCCGGTACCGATCGCGCTGCGGCCCGAGGAAGAGCGTGATGTCGTTCCAGATCCGCCAGCCCTGGCTCTGCATGACGGTGAAAAGCTGGACGGTCAGTCGGTAGACGATGTCGTTGTGCTGCCCGGTCGACCCCGGGACTCACAACGATCCGACCGTTGACGAGTTCCACCCGGTGCCGGGGCAGCATGGCGCAGACTGCCGGAAACGCGGTTGAAATGTCATGACCTCGGACCGTGGGTACTTCAAGGCCCTGTCCGGCCATCAACGCATCACCCGCCAAGCAATGGAAACGTAAAGTGCGTATTCAATGACTCAACGTAGCGCAACCGCGCAGTGGCCGACTCAGGAATTCGCCGCAGGGCTGGCGAGGCCGGTCCAGGTGAGGTCCATCAGGTGGTCGGCGGCCTCTTCGGGGGTGACCTCGGGGTTGCGGGCCAGCCAGAGGGCCGTGCGCTCGCAGGCGCCGATCATGCTCTCGGCGTAGGCCTCGAGGGCCCGGCGGGGGCGGTCCGGGAGGTGGGCGGCCAGGAGCCCGACCATCATCTCGCTCTGCTGCCGGCGTATCGCCTCGATCTCCTCGGCCGCGCTCCTCATGAGGACCGGCTCCTGCAGGAGGACGAGCCACGCCCGGCGATGGGCCCCGTTGAACCGGAAGTAGGCGATGTAGCCGCGCCGCATCACCTCCTCCGGCGAGCCTGCCGCACCGACCGCCTGCTCGGTGGTCTCCCGAAGCTCACCGCGGGCCCGCCGGATCACGCCGAGCAGCAGGCCCTCCTTGGAACCGAAGTACTCGTACAGCATCGGCTTGGACAGCCCGACGCGCTCGGCGATCTCCTCCATCGAGACGGCGCCGTAGCCGCGCTCGGCGAACACCTCCTCGGCGACGTCGAGCATCTGCTGCTCACGGTCGGCGCGGGACATCCTCGGGCGACGCGTCCGCACGGACTCGTTGGAGATCACGTGTGAACTCTATCTCACGACCTACCGTCGGTAAGCTACCGCTGGTAACTTACTACCGGTAGGTGAAGCGGGCGGCGCTCCGGGAGGATCAGTGAAAATCGCGATCATCGGCTCCGGGTTCGGCGGCCTCGGCATGGCCATCCAGCTCAAGCGGGCGGGCTTCCACGACTTCGTCATCCTGGAGAAGGCCGACGATCTCGGGGGCACCTGGCGCGACAACCAGTACCCGGGGTGCGCGTGCGACGTGCCGTCGCACATGTACTCCTTCTCCTTCGAGCTGAACCCCGACTGGTCGCGGATGTTCGCCCCGCAGGACGAGATCTGGGACTACCTGCGCCACTGCGTCGACAAGTACGACCTGGCCCCGCACCTGCGGTTCGGCTGCGCCGTCGAGGCCCTGGAGTGGGAGGAGGCGGCCGGCCACTGGACGGTCACGCTGGCCTCCGGCGAGGTGCTGACGCCGAAAGCCGTGGTCTCGGCGATCGGCGCCCTGCACGTGCCGTCCGTCCCCGAGATCCCCGGGGCGGAGCGGTTCCGGGGCACGGCGTTCCACTCCGCGCAGTGGGACCCGTCGGCCGACCTGACCGGCAAACGGGTCGCCGTGATCGGCACCGGCGCGTCGGCGATCCAGTTCGTTCCCCGGGTGGCCGACGAGGTGAGCCGGCTGCACGTGTTCCAGCGCACTCCCCCGTGGATCCAGCCCAAGCCCGACTTCGTGCTGTCCGACCGGGCGCGGCGCGTCTTCCGGCACGTGCCGGGGACGCAGCGCGCGTTCCGCCACGGCATCTACTGGCTGCTGGAGAGCCGGGCCGTCGGCTTCACCCTCGACCCGAGGCTGATGGGCCCGATGGAGCGGATGGCCCGCCGCCACATCGAGCGTCAGATCGACGACCCCGAACTGCGCGCGAAGGTCACCCCCGACTACACGATCGGATGCAAGCGCATCCTGCTGTCCTCGGACTACTACCCGGCGCTGACCCGCCCCCATGTCGACCTGGTCACCGAACGGATCACCGAGATCACCGAGACAGGACTGGTGACCGCCGACGGCGCAGAGCACGACGTCGACGTGATCATCTACGGCACCGGTTTCAAGGTCACCGAGGCGCTCGCCGAACAGCACATCGTCGGGCGGGACGGGTTGAAGATCCAGGACGCCTGGGCGGACGGCATCGAGGCCCACCACGGCGTGACGGTCGCCGGTTTCCCCAACTTCTTCATGCTGCTCGGGCCCAACACCGGCCTGGGCCACAACTCCGTCGTCTTCATGATCGAGTCACAGGTGCGGCACGTGCTGAGCTGCCTGCGCCTGCTCGCGGCGGAGCAGGCGGACGTGATCGAGGTCCGCGCCGACGCTCAGCGGCGGTTCAACGACCGCCTCCAGCGGAGGCTGCGCCGCGCGGTGTGGAACGAAGGCGGCTGCGTGAGCTGGTACCTCGACGAGCGCGGGGTGAACCGCACCCTGTGGCCCGGCTTCACGTTCGAGTACTGGGCGCGGACCCGCCACGCCCGCCGGGACGACTACGACATGTCGCGCGCCTAGGGCCTGGCTCAAAGCCCCGCCGTCCTACTGCGCGGCGCCCCCGCGCAGCCGGACGAATGTCCGCCGGACACGCCCTGAACTCAGCGGGTGGCGAAGCCGCGGCGACGGGCCAGGGAGACGAGGTCGGGCCAGTCCTCTCCGGCGTGGGCGTGATCGGGCAGGATGCAGCCGAAGGTGAGCGGGCGCGGGACGTCGTACCGCGGGACCTTCAGCCGCGGCCGCTGCTCGAAGTCCAGGACCTCGGCGAGGTTGCGCGCCGCGGCGTCGCGTACGGTCAAGGGCTCCAGGCCGAACCGCCACTCGATCATCTTCAGGATCGACGTGTGGTCGTAGAGCCGGTGCGCCACGTGGCCGCGCCGGGCCCGCGGTGAGACGACCACGCAGGGCACCCGGAAGCCGCGCAGGCCCGCGCCGAGGTCCGGGTTGGGATCGGGGCCCGCGGGCGGGGCGACGTGGTCGAAGAAGCCGCCCCACTCGTCGTACGTGATGACCAGCATCGTCCTGGCCCAGTTCGGGCTGCTCACGACCGCGTCGTGCACCTTGCCGAGGAAGTGCTGGCCGAGGCGGATGTCTGCGAGGGGGTGCTCGTCCTCGGACAGGCCGGGCACGGCCTCGCCGAGGAAGCCGGGCTCGACGAAGGAGACCGGCGGGAGCGTGCCGGTCGCGGCCGCCGCATAGAACTCGGCGATCGGGTGGCTGATGCCGAGATATCGCGTGCCCCACAGGGCGGTGTACGGCACGTCGCTGTAGTAGTAGCGGCCCTTGAGGCCCTTGGCGGCGAGCCGGTCCCAGATCGTCGGCATGGTGGCGAGCTTCTCGACGGACGTCGTACGCCGGTCGGTCTGCGCGGCGTGCAGGAAGAACCGGTTGGGGAACGTCGGTGCCATCATGGCGGCGAAGTAGCGGTCGCAGACGGTCCAGTCGCGCGCCGCGCGGCCGTAGAACGCCAGGTCCTCGGCGTGGAAGTAGCCGATGGACAGCAGGTCGTTCTGGCCGGCCCGCAGCCAGCCGTCGCACGCGCCGTTGTTGAACTCGACGCGTCCGCCCTCGTACGAGTGGTCCGGGTCGTGGAAACCGCAGCCGTGCGGCACGGTCAGGTGATGGGTCGGGTGCGCCGCGCCGTCGCGGTCGGTGTAGGTCGACCCGGCCTGCCGGCCGTCCGCGCCCGGCAGCCAGCCGAGATAGTGATCGAAGGAGCGGTTCTCCATCATCACCACGACGATGTGGTCGATGCCCGACCGCTCCGGCGCGGGCAGCCGTACGGCCGCGTCCGCCCGGCCCTCGGTGAGGGACTCGCCCGCGACGACGCCCGCCGCCACCGCGCCCGCCGTCCCGGCGATGAATCCCCGTCGGCTGACCTCGCCCACCGCCGCCTCCCAGCGTCGCGATCGGATGCCGAGCCGAGTATGACGGCTTCATCCGGCCGCGAACGGCCCACCGGGAGGCCGATTCCGGACATAACGGCGGGGACATTGGCGATGTGCACCGCACACGAGCACCAAGCAAGTGCTTGACCAAATAGCACGAAGCGCCGTATAACCAGCGCAAGCGTTGACGCTCGTGCGCACTGACGGCTCCGGCCGCGTCCGCGGCCAGTCACCACGGCGGGAGGCATTCGGCCGGCCCCCGTCGTCTTCGCCCTGCCACCGGCGGTCCCCGACCGGACCGCCGCTCCCCCTGGGAGCACCCATGGATTCCTCCTCCCACCTATCCCGCCGCGGCCTCCTCGCCGCCGCCGGGGCGGCCGCCCTCACCTGGGTCCCCGCCTTCCGGATCCCCGCTCGCGCCGACACCCTGCCCGGCTTCCCGCTGCCCCTCTACCGGCAGGCGTACCAGAACTGGTCCGAAGAGATCACCATCGAGAACGCCCTGACCTGCGCGCCGAACACCCCCGCCGAGGTGGTGTCCGTCGCGAACTGGGCCCAGCAGAACGGCTACCGCGTCCGCCCCAAGGGGATGGGGCACAACTGGTCCCCGATCCTCGTGCCGAACGGCGCCGACGTCAGCAAGGTCATCCTCGTCGACACGACCCAGCACCTGACGTCCGTCAGCATCGGCTCGTCGACGGTCACCGCGCAGACCGGGATCACGATGGACGCCCTGCTCGCCAAGCTCGAGGCCGCCGGCCTGGGTTTCGCCGCGATCCCCGCCCCCGGCGACATCACGCTCGGCGGCGTACTGGCGATCAACGCGCACGGTTCGGCGATCCCCGCCCAGGGCGAGAGCCGTCTCGCCGGGACCAGCTACGGCTCGCTGAGCAACCTCATCCGGTCCCTGACCGCCGTGGTCTGGAACGGAAGCGCGTTCACGCTGCAGACGTTCGGCCGGACCGACGCCGCGATGAAGGCGTTCCTGGCCCACCTCGGCCGGGCGTTCGTCACCGAGGTGACCCTCGAAGTGGGCGCCAACCAGCGCCTGAGGTGCCAGAGCCGGTACGACATCCAGGTGACGGACGTCTTCGCCGCCCCGTCCTCCGCCGGATCGAACTCCTTCGCGAGCCTGCTGAACGGGTGCGGGCGGATGGAGGTGATCTGGTTCCCGTTCACGACCGTCCCGTGGATCAAGCTGTGGTCGCTGAGCCCGACCAAGCCCATCCTCTCGAAACAGGTGGACAGCCCGTACAACTACACGTTCGCGAACTTCATCAACCAGCAGCAGTCCGACTACATCAAGCAGATCGTGGGCGGCGACGTCTCGGTCACCCCCTCGTTCGAGAACCTCGAGATGGCGATCGTCGGCTCGGGGCTGATCACCACCGGCACGTGGGACGTCTGGGGCTGGACGAAGAACACCCTGCTGTACGTGCAGCCGACCACGCTACGGATCGTCGAGGCCGGCTACGCCGTCCTCACCACCCGGTCCAACATCCAGCGCGTGGTCAGCGAGTTCTACAACCGGTACGTCTCGCGGATCAACGCCTACCAGGCGCAGGGTCAGTACCCGATGAACGGCCCGATCGAGATCCGTGTGACGGGCCTGGACCAGCCGTCCGAGTCCGGGGTGAGCGGCGCCGTCACCCCGCAGCTGTCGTCGGTACGCCCCCGCCCGGACCACCCCGAGTGGGACGTGTGCGTCTGGCTCGACATGGGCACCATCCCCGGCACTCCCCAGTGCAACGCGTTCTACCGCGAGATGGAGCAGTGGATCTTCTCCAACTACACCGGTTCGTACGCGACCGTACGGCCCGAGTGGTCCAAGGCCTGGGCGGTCACGACCGGCGGGGCCTGGACCGACACGACGATGCTGACCTCCACCATCCGCAACGCCGTCAACGCGGGTCAGGCCGCCGGCGACGGCTTCGACGCCGCGAGGGCCACGCTCAACGGCTACGACCCGTACCGGGTGTTCAGTAACACCTTCCTGGACACGCTGCTGCCCTGACCGACCGCACTCGTTAAGGAGGCCACCTATCACCTGAATTGGACAGATAGCACATATATATGCTTCGCTCGACCCGGCTCTCCCTCCCATGCCATTATGCAAGCACCAAAAAACTCAGCGATCGAATCACGAATACCGAGCGGGAGCGGAGAGTCGGATCATGCGGCCGCGTGCGCAATTTACCAGTGGGTTACAAGAAGACGAACGGCGTTCACGGGTCGAACGGGCATCCGTGTCCCTCGATGCCGATATGTCCGACGAACTGCGCCGTCGGCTGTCGGACGTCATCCGACGGCCGGTTCTCACCCCGGATGAGGCAGCGAGTGAGGGCCGACAGATCGTTCATATCGGTCCGAACGTGCCCGCCCGCCTCATGGACGACCTCCTGTGGTTCCACAGCACGAACGCCGGGGTCGACGCCGTGCTCCGTTCGACCTCATGGCCGACCGACGTCATCTTCACCCGCACCGTCGGCCGAATGGGGCGGCGCATCGCCGAATACGTGCTGGCCTGGATGCTGGAAGAACGCCAGCGTGCGTCGATCTACCATGCCCAACAGCGAATGCACCACTGGCAGCGGCAACAGGTCGACCTCATCGACGACGATCTGGCCATCGTGTTCGGCACCGGGCGAATCGGAAAGGCCGTCGCGCTTCTCCTGCGCGGTGTGGGCCTCCGCGTCATCGGCGTGGCCACCGCCGCCCGCCACGCACCGGAATTCGATCGTGTGCTGAGCACCTCCGACGCGGCGATTCACGTGCCCCAGGCACAGTGGCTGGTGTCCACCCTCCCGTTGACCGATGACACCCGGGGGTATTTCGGACGTGACCTCCTCGGCGTCGCGCGCGGCGCGTCCTTCATCAACGTCGGGCGCGGGGCGACCGTGCAGTATGACGCGTTGCGAGAGGCACTCGACGACGGGAGGCTACGGCGCGCCGTCCTCGACGTGCTCCCCGCCGAGCCGCCCGCCGCGGACGATCCATTGTGGGTCATGCCCCGGACCGTCATCACGCCGCACACCGCCGGAGTGACCGCCGACTCCGATGTCGTCGAAGACTTCCGTGCCTGTTGGGAGGCCCTGCGACGCGGCGAGCGCCCGCCACTTACGGTCGACCCGGAACGCGGCTACTAGGGCGTGTCCGGGGGTGTCGAGGGAGGTCCATGATGGCCGAGCAGAACCGCTGCTTCGACCGGCGGAGCGCGCTCGCCCGCTCCGAAGCGGTCTTGACCCGGATGGCCTGGTCCCCCTCCGGGGACCGGCTCGCCGTACCCGACCAGGCGGGCGTCGTCCGCGTCGTCACCTTCCCGGAGTTCGTCGTCACGGCCGAGTGCCGCATCGCGCACAACGTCCAGCTGATGGCGGAGGGCGCACCGCTCCGGCCCACCTGGTCGGGAAAGCCGTTATGGACCGCCGCCTGGTCCTCCGACGCCGCCCGGCTCGCGGTCGCGGGACGGGACAACACCGTGCACGTCTTCGACATGTCGTGCGGGGACGAGGTTCTGACGCTCGTCAGTCACATCGACGACGTCCATGCCATCGGCTGGAGCGACGATGACGCGCGGCTCATATCCGCCAGCTACGACGGTGCCCTGAAGGTCTGGGACACCCGGGACGGAGCGCTGATCCGCTCCATCCCCGCACATCATGGACGTATCGAGGACGCTTACTGGGAGCCCGGCGACTCCTACGCGCTGACCGGCGGCAGGGACGGACACATCCGCGTCTGGAACCTCGACTCCGGAGCATCCGTCGCCCAGGTGCGAGCGCACCGCGGCTTCGTGATCCGCCTGATCGGCGCCCGTTCGAGTGCCACGGTGATCAGCTCGTCCAGCGATGGCACCGTCCGCGTCTGGGACCGCCGTGACCTCCGCCTCCTGCACGTGATCGAGGGGTTCACCGGCACTCCGCACGACCTCTCGCTCTCACACGACGAGCGGCTGCTCGCGGTGAAGGACGACCAGCGCTCCATCCGGATCTACCGGACCGACACCTTCGAGCTCGTCGAGCTCATCGACGAGCCGGCCGAGCACCATCACTGGTACGCCAGTGCCCGTTTCCATCCGCACGCGCCCGCGCTCGTCACCACCGGCGACCGCGACCGCCAGGCGCTCCTGTGGTGGTACGACACCCGCCTCATCGACCAGCTCAGCGCGGAGTCGTCCGCCACCCGGTACGCGAACTGCCGGATCGGGCTGCTGGGCAACACGGGCGTCGGCAAGACCGCGCTCAGCAACGCACTCCGCGGCGAGGAGTTCCAGCCGACAGAGTCCACCCATGCCACGAAGGTCTCGATGCTGGACCGCAGCGTGGTCGTGCAGGGCGACGTTCAGGTCGTCCGGGAGACCTATCTGTGGGATTTCGCCGGCCAGCCGATCTACCGGCTGCTGCAACGCCTCGACGTCGAGGACCTGGCCGCCGCGGTCCTCGTGCTGGACAACCGGAACACCACCGACCCCCGCGCCGAGGTCCGTGAGTGGGAGACGCTGCTGCGCGCCGGAGGCACCCGGACCCCGCGGATCGTGGTGATCGCCCGCATCGACCGCGGGGGCCTGGCGGCCCCGATCTCGGACCTGCGGTGGGAGGAGGAGATCAGCGAGTTCGCCGGGCTGATCGAGACGAGTTCCAAGGACGGCACGAACATCGCCGCGCTGCGGCGGATGATCCTCGACGCGGTCGACTGGGCGGCCATACCGACGCTCACCTCCGGGGCCCAGTTCCAGCGGCTCCGGATGTTCGTGCTGGAGAGCGAGGCTCAGGGTCGTGTTCTCGAAGCCGTGCACACCCTGTACGCCGCGTTCGCCCGGCACTGCACCCGCCTGGGCATCGGCGACCCCTCGCTGGAGGAGTTCCGATCTCTCCTCGCCTTCCTGGACGCCGAGGGGCTGGTGCGGCGGCTCAGCTTCGGCAACCTCGTCCTGCTGGACCCGAGCCTCCTGCGCTCGTACGCCTCGATGATCCTCATTGCCGCCCAGCGGGCGGCGACCGGTGACGGCACGCTGCGGGAGGACGACGTGCTGGCGCCGACCATCCCGTTGCCGTCCGACGAGCGGGTCCCCGATCCGCGCCGTGAGCAGGATCTCCTGCACGCGGCCGTACAGGAGTTCGTGGGTGCCGGCGTGGTCATCCGCGAGGGCAAGGACGTCGTCCTGAGCTTCCCGAGCGCCGTCCGGACACCCGTTGACGAGGACCGCTGGGCGGGCCTCGAACCGGGCATCTCGCTGAGCCTCACCGGCCAGCGGGATCACGTGTACGCCACGCTCGTCGTGGCGTTGCACAACTCCGGGTTGTTCTCCGGGCGGGCTCTCTGGGCGTCGACCGCGCGCTTCACCTGGTCGAACGGCCACGGTTCCTGGGTCCGAGTGCGTCCGGACGACTCGGGGTCCCTGTGGGCGGAGACGCGGCACGAGACGGCCATCGCCGAGGTTCAGCGGTCGCTGTTCGATGAGATGTGCCGGGCCTTCCTCGGGCGCGTCGCGGTCGACGGCGTCCTGGTCCTGCGGACCTCGGTGGCCTGTGAGGCGTGCGGCACCGCGGTGGCGGAGCAACAGGTACGCCGGCGGGTCGAGCGCGGTCTCACCTGGATTCGGTGCAACGTCTGCGAGGCGAGCGTCGACATCGCCGTCCCGTCGGTCGATCGTCCGGAGCCGGCCGGGACAGCCGCGCTCGAGACGCGCGCCGACCGCGCTCTCGAGCGGGACGTCGTATCCGTCAACGTGGAGTTGAAGGCCAAGCGCTCCCTCTATGACGTTTTCATCTCCTACAGCCATGAAGACGAGGAAAGCGCACTCCATCTGGCCAAGAAGCTGATGGAACGCGGAATCCGGCCGTGGGTCGACATCTGGGACGCCTATCCGGGAAAACCGTGGCTCGAGGCGGTGCAGGAGCAGATCGATTCGATCTCATGCGCGGCGGTGCTCATCGGCGAGAGCGGCATCGGTCCGTGGCAACGTGATGAAGTGTGGTATTTCTTGCAGCAGTTCTTCGGCCGCCGGTGCCCGGTGATCCCGGTGCTTCTGGAGGGTGCGGTGAGACCACGTATTCCCAGCCTGCTGGAGAACATGCAGTGGGTCGACTTCCGGCGTACCTCACCAGACCCAATGGATCTGCTGGTCTGGGGGATCACCGGCGTCCGAAATGATGGAGAGGACCACCGATGACGCCACAGAAAGTCGCCTTGGTCACCGCGCCCACGCTGCCCGAGGGAATGGAGGACACCCGTGATCTGCTCACCGCGCTGCGCGAGGCGGGAGCCGCCGCCTCGCTGGTGATCTGGGACGACGAAAGCGCCTCATGGGACGACTTCGACGCGATCCTGCTGCACTCTCCGTGGGATTACAGCATGCGCCTTCAGGAGTTCACCGAGTGGCTGGCGAAGGTCGGCTGCGATGATCGGCTGCTCAACTCCCATCCGCTGATCACCTGGAACGTCGACAAGCGCTATCTGATCGAGCTGCGCGACCGCGGCATCGCGCTGCCGGAGACGCGCGTCGCCGAGCGCGGCGCCGACCTGGCCGCCGGTCATCTGTCGGGGATGGACGCCGGGCGGGTCGTGGTGAAGCCGGTGATCGGAGCGGGAGGCCGCCGCACCTGGCTGTGCTCTTCGTTGGACGAGGCGGTGTCCGTCGCCCGTGCCGAGCTCCGCGACGAGCCGGTCCTGATCCAGGAGTACGAGCCGGTCGTCGAGAGCGAGGGAGAGTATTCGGCGATCTATCTCGACGGCGTGCTCAGCCACCTCGTGCTGAAGGTTCCACGTCCGGGCGAGTTCCGCGTACAGAATCATTACGGGGGGCGCACCTATCCAGTGGCCGCCGAACCGTGGATGGACGCCTACGGCCGGCGCGTGCTCGCCGCCCTTCCGAATCAGCCGATTTACGGACGGATCGATTTCGTGATCGATGAATCGGGCGATCCGAAACTCATGGAAATCGAAGTCGTTGAACCCGATCTGTTCCTACGTTACCATCCGGAATCATATCGACGCTTCGCCCGAACGATGCTTCGTTAAGCAACTCTCGCGATAAATGCATCAATAGTCACATAGCTCGGTCAAGCACTGGAGGATGCCGATGAAGCGCATTCTGGTGTGGTTCTTGGCCGAGACGGACGCCGTGGTCGCGCTCGGCATCGCGATCGTCGCAGGCGTCCTCGGCCTGCTCGACGTCACCACGACCAAACTCGCCGACAACACGATCCTGCTCACACTCGCCGTGCTCTCCTTGGCGGTCCTCCGCGACCGGTGGCGCGGCATGAACGCCGAGCACGGCCTGACCACGGCGCTCAACGAGGTCTCCGGCCGACTCGGCGACCTGTCGGCGATGCGCACGACCCTCCTCCAGAGCGAGCGGGCGTTGCGTGAGATCGCCGCCGTCGGGCTGCTGACCGGTCCGAGGGAGGTCGCGCGCGCCCACGAGGAGGCACGCGAGCAGACCGGCCGCTGGGTGTTCAAAGGCGGCACCGGCACCTACATCCGCGCGGTCACCCTGCCCGAGTGCGTTCGGCTGGCGCGCCGCGACCGGCGCGCCCTCACCGTCAGGCTGGAGATCCTCGACCCCACCGACCTCGACGCCTGTGAGCGGTACGCCGTCTTCCGGCGATCGATGGCGGAGCTGACGGACGCGACCGGCGAGACCTGGACCTGCGATCGCACACGCGAGGAGGCGTACGCCACGGTCCTGGCCGCCTGCTGGCACAAGAAGCGGTACGACCTGCTCGACGTCCAGATCGGCCTGACCTCGACGATGACCACGTTCCGCTATGACATGGCCGACAACCGCCTGATCATCACCCAGGACGATCCGCGGATGCCGGCGCTGATGATCCCTCGAGAGAGTTTCCTCTACGCGAGCTTTCACACCGAGCTCGATCGGAGCCTCGCCCAGGCCAAGAAGGTCCCCCTCGAGCTGTCCTCGACCGTCGGGTTCGGCGACGAACCGACACCCGAGGAGGTGAGGGGGTTATTCGACGCGTTGCACCTTCCGTTGACTCTTCCGGATGACCACATTCCCCGCATCATCCAAAAGGCGATTCATGCCAGGAATCCTTACCCCTGACGAGCTGACGGAGCTTCGCGACCTGATCACGGCCCGTGGCCCCGGCTCCGTGCTCCGGCGGCACTTCCGCCGTCTCTTAGGCCGCGCGACGGCCGAAGGGATCTCCGGCGTCCGGCATCCGCTGGGCTTCCTCTGCGTGCCCATGCTCCGGTCCGCCGATGTCGGCGTGTGCATCCACCTGTGGACGGACACCGTGCGCTGTCCGCCGCTCACCACGTCGCCCGTTCACGCGCACAGCTGGAACCTGACGAGCTTCGTCCTGTTCGGCCAGGTACGCAACCATCTCTTCCACATCGAGGACACCGCCGATCGTCCGACACACCGCGTCCTCGCCGTGTACACCGACGGACTGGTCGACGAACTCCGGCCGACCCGCCGCCTCGTCACCTGTGAGGAGGCCGCTCGTCAGGTCATCGACAGCGACCGCACGTACCTCCTGTCGGCCGGCCGCTTCCACGCGACGTCCGTCCGCGGACCCGCGGCCACCATCGTCGTGGCGGACATCCGCCGCTCCGCTCCGGAGTACGCCCTCGGGCATCTCGGGCTGGGTAAACACCAGGTGCGCAGGCGCCGATGCACGGAAGGCGAGTTGCTGATGGCCGCCCGCGCCTTCGACCGGCTTCATGACCTTGATATGAGCCCCTGACAGAGGCGGGCAGCATGGATCTGTGGAAGGCCAGGATCGTCGCCATCGAGGCCGCCGAGGCGGCCGGAACCCTCCTCCGGCGCGGCGCGTGCGGGCGGTTCGACGTCCGTGAGAAGGGCGCAGCGGACGTGGTCACCAGCCTGGACATCGAGTCCGAACGCGTCATCGTCGAGCGGATCCGGGCCGGTTATCCCCGGCATCGCATCATCTCGGAGGAGCTCGGTGTGGTCGACGGTGACGACGCCTGGTCCTGGGTCATCGACCCTCTCGATGGAACGAACAACCTCGCCATCGGGCTGCCCGTCTACGGCATCGGCCTGGCCTTGTGCCATGAGGGAGTGCCGATGCTCGGGGTGATCCACGATCCCGTGTCGGACCGCACCTGGTCGGCCATCAGGGGACGCGGCGCGTGGATGTCGCGAAACCGGGCGCTGCTGCGCTCGGCCGACCGACGACGGCGGCGCCCGCTGCTCGCCTGGAGCCAGGGCTACGCCGTGAGCCCCGACGACCCGATGGCGAGCGCGCTGCGCATCCTCCTCGAGCGCATGGCGGGCCGGGTTCTCCAGCTCTGGGCGCCGCTGACCTACTGGGTGATGCTGGCCCGCGGTGACATCGACGGCATCGTCGGTTATCGGATCGGGGAAGTCGACCTGCATGCCGGAGTCGTCATCGCCCGTGAGGTCGGCATCGACATCCGTGATCTCTCCGGCGCCCCGTTCGAGGAGCGCCTAGGCGACATGTCCGAAACGCGCAGTCTGGTGGCCGGCCCCGCGGACGTCGTCGACCGTCTCCTGCGCCTCGGGCCACCGGCCGAACGCCTCCGTACCCGCCTAACCGATCTGTGGACGGCCGAGCGCGCTGTGGCCCACACCCCCGAACAACCCGATTGGCGGTGAGCATCATGCCTCTGACGCTTCCCTTCGCGTCGGGAATCGCTGCCCAGGAGTACCTCTCCGCGGAAGAAGGCGCCGCACGCGCCCACGAGCACGGCTGCACCCACTGGTACATCGATTTCAGCCTCGAAGCGGACCAGCCGCGTACGTGGTCGCCCGAGCGGGTCCGGGACCTGCGTGCGTTGACCGCACAGCTGCATGTCAGCCCCATCCTGCACGGCAACTTCCGGGCTCCGCTCGCCACCGAGATCCCCGAGGTGCGTGACGGTACGCTGCGGTATCTCTCGACCGAGCTCCACCTCGCCGAGCGCCTCGGCTGCCCGCTCGTGATCCACGGCGGTTGCGTCGTCGATCCCCGCCCGACCAGGTCGGCCAGGGACGCGGCGCTGACCAGGTTCCTCTCCGCGGTCGAGCTCATCCTCGAGGAGGCCGACCGGCGCGGCGTGGAGATCTGGGTGGAGAACCTCTCGCACTACCCCCGGCACCGGCCCTTCTCCTACGTCTTCACCGGGCATGACGACTTCGCGGCGGCCAAACGGCGGATACCGGAGCTGACCTTCGTCTTCGACATCGGGCACGCGAACGTCAACCAGGGATTCCCGGCCGCCATCCTGGACGACTTCGCCGGCGACATCCGGGCGCTGTCGGTCAGCAACAACGACGGTCGGGCCGACTCGCATCTCGGCCTGCACTCCGGGACCATCCCGCTCGATCAGGTCGTCGGCCTCCTCAAGAGGCGTTCCTGGCAGGGCACCGTCGTCTTCGAGACCCGCGGCACCCCGCTCGCGAGCGGTGTCGATCTGCTGCGATCCCTCTGGGAGCGGAATTGACGTCCCTGCGGCTGCTACCCGGGATCCACGACATGATCTCGGCGCTCACCGCCGCCGTCCACTTCGACGGGCTCTTCGTCTCCGGGTTCGGTTTCTCGGCGTCCCACTACGGGCTGCCCGACGTCGGCTTCATCGCCTGGCCCGACATGATCGAATTCGTCGGGAGGTTGAGGGCGGCGCTTCCTCGCCACGAGCTGCTCGTGGACGTCGACGACGGCTATGGCGGCCCCGAAATCGCCGGTCACGTCGTCCGGCGGCTCGCGTCGATGGGCGCGACCGGGGTCGTCCTGGAGGACCAGGCCAGGCCTCGCCGATTCGGGCACCTGGCGGGCAAGCGCCTGGTCCCGCTGTCCGACCAGCTCGAGAAGCTGAACGCCGTCCTGCGCGCACGTGACGGTCTCGCCGTGATCGCCCGTACGGACGCGGTGGAGGAACCCGAGATCGTCCGGCGGGTCGGCGCGTACATCGATGCGGGCGTCGACGGCGTGCTCGTGGCCGGCATCTCGAACACGCGTCTCATCGGCCTCACCCGTGACGCGATCGGAGCGCGCACGCTCGTCTTCGACCAGGTACCCGGCGGACGATCGCCCTGGCTGTCCCACGCCGAGCTCGCCGACTTAGGCGTCGACGTCGTGATCCACAGCACGACCTGCCTGCTGGCGGCGCGGGCTGCCATGGACAGCGCGCTGTACGCCATGAAGACCGGCCGCCGGGCGGAAGGCATCGCCGACGTCGCGGACTGCCTCGCCCTGCTCGACGATCCGTGATCCGGTCGTGGCCCCCTCGCCGCTCAGTCCGCGTACCGCAGCAGGGCCCCCGCACCGGACTCGGCGCGCAGCGACTCCGGTGGCAGGAGCACCAGTTCCCCATCGGTGCCCGCGAGCGCCCGGATGAGAGCGGCGTCGGCCAGGTCCGCGACGGGGTCGGCGACGCCGAGCTCCCGAAGGCGATCGGCGGACGTCCCCACATCGGTCGCCTGCGGCCCCGTCCACAGGGTGATCGACGAGTCTGGCCGGTCCTCCAGGAACAGGCAGGCGACCTGTCCCTTGCGCAGCGCGTCACTCACGCCCTCCATGCCCTCGACCGCGCGGCCGTGCTTGGTGAGCTGTTCGTCGAACCGGCTCACCAGGGAGGTGAGGTGTTCGGCCCGCTTGCGCTCGACGGCGCGGGTGATCTCCTCGTCCAGCGCCGGCCCGGCCCCGCCCGCGTCGACGACGCGCGACAGGACGGGTTCGGGCAGTTCCTCCTGGACGGCCGTACGGGCGCGAACGTCGCCGGCGAGGACCACGATGTCGGCGCCGCAGTCGTCGACCGCCCCGACCATCGCGTGGGCGACCTTCTTGGCGTTGATCCGCCAGACCTCCTCGGCGGCCCGCTGCTGCTTGTCCTGCCGGAACATGTCGCCGGCCTTGGTCTTGCGCACCGGGAAGTCCTCGTCGGGCTTGACCGTGATCGTACGGCGATCGCCGCCCCGCGCCACGCAGGTGATCTCCCCGCCGAGCCGGTCCACCGTGGCGACCAGGTAGGCGATCGGCTGCCCGCGCTGCGCCAGGAGCGGCTTGACGTGCGGCAACGGGGCATACCTGGCCAGTTCGGCGCGCGGTGTCCCGCGCAGTACCTCGGAGTGGACTGCCTCGCCGTCCGCCGCGAACACCGCGAGAGTGCCGGATTCGCGCTGGATGTTCTCCTCGGTCACAACCCGTTCGATCGCCTCGACGGTCGCGGCCGGCGTCCCCTGCTCGACCAGTTCGCGGTGCAGGGCCCGCCACCGCAGCTCGATGACCTTCGAAGCGTCCTCGGTGGCCCGTCGCATGTCGAGGTAGACGGAGGCGAACGGGCCGGGAATGTCGTACAGCGACTTGAGGAAGGTAACGTCCATGCTGCCCGCCTACCCGCCGAGGGCATCCCAAACCCCCCGATTCGGCCTACCGAACCAGGTCAGCGCCCCGGTGCAGCTCTCAGCCCCCGGCCGACCGTCGCAGCCGGGCGTAGACGAGCTGGAGCCAGTCGGCCCCCGCCACGGCGCTCATCGTCGCCCCGGCCAGCCTCGTCGCGTCGGGCGCAGCGGCCGCTCCTCGCCCTGGCTGTACTCCTGTTCCTCTGCTTTCACCGTGTCGATCACGGAATCCATCAGAACTCCCCCGGTAAGCGGATCCGGCGTAGCCGGCATGAGCGAACGTCGGCACCACAGCGTGCAAGCCTCCTCTCGGAGGGCCTACCCCCAGACCTCGTGGGCGGTCTCGACGATGAGGCGTTGCGGAAGTGGACCTTCAGCTTCTCCGAGGCCGGGTCGATGCCGCCGAGCCGGTAGATGAAGTCCATGTGCCAGGAGGCGCGGCGGAACTCCCCGTCGGTGGCGCTCTGCAGGCCCACGTCCTCCTGCATCTCCACCACTGTGCGGATCGCCTCGTCCTCGGCCGACCGCAACCGCTCTGCGGAGATCCGGCCGGCGGCGAAGTCGTCGCGGGCCCGGAGCAGCTCCGGTGGGCGTAGCAGGCTGCCGACGTGGTCGGCGCGGAATGGCGGCGTCATGCGAGCGGGCATCGCATCCTCCAGGGAGTTCGCCGGGCGGTGCACGAATCCTCACGTTCGCGCACCGCCCGGCGGAGGGTCAAGCGAAGAAGATCCGCTCCTGGGTGACGGGATAACCGGCCCGGGTGAAGGCGGCGGCCATCGGCGTGTTCGTCATGTCGGTGTCGGCCAGGATGCGATCGGCGCCCTGTTCGACCAGGAAATGGGTGCCCTCGGCGAGGAGGTCGTAGCCGTATCCGTGGCCGCGCTGTTCCGGCACGACCCCGATGAGGCCGATGACCGGTGCGGTGTGGTTGCGGGTCGGGGCGACGAACCCGGCGAGGTCACCGGCGGGCGTGTACGCCAGCCGCCACCAGTCGCGGGGAGCGGGGAACCGCCGCAGGATGTCCAGGTCCTCGCGCGCGGCGGCGTCCAGATCCCGTTCGGCGATGGCGCGGCGGGCGTGGGCGTCGAGGGTGCCGTGCTGGATCCGGCGTAGCACGTCGAGGATCACCGAGTCGTCGGGCTCGGGCCGGTAAGTGAGGCGGCCGGGGCGTTCGGGCAGCCCGCACGAGGTC
This sequence comes from Actinoallomurus sp. NPDC050550, assembly GCF_040655075.1. Taxonomy (NCBI): domain Bacteria; kingdom Bacillati; phylum Actinomycetota; class Actinomycetes; order Streptosporangiales; family Thermomonosporaceae; genus Actinoallomurus; species Actinoallomurus sp. NPDC050550. The sequence continues at coordinate 178,925 of NZ_JBFAJC010000001.1, read as the reverse complement.
GTCCACTCGTACCGGTAGCGGTCCACGAGCCAGGTCATCCCGGCGGCGACGGCCGCGTCGGCGCGGGCCCGTACGGCGGTGCGGACCTCGGGCCGCTCTCGTCCGTGCGGCGGGACGAACAGGCAGTACTCGGCTTTCCACGATTCCGCGCGGGCCGTCCGCAGGAGGGCGACGCCCGCGTCGGCATCGGTGAAATCGAACCAGTCGAGCGCGACCGGCTCGTCGTCGCCCGGTGTGCCCCACCAGGCGGCGCGGGCGAGGACCGTGTCGCCGCGCAGGGCGGCCCAGGTCCATTCGGGACGGTACTCGCCCGCGGCGGCCGTCGTGCGGTACGACCGGCCGAACGCGGCGACGCCCACCAGGGCGGGGTCGGACAGTTGCTCGAAGAGATGCTCCTCGCCGGGGGCGAGCGGGCGGATGACCAGATCGGTCATGAGAGTCCTTCCGGAAGATGCGGTGCGCTCCCGGTCAGACCCGCGACGCCCGGACGGGGCGGGAGCGCATGAACGTCGTGTCGTCCATCGCTCTCACCTCCTCCCGGTCCAGGGCGTTCCAGCACCATACCGGCGCCGCGCCCGGCGGTCGATCCGTTTTCCGCGGTGCATGGGATAGGTTCGAACGCGATTCGGTTCGTTTCCTGGAGCACAGATGACCTTCACCTCGCCCGCCGACGTCCGCGAACGTCTCGCGGCCGTGGACTACCTGGCCGACGACGCGATCGCGACGACCGTCTACCTCGCCGCCGTGCTGGGCAAGCCCCTGCTGGTCGAGGGCCCGGCCGGGGTGGGCAAGACGGAACTGGCCAAGGCCGTCGCCGCGATCACCGACGCCCGGCTCGTACGGCTCCAGTGCTACGAGGGCCTGGACGAGCCGCGCGCCCTGTACGAGTGGAACTACAAGAAGCAGCTGCTGCGCATCCAGGCCGCCGGTGATGAGTCGTGGAGCGCCACCCACGACGACATCTTCACCGAGGAGTTCCTGCTCGAACGCCCGCTGCTGACCGCCATCCGGCGCACCGACCCCACCGTCCTGCTGATCGACGAGACGGACAAGGCGGACGTCGAGGTCGAGGGCCTGCTGCTCGAGGTGCTGTCGGACTTCCAGGTGACGATCCCCGAGCTGGGCACGATCACGGCGGCGCGCCGGCCCTTCGTCGTCCTCACCTCCAACGCGACCCGGGAGCTGTCCGAGGCGCTCAAGCGGCGCTGCCTCTACCTGCACCTCGACTACCCGCCCCCGGAGCGCGAGCGCGACATCGTCCGGGCCCGGGTCCCCGGCATCGACGAGGCCCTGGCCGGCCGGCTCGCCCAGGTCGTGGCGGCCCTGCGCGAACTCGAGCTCAAGAAGGCACCGTCCATCGCCGAGACCATCGACTGGGCCCGTACGCTCCTCGCACTCGGCCTCGACCGGCTCGACGGGGACGTGATCGCCGCGACCCTCGGCGTCGTCCTCAAGCACCGCTCCGATCAGGACCGCGCGCTCAAGGAGGTCGTCCACGGCGATGCCGCCGCCCGATAGAACACCAGGTCTCCTGGACCGGCATCTGGACTTCCTCACGGCACTGCGCGAGGCGGGCCTGCCGGTGTCGCTCGCCGAAGGGCTGGACGCCGTGCACGCCCTGGTCGCCATCGACCTGGCCGATCGCGAGTCCCTGCGCGCGGCGTACGCGGCCACGCTCGTCAAGCGGCAGGCGCATCGGGCGGCGTTCGACACACTGTTCGACCTGTGGTTCCCGCCGGTGACCGGCAGTCCCGAGACGGCCCGCGAGCGCCCCGCGTACGACGATCCCGAACTGCGGCGGCTGCGCGACGAACTGAGCCGCCTCCTGCTGGAGGGAGACGACGCCGCCCTGCGCGACTTCGCCCGCAAGGCCGTCGGCGCGTACGGTCGTGGCTCCGGCGCGCCGGGCGGGAACGGCCGCGGCTCCGGCGGTCGCGGGCAGTGGTTCTCCTATCAGGCGCTGCGGGTCCTGTCCCCGGAGACGCTGATGGCCGGGCTGCTCGCCGCCGTGCTGACCGAACGCGGCGGCCTGGACGAGAAGGTCGCCCGCCGGACGTTCACCCGCCGCATCGAACGCTTCCAGAAGTTCGTCGCCGAGGACGTACGACGGCGGCTCGCCGAGGAGAACGGCCCGGAGAAGGTCGCGCGCAGCGCCGCCCGGCCGCCGCTGGAGCAGGTCGACTTCCTCCGCGCGACCCGCGCGGACCTGTCCGCGATCCGGCGGGAGGTTCAGCCGCTCGCCCGGAGACTGGCCGCCCGGCTCGCCCACCGGCGGCGGCACGGCAGGCGCGGACGGCTGGACTTCCGCAGGACGGTACGCGCGTCGCTGTCGACGGGCGGCGTCCCCCTGACCACGCACCACCGGCCGCCCCGCCCCCACAAACCGGAACTCGTCGTACTGTGCGACGCCAGCGACTCCGTCTCCTCCTTCGCGCACTTCACCCTGCTGCTGACCTATGCGCTGCGCGAGCAGTTCGCCCGGGTACGGGCGTTCGCGTTCATCGACGACATCGACGAGATCACCAGGTTCTTCGCCCCAGGCGCCGACGTGGTCGAGGCGATGACGACGATGACCCGCGAGGCACGCCTGGTCTGGATCAGCGGGCACAGCGACTACGGGCGCGCCTTCGGCGTCTTCGAGGACCGATACGGCGACGCGATCACGCCGAAGACCGCGCTGCTGATCCTCGGCGACGCTCGCAGCAACTACGGCGCGCTGAACCTGGAGGCGGTCCGGCGACTGGCGGGCCGGGCGCGGCACGCGTACTGGCTCAACCCCGAACCGGCCGCGGACTGGGATTCCGGCGACTCGGCCGCCTCGGCGTACGGCGCGGTCGTGCCGATGCACGAGTGCCGCAACCTCACCCAACTGGCAGAGTTCGTCGAGATGCTCGCCTGACGCCGTACTCCGAGAGGACGCGCGGCGCCGAGGCTCCATCGTGCTGGTCGTCGGCCGAGCGATTCTCGCGCACCGGCGGGGCGCTCGAACCGTCCGGCGACGTCACGCCGGGGCGGGGACCGGAGGTGCGACGTCGGGAACGGTCAGGGAGTCGCCGACGATGCCGAGGAGGGCCTGAGAGGCAGGGTTGTTCGTGGGGCCGTCCGTGGGCACGGCGACCGACACCCGCCAGGACGGCGGCGTCTCGCGGAGCGGCACGATACGGACGTTCTTCTTGCGCTTGTGGGCGATCGGCCGGGGCACCAGGGCCACGCCGAGATCGTGCTGGACGAAGTCGAGCAGGCTGTGCACGTCGTTGACCTCCAAGGCGACGTGCCGGTGCAGGCCGGCCGTCTCGAACGCCCGGTCGCTGATCTGGCGCGCTCCCCAGTCGGCGTGGAAGTCGACGAACACCTCGCCCGCCAGCTGCGACAGGCCGACCGCGTCGAACGCCGCCAGCCGATGGCCGGGATGGCAGACGAGCATCATCGGCTCGGTCGTCAGCGACGTCAGGGCGACGCCGGGAGGCGGGTCTCCCGAGACGGCCACGAAGGCCAGGTCCAGGCGCGCGGCGCGGACCTCTTCGACCAGGTGCGAGGAGCCCGCCTGGCGCAGCCGGATCTCCACGCCGGGGTGCAGGGATCGGAAACGCGCGAGGATCCCGGCGACGTCGACCACGCCGAGGCATTGCTCGGTGCCGACGCACAGCGTGCCGCGCAGGAGACCCTGGACGGCGGCGACGGCGTTGCGGGCCGCGGCGACGCTCGCGAGCGTACGCCGGGCCTCGGTCAGCAGGGCGCGGCCCGCTTCGGTCAGCTCGACGCGACGGGTGCTGCGGACGAAGAGCGGGGCTCCGAGCTCGCGTTCCAGCGCGCGGATCGACGCCGACAGGCCCGACTGGGCGAGGTGCAGGCGCTCGGCGGCGCGGGTGAAGTGCGCCTCCTCCGCCACGGCCACGAAGTACTCGAGATGCCGGAGTTCCACAATTGAGCACTCTAACTGCTTGATCTCATCGGTTTCTTCTGTTGGACACCTGGTCGCTCACCGAGCAGGCTGGAGACCGGTCAGCGGCCCGGCACGATCCCGCCGATCGCGGGTATGGGACCGGGCCGTCGTCCCTCGGCAACGCCGAGGGGGTCCGCGGCGCGCTGACCGTTCCGTTCTTCGGCAGGATTTCTCGGAGGTCCTTCATGCGTACTCGCCGGATCGGCGATGTCCAGGTCGGCGCGATCGGGCTGGGAGCCATGCCCATGTCGATCGAGGGACGGCCCGACGAGAGCCGTTCCGTCGCCACCGTCCACGCGGCCCTCGACGCGGGCGTGACCCTGATCGACACGGCCGACGCGTACCACATCGGCGCCGACGACGCGGGGCACAACGAGTCCCTCGTCGCCAAGGCCCTGGCCTCGTACGGCGGCGACACGTCCGACGTGCTGGTCGCGACCAAGGGCGGTCACGTACGCCCCGGCGACGGCTCGTGGACGCTCGACGGGTCCCCCGATCACCTGAAGCGGGCGTGCGAGGCGTCGCTCAAGCGGCTCGGCGTCGAGGCGATCGGCCTGTACCAGTTCCACCGGCCGGACCCCGCCGTCCCGTACGCCGAGTCCGTGGGCGCGATCCGCGACCTCCTGGACGCGGGGAAGATCCGGCTGGCCGGCATCTCCAACGCGAACCCGGACCAGATCCGCCAGGCACAGGAGATCCTCGGCGGCCGGCTCGCGTCGGTGCAGAACCAGTTCTCCCCCGCGTTCCGCAGCAGCGAGCCGGAGCTGCGGCTGTGCGACGAGCTGGGCATCGCCTTCCTGCCGTGGAGCCCGCTCGGCGGCATCTCCAAGGCCGGTGGCCTGGGCTCCGCCCACGGCGCGTTCGCGCGGATCGCGGAGGCGCACGGCGTGAGCCCGCAACGGGTCTGCCTCGCCTGGATGCTGGCCAAGTCGCCCGTCGTCATCCCGATCCCCGGGTCGAGCCGGCCGGAGACGATCCGCGACTCCGTCGCGGCGGCCGAGCTGGAGCTCACCCCTGAGGAGATCGCGGAGCTGGACGCCGTCTGACGGCCGGAGGCGCCCGAAGGGGCAAGAACCCCCGTACGAGATGCCGGCGACGAAGAGACGACGAGAGGGAACAGACGTGGCGCTTTCCACCCAACCGCTCGGCACGACCGGGATGGACATCAGCAGAGTCGGTTTCGGCGCGTGGGCGATCGGCGGCTCCGGCTGGAAGTTCGCGTGGGGGCCGCAGGACGACGCCGAGTCGGTCGCGGCGATCCGGTACGCCGTCGAGCAGGGCGTCAACTGGATCGACACCGCGGCGATCTACGGCCTGGGCCACTCGGAGGAGGTCGTCGGACGAGCGCTGAAGGAGATCCCCGAGGGCGACCGGCCGTACGTCTTCACCAAGTGCGGCAACGTCTGGGACCCGGCCGACCCCGGCGCCCAGGCCCGGAGGATCGGAGCGGCGGACAGCATCCGCCGCGAGGTCGACGACTCGCTGCGCCGGCTGGACGTCGAGCGCATCGACCTGTACCAGGTGCACTGGCCGGCGCAGGACGGGACTCCCCTCGAGGAGTACTGGCAGACCATGCTCGAGCTGAAGGCGGCGGGCAAGGTACGCGCCGTCGGACTGTCCAACCACGACGTCGGGCAGTTGGAGACCGCCGAGAAGCTCGGGCACGTGGACTCGCTCCAGCCGCCGTTCTCGGCGATCCACCGCTCCGCCGTGGCGGAGATCGAGTGGTGCGCCGCGCACGGCACCGGAGTGATCGTGTACTCGCCGATGCAGTCGGGCCTGCTGACCGGAGCGTTCTCCCGGGAACGGGTGGCCGGCCTCCCCGACGACGACTGGCGGAGGCGTCACCCCGACTTCACGACGAACCTGGACGCCAACCTGGCGCTCGCCGACGCGTTGGCGGCGGTCGCGGAGCGACGCGGCGCACCGATCGCCTCGGTCGCGGTGGCCTGGACCCTCGCCTGGCGCGGCGTGACCGGCGCGATCGTCGGGGCCCGGCGCCCGGACCAGATCGACGGCTGGCTGCCGGCCGCGTCCCTGGAACTGACCGCCGAGGATCTCGACGAGATCGCGGCGGCGATCGAGAGCACCGGCGCCGGAGAAGGGCCACTGAGCCCCCGCCGCTGACCAGAGGTGCCGTCCGGGCGGAAGGGTCTTCTCCGTGCGGACGGCACCATTGTTGCCGCTCGGCCGCGAGCTTAAGCTCTGCGGGCATGGGCGATGGCGAGCTGCGGTTGAGGCCTGCGAGCCGGGACGATCTGGCGGTGATCGAGAGGCTCACGGGTGACCCCGAGGCCACCGGCGAGCACGGCTGGCACGGCTGGTTCGAACAGTGGCACTTCCGGAGGCGCTGGGAGGAGAACGGTCTGCTGGAGGACGACCGCGGACTCCTCATCGCGCTGCGCGGCGACGAGCGGCTCGGGTTCGTCTCGTGGCGCAAGCAGGTCACGTCGCCCGGGTCGTACTGCTGGAACATCGGCGTCGCCATGCGGCCGGAGGCGCGCGGCCTCGGATACGGCACCGAGGCACAGCGGCTGCTCGTGCGGTACCTGTTCGCGCACACCACGGTGAACCGCATCGAGGCGATCACCGAGACCACGAACGCCGCCGAGCAGTGGGCCCTGCAGAAGGCCGGGTTCACCCGCGAGGGCGTACTGCGCGGGTACACGTTCCGCGGCGGCGCCTGGCGTGACGTGTTCGTCTACAGCATGCTGCGGCACGAGCTCAAGGAATAGGGACGCCGCCTTTACAATGTAGATCACTAGACGGCACGGATACGGCCTGTCCCACCGGCCTCACCCGAAGGTCCGATCGGCGGAACAGGCCGCAGTATCCGGTCCTGGCTCTCAGGACTCGATGTTGGACATCACGTGCTTGACGCGGGTGTAGTCCTCGAAGCCGTACATCGACAGGTCCTTGCCGTACCCGGAGTGCTTGAACCCGCCGTGCGGCATCTCGGCGACCAGCGGGATGTGCGTGTTGATCCAGACGCAGCCGAAGTCGAGCCGCCGCGACACGCGCATCGCCCGGCCGTGGTCCTTCGTCCAGACGGAGGAGGCCAGGCCGTACTTGACGCCGTTGGCCCAGCGGACGGCCTCGTCCTCGCCGGAGAAGCGCTGGACGGTGATGACCGGGCCGAAGATCTCGCTCTGCACGGCCTCGTCGTCCTGGCCGAGTCCGGACACGACGGTGGGCTGGTAGAAGAAGCCCTCCTCGCGGGCGCGGGACCCGCCGGTGGTCACGGACGCGTGGTCGGGCAGCCGGTCGATGAAGCCGGCGACCCGGTCGAGCTGGACGGCGTTGTTGAGCGGGCCGTACAGGACGTCCTCGTCGTCGGGCAGGCCGGTGCGGGTCTGCGCGGCCTGCTCGGTCAGCGCCGCGACGAAGTCGTCGTGGACGCCGGGGGCGGCCAGCACGCGGGTGGCGGCCGTGCAGTCCTGGCCGGCGTTGAAGTACCCGGCCTCGGCGATCGCCTGGGCCGCGGCCTCGACGTCGGCGTCGTCGAACACGATGACCGGCGCCTTGCCGCCCAGTTCCAGATGGACCCGCTTGAGGTCGGCGGCGGCCGACTGGGCGACCTCGCTGCCGGCCCGTACCGACCCGGTGATCGACACCATCTGCGGAACGGGGTGCTCGACGAGCAGGCGCCCGGTATCGCGGTCGCCGCAGACGACGTTGAACACGCCCGGCGGCAGGAACTCGGCGGCGATCTCGGCCATCAGCGCCGTCGTCACCGGGGTCGTGTCGGACGGCTTGAGCACCACCGTGTTGCCCGCGGCAATGGCCGGCGCGAACTTCCAGACCGCCATCATCATCGGGTAGTTCCACGGCGTGACCTGCGCGCACACACCGATCGGCTCGCGCCGGATCCAGGAGGTGTGCCCGGCCATGTACTCCCCTGCCGAGCGGCCCTCCAGGATCCGCGCGGCACCGGCGAAGAACCGGATCTGGTCGACCATCGGCGGGATCTCCTCCGACGCCGTCAGGCCGATCGGCTTGCCGGTGTTCTCCGACTCGAGCGCGACGAGTTCGTCGGCGCGGGCCTCGATGGCGTCGGCGATGCGCAGCAGCGCGAGCTGCCGTTCGGAGGGAGTGGTGTCGCGCCAGGTCTCGAACGCGCGGGCCGCGGCGTCGAACGCCGCGTCGACCTCGGCCTGTCCGGAGACCGGGGCCGTGCCGAACGCCTCGCCGGTGACGGGGCTGATCAGGTCCGCCGTACGGCCGTCGGCCGCGTCGGCCGGCGAGCCGTTCACGAAGTTACGGACGGTGCGCTTCACTGCGGTCGGTCCTTCCTGGTGTTCTGTGCTTGCCGGGGTGCCGCCTACAGGCGGTGCGCTTCACTGCGGCGGTCCTTCCTGGTGTTCTGCTCGCCGGGGTCTCGCCTACACGCCGCGGGTGTCCCCGGAGATGCGCTGGGCGAGGTACACCGGCACGACGGACAGCACGATCAGGGCCGCGGCCACGACGTTGACGATCGGTGCCTGGGTCGGCCGGAAGAGGTTGTTGAAGATCCAGATCGGCAGGGTCTGGACGCCCGCGCCGGCCGTGAACGTCGTCACGATGATCTCGTCGAACGACAGCGCGAACGACAGCAGCCCGCCGGCGAACAGCGCCGAGCGCAGCAGCGGGAACGTGACGTACCGGAACGTCTGGAACGTGTCGGCGCCCAGGTCGGCCGAGGCCTCCTCGACGCGGGTGCCGAGGCGGCGCAGCCGGGCCAGGACGTTGTTGTAGACGGTGACGACGCAGAACGTCGCGTGCCCGATGACGACGGTGAACAGCCCGAGCTGGATGCCCAGCGGGGACAGCACCGTGCGGAACGCGTTGTTCAGCGCGATGCCGGTGACGATGCCGGGCAGCGCGATCGGCAGGATGACCAGCAGCGACACCGTGTCGCGGCCGAAGAACCGGTAGCGCTGCACGGCGAACGCCGCCATGGTGCCCAGCACGAGGGCCACCGCGGTGGCGCCCAGGCCGGCCTTGACCGACGTCCACAGCGCCGACCGCACGCCGCCGTTGCCCCACGCCGCCGACCACCACTGGCCGGTGAAGTGCGCGGGCGGCCAGGCGAACGCCCGGTCGGCGTTGAACGAGTTGATGAGAACGACGAGCAGCGGCACGTAGATCACACCGAGCCCGAGGATCATCGCCACGCGCAGGCCGATGCGGGCTCCCCGCGAAAGCGTCATCCGGCTCGCGATGCCGCGTCTCCGGAATCCGGTCCGGAACGGAACACCGCTTCCCCCAATCTGGTGCTGCGGAGGGTCAGAGGTTGTCGAGGGCCCCGGTACGGCGCACGGCGATCAGGTAGATCACCATGATGACCACCGGGACGGTCGCGACGGCGGCGGCGAACGGCAGGTTGTTCGCCGCGCCGATGTTGTCGTAGACGACGTTGCCGATGAGCTGGCTCTTGCCGCCCACGATCTTCACCGTGATGTAGTCGCCGAGCGACAGCGAGAAGGTGAAGATCGATCCGGCGATCACCGCCGGGAACGCCACCGGCCACATCACCGTACGGAACGTCCGGAAGGTCCGGGCTCCGAGGTCACCGGCGGCGTCCAGCAGGGAGTTCGGCAGCCGCTCCAGGCCCGCGTAGATCGGCAGGATCATGTAGGGCAGCCAGAGGTACGCCAGGGTGACGATGGTCGCCGGCAGGCCGTACCCCGGGCCGTGGATCCCGAACGGGTCGAGGATCCAGCTCAGCACTCCGGAGCCGGAGAACATGATCCGCCAGGCGTACGCCTTGACGAGGTAGCTCGCCCACAGCGGTGTCAGCACCGCGATGACGAGCCAGCGCTGGGCGCGCGGCGAGGCGATCTTGGCCATGTAAAGGGCCATCGGGAAGGCGACCACGCCGTCGACGACGGTGACCGCCGCCGCGACGCCCACGCTGCGCAGCGTGATCGTCCGGTAGACGCCCTGGCTCCCCAGTTCCTGGAAGTTGCCCAGATTGAACTGTTTGACCACCTCGCCGGTGAAGTCGTCGATGGTCCAGAACGCGGCGGCGAACAGCGCCGCCAACGAGCCGAGGTAGGCCACGACGAGCCACAGCAGTGGCGCGGACAGCAGGCCGGCCAGCCGGAGGTACGGCCGGCGGTGAAGCAGCCCGGCGAGCCGGCGAACCGGCCCACCGGGCGTCGCGATGGTGCTCATCAGCCCTTGATCTGTGTCCAGGCCTGGGTCCACTTTGCGTAGTCCACGCACTTGACGTCCTTACGGCCGTCGAGGCACTGCGTGATCGGCGTGTTCCAGTAGTGAACCTTCGTCCAGTACGGCGCGTCCGCGGCGTGGTAGGTGTCGCAGAACTTCTTGTCGGCGGTCAGGGCGCACGCCTTGCTGTTGGACGGCGCCTCGCCCCAGCTCTCGGCGATCTGGGCGTTCACCTTCGGGGAGACCACCCAGTCGAGCCACTTGTAGGCGCAGTTGGGGTGCTGCGCCTTGGCCGACACCATCCACGTGTCGGACCAGCCGGTCGCGCCCTCCTTGGGCAGCACGGTCGCGACGGGGGCCTTCGCCGCCGTCAGACCGTTGGCGATCACCTGCCAGCTCGTGCCGAGGACCGTGTCGCCGCTCTGGAACGACTGCTGGGTCTTCGTGGCGTCCGACCAGTACTCGCCGACGATCTTCTTCTGCTCCTTGAGCAGGTTCACCGCGGCGTCGAACTGCTTCTGGTCGAGCGCGTACGGGTCCTTGATGCCGAGCGCCGGCTGCGTGGTGCTCAGGTAGAGCGCGGCGTCGGCGATGTAGATCGGCGAGTCGTAGGCGGTGATGTGGCCCTTGTACGGGGAGTTCGGGTCGAAGACCGCGCTCCAGGAGTCGGGAGCCGGCTTCACCTTGTCCGTCCGGTACATCAGCATGTTGGCGCCCCGGCCGTGGGGGATGCCGTACATCTTGCCGTCGACGGAGTTCCACGGCTTGTTCTTAAGATCCGGGAAGATGTCGGCGTAGTTCGGCACGAGGCTCGTGTTGACCGGGGCGACCGTGCCGGCGGCGATGAGCCGCAGCGAGGCGTCGCCCGAGGCGGACACCGCGTCGAACTGCCCGGTCTTCATCAGGCTGACCATCTCGTCCGACGTGCCGGCCACCTTGTTGTTGACCTTGCAGCCGGTCTGCTTCTCGAACGGGTGGACCCAGTCGAGCTCCGGTTTGTTCGAACCGTTCTCGACGTAGCCGGCCCAGGAGACCAGGTTGACCTGGCCCTCGCCCTGGCCGAGCGACGAGAGCGCGTTGATCTTGGGGGGCGTGAACCCTGCGGCATCGGTCCCGCCGTGGTGCGAGCCGCCGCTCTTACCGCCGCAGCCGGCGGCGAGGAGGGAGACGGCGGCCACCACGACGAGCGCGAGGCGCGTTGGGCGCAGCATGGAGACTCCGATCAGATGGAATTTTCTCGGGGAAGACCGCGGCGCACGCGCCGCGGCGAGACGGCCGGTCGGGCGGTGACCGGCCGGCATCACGTCGGACCGGGGATGGCGAACTCGTGCTCACGGCGCCACGCGAGCCTGACCCGGGCTTCGCGCAGCTTGAGCACGTCCATCGAGGAGGACTGCAGGTTCTGCTGCAGCGCCACCAGCCGGCCACCGGCGTCGAGGTCCACGACGAACCGGGTGGCCGCCCCCGCGTAGACGACCTCCGCCACCGTGCCGGTCGCGGAGTGCTCGCCTTCGGGCAGCTTCGCGTCGAGGTCCGTTTCGACGCGAAGCTTCTCCGGCCGGACGCTGTAGACGCCCGGCCGGCCGAGTATGGACTGGGCCGCCTCACCTTCGATGAGGTTGGAGGTGCCGACGAACCCGGCGACGAACGCCGAGGCCGGCTGCTCGTACACCTCCGCGGGAGTCCCCACCTGCTCGATCCGGCCCGCGTCGAACACCGCGATCCGGTCGGCCATGGTCAGCGCCTCCTCCTGGTCGTGCGTGACGAACAGGAAGGTGATGCCGACCTCCCGCTGGATGGCCTTGAGCTCGACCTGCATCTCCTCGCGGAGCTTCAGATCCAGGGCGCCGAGCGGCTCGTCGAGCAGCAGGACCTTCGGGCGGTTGACCAGCGCGCGGGCCAGCGCCACGCGCTGGCGCTGGCCGCCGGACAGCTGGCCGGGCTTGCGCTTGTCGAAGCCTTCGAGACGGACGGAGGCCAGGGCCTGCAGGGCGCGCTCGCGGCGCTCCGCCTTGCCGACCTTCTTGACCTTCAGGCCGTACTCGACGTTGGCCAGGACGTTCATGTGGGGGAACAACGCGTAGTCCTGGAAGACGGTGTTGACGTCCCGGTCGAAGGGCGCGAGCTTCGTGACGTCGCGGCCCCCGAGGAGGACCTGACCGGAGGTCGGCGTCTCGAAGCCCGCGATCATCCGCAGCACCGTCGTCTTACCCGATCCGGACGGCCCGAGCATCGCGAAGAACTCACCGTCGCGGATGTCCAGGTCAACGCCGTCCACGGCGGTGACCTCGCCGAAGGTCTTGCGTACCGCGCGGAGGGTGACCGCGGCGGAGACGCCGGGCTCTTCGGTGTTCATCTGTTCATCTATCCCTTGATCTGCGCCTATCCCTTGATCTGCGCCCAGATCTGCGTCCACTTGGAGTAGTCGACGCAATTCGCTCCGCGAGAATCACCACAGTCTGCGGCGGGAGTCTTCCAGAACGCAAGGCGCTTGTAGAAGTCGACGTCGCCCACGCGGAACTGCCCGCAGAAGCCCTTCGCGGCGTATTTGCAGGCCTTGGGGTTGGCCGGGGCCTCACCGAAGTACTGCGCCACCGCCGACTGCACCTTGGGGGATGTGATCCAGTTCATCCACTTGTACATGCAGTTCGGGTGCTGGGCCCGGGCGGCGACCATCCAGGTGTCCGACCACCCGGTGGCGCCCTCCATCGGGATGGTGGTCGCGATCTTCGCCTTCTCGGTCTTGGCGGTGTTGGCGGTCACCTGCCACGCGGTCCCGGCGTAGTTGTCGCCCGCCTTGAACGCCTCGACCTCGTCGAGGTAGTTCGACCAGTACTGGTTGACGTTGGTGCGCTGCTGCTTCAGCAGGTCGACGGCGGCGTCGAACTGCGTCTGCGTCAGCTCGTACACGTCGCCGATCTTCAGGTCGGGCCGGTGGGCCTTGAGGTAGAGCGCCGCGTCGGCGATGTAGATCGGCGAGTCGTACGCGACGACGTGGTCGGCCGCCACACTGTTCTTGTCCCACACGATGCTCCAGGACGCGGGCGTACCCGGGATCTTGTCCGTGCGGTACATGAGGTAGTTGGCGCCGTAGCCGTGCGGCGTGCCGTACATCTGGCCCTTGACGGAGTTGTACGGCTGGTTCTTCAGGTACGACGGGATGTCGCGGTAGTACGTGAGAAGGTTCGTGTTGACGGGCGCGACCAGGCCGCCGTACACGAGCCGCAGCGACGCGTCACCGGAGGCCGAGACGCCATCGTACTGCCCGGTCTTCATCAGCGCGACCATCGAGTCGGAGGTGTCGGCGACCTTCGCGTTGACCCTGCACCCGGTCTTCTTCTCGAAGGGGTGCACCCAGTCGACGGTCTTGTCGTTGGAACCGTTCTCGGCGTACCCGGCCCAGATGACCAGGTTCAGCCTGCCCTCGGTGGCGCCGATCTCCTGCTGGGCGCTCAGCCGCGGCACCTGCTGAGCGGCCTGCCCTCCGCTGGAGTCGCCGCTGCATCCCGCGGCCGTGAGAACGAGCGCCGCGGCGCAGGCGAGTCCGAGGAGTCGCTTGCGGGGCATGGACCTCATGTCAGCTCCTCGTCGAGTGCGGCCGTGCCGCACGAGGCGATCAGGCGTACGGGGCGGGCGCTCACGTCATCGCCTCGTCGAGGGCGACTTCATATCGCAGGTTCACCAGACGTACGACGGAGGTGTGCGCGCCGAGGGGGTCGGCGCAGCCCAGGCCGGCGTCCGTGGCGAGTTTGGCGAGACGCTCGAAGTCGATCTCGGGACCGATGATGTACGGGGCGATGGCGATGCGCTGTCCGCCCGAGTCGCGCAGTCGTCCCACCGCCTCGGCCACCGTCGGGCGGCCGTCGATCGACGCTGCGACCACGGGCACGGCGAGCCGCGCCGCCAGGAGCACCGCGGTCATGTCGGCCTCCACGGCGGCCTCGTCGCCGCCGACCGTGGCGACGATGACGCCGTCGACGGACGCGCCGATGCTGAACTGCCGGATGCGGTCGGCGCGCGCCAGGCCGCTGTCCGCGAGGCGCACGTGCAGCGCCTCGGCCAGCAGCGGGTGGGGGCCGAGCGGGTCGGTGACGGTCGCCCGGGCGCCGGCCTCCGCGACGGCGGCGTTGATGTCGTGGTACGTCCGCGGATGCGGGCCGGTGACCAGCGGTACCACGACGGCCGAGCGGCCTTCGGGCACTCCCCTCAGGACGTCCGTGAGCGCTGTGCCGGCGATGGGCGCGACCCGGATGTCGATGTCGGTCCGGGACGTGCGGATGAACGCCGCGATCTCGTTGCCGACATCCGGGACCGCGCCGGGAACCGCCAGGAGCAGGACCGGTGCGTCGGGGGGAAGATCGCCGCTGCCCGGCCGGCGGTGCCGGCCGCCGGGTAGCTGCGAGCGTCCACGTACGGGGAGCGTCTCCGGGGGCTGGTCGTCATGGATCACGATCGCGGATTCTATGGGTGCTCGGGGAGGATGCGGAGCCCTTGTCACCGATCGTCCGAAATCCGGTTCTCGGCCGGACCAGAGGTAGATGTCCGGAAAACCCGGCTTCTACCTGCGATTATTCACCCCATAGCGGGCGCGGTTCACCTTGAAGTTCCAAGGTGTTTGATGCCCGATATTTACAGACACAGCCAGTGTCCGCCTGGATGTCTAGTAGAGTCTCGCGCGTTCACACGGTGTTTCCCCCGCCTCACTGAAAGTCGAGCCTGTCGCGGTGCAATCAAAGGACCGACGAGTGGGATCAGATGTCAGCCGGCGGCCGTCCCGGTCAAGGGTCGGCCGCATCTTCCGGTCAGTCCGCTTCAAGATCAGCTTGCTGCTCATCGTCCCCCTGGTGTCACTGAGCACCCTGTGGGCGTTCGCTGCCAGCATCACCCTGGGCGATGGCCTGAACCTGCGGCACGTCAACACGATCCAGGACCACCTTGGCTATCCGTCCGGGGCCCTGGGCAGCGCCCTGCAGCAGGAACGCCGCCTGTCGATGGTCTACCTCGGCAGCAAGTCGGACGGCGACCGCGCGTCGATGGAGTCCGGCCGGCTGGTCACCGACCGGCAGGCCGACCTGTTCCGGCGGGAGGCCTCCGACCCCGGCGCGCAGAAGGTCGCCAGCGCCCAGGCCAAGCAGTGGACGCGCGAGGTGCTCGCGCACCTGGACGCCCTGCAGGCCAAGCGGCGGGCGATCGACAGCGGCTCCGTGAAGCGAAACCAGGTCTTCGCCGACTTCAGCGACAGCCTGGCCGACGTCAACGCCCTCCAGTCCTCGCTGTCGACGCTGAGCAACCCGAACATCACCAAGGACAACGAGAACCAGGTGGCCCTGGGCCGCGCGCGGGAGGTGCTGTCGCAGGAGGACGCCCTGCTGTCCGGCGCGCTCGCCGCCGGGCGCCTGACGTTCCCCGAGCACGTGGAGTTCACCAAGCTCGTCGGCACGCAGCGCAGCCTCTACGAGGAGATCCTCCCCAACCTGCGTCCCAGCGACCGCGCCTACTACCAGCGGATCGTCGCGACGCCCGAGTACTCCCGGCTGCAGCAGTTGGAGAACCGGTTCACCGACAACATGCCGCACCAGCCCAAGCCGAGCATGCCCGGGATGGTCAACAAGCCGGCGCCGAACCCGCTCGCCGGCATGGACGTGACGTGGAAGACCACCGTCTCCTCCATCATCACCCGGATGCGCGGCCTGGAGCTCTCGTCGACGGCGGCCGCTTCCAAGCGCGCCAAGCCGATCTCCGACGGGATCATCCTGCGGGTCGCGCTGGCCGGTGCCCTCGGTCTCGTCGCGGTCATCGCCTCGCTCGTCCTGTCCCTGTGGGTCGGCCGCTCGGTCATCCGTGAACTGACCGGGCTGCGGCGCGCCGCCCTCGACCTGGCCAACGAGCGGCTGCCCAGCGTCATCCGCCGGCTACGGCGCGGCGAGGACGTCGACGTCGCCGCCGAGGCGCCGCCGCTGCAGTTCGGCACCCAGGAGATCGACCAGGTCGGCCAGGCGTTCAACGCCGCCCGCCGGACCGCGATCCAGGGCGCGGTCGAGGAGGCCGGCCTGCGGCGCAGCATCAGCGAGGTCTTCCTCA
This sequence comes from Actinoallomurus sp. NPDC050550, assembly GCF_040655075.1. Lineage (NCBI taxonomy): Bacteria > Bacillati > Actinomycetota > Actinomycetes > Streptosporangiales > Thermomonosporaceae > Actinoallomurus > Actinoallomurus sp. NPDC050550. The sequence goes on along the minus strand of NZ_JBFAJC010000001.1, from coordinate 162,748 downwards.
ACCTCGCGCGCCGCAACCAAGCGCTGCTGCACCGCCAGCTCAGCCTGCTGGACTCGATGGAGCGGCGGGTCACCGAGCCCGACGAGCTGGACGACCTGTTCCGCCTCGACCACCTGGCGACCCGCATGCGCCGTCACGCGGAAGGCCTGATCATTCTGTCCGGGCAGGCGCCCGGCCGTGGCTGGCGCAACCCGGTCCCGGCCGTCGACGTCGCCCGCGCCGCGGCCGCCGAGGTGGAGGACTACGCCCGCGTCACCGTCGCCACCATGCCGCGCGTGGCGATCGCCGGCCCCGCCGTCGCGGACCTCATCCACCTGCTCGCCGAGCTCATCGAGAACGCCACGCTGTTCTCCCCGCCGGACACCGCGGTCCAGGTGACCGGCCAGCTCGTGGCGCACGGCTTCGCCTTCGAGGTGGAGGACCGCGGGCTGAGCATGGACCAGCCCAGCATCGACCGCGCCAACGAGCGGCTGGCGAACCCGCCGGAGTTCGACCTGTCCAACAGCGCCCAGCTCGGCCTGTTCGTCGTCGGCCGGCTGGCCCAGCGGCACCGGGTGCAGGTCACGCTCCGCACCTCCCCGTACGGAGGGACGACCGCGATCGTGCTGCTGCCCGACGCGATCGTCGCCCGCGGGGACGATCGGCCCGAGCTGGAGTCGGGCCCGATCGCGGCCACCCGGCGTGGCGAGGACGCGCTCGTCCCGATCGGCGCCATCGGCGCGCCGAGCCGCCCGAGCCGCCCGGGCGGCCCGTCCGACTCCGGGCCGATCACGGGCCCCATCACCGGGCCGATGCAGGCGGTGCAGGGCGACCGACCGCCGCTGCCGCAGCGCCGCTCCGACACCGGCGGGCAGACGATCTATCCGACCGGCCCGTACGACGCGAAGCCGTACGGCGCCAACGGCTCCCGCGGCTCCGACGGGCGACCGCAGACCTCAGCGGGCCAGGGCGGCGACGCGACGGGGCCCGACACCGGATCGTTCAGCGTCGACGCCTACGGCACGGGGCCATCGCCGTACGCGGCAGATCTCGGCGGCCACGACGCAGCGCCGGGCTCGGCCTACGAGCCGCGCGGGGAAACGGACTCCTACGAATCCGGGTCGAGCGGCTACGCGGGAATGAGCGACTACGGAACCCAGTGGTCACCGCCCCCCACCGAAGGCAACGGCGACGACGACCGCCCGCCCCTGCCGACCCGCTTCGGCGGGACGACCGACGACCGCCCGCCGCTGCCGAGCCGCCACTCCGGGACGCCCGGGGGCGCCGCGGCTCCGCCGCCGCCGAGCCGGTCGCTGTTCGAGCCGGCCCAGGAGCCCGCGGAGCCCGCGCGGCCCGAGACCTCTGCCACGCCCGAGACGACCGCCGAACCCGCGGCTCCCGGCACAAAACCGTCGCTGCCGCAGCGGGTCCGGCAGGCCAACCTGGCCCCCCAGCTTCGCGAAGACGTCGAACCGCTGGACAATGCCCCGAGTAATGAGCGTTCGCCCGAGGAGCTCCGCACCATGCTGAGCTCCATCCAGAAGGGATGGCTGCGCGGCCGCTCGGACGCCGAGCAGACCGCCACCCATCACGAAGAGGAGGACATCTGATGTCAGCGGGTTCTGCGGGGGAACTCAACTGGCTGCTGGACAGCCTCGTCACTCGCGTCGCCCAGGTGCGTCAGGCGGTGGTGTTGTCCAGCGACGGCCTGCTGGTCGGCGCGTCCAACGGCCTCACGCGGGAGGACGCCGAGCACCTGTCGGCGGTCGCTGCGAGCTTCCAGAGCCTGGCCCGCAGCGCCGGACGCCAGTTCGGCGGCGGTGGAGTGCGCCAGACGATCGTCGAGATGGACCACGCGTTCCTGTTCGTCACGGCGGCCGGGTCCGGGGCCTGTCTCGCGGTGCTCGCGGGCGCCGACGCGGACGTCGGCATGATCGCCTACGAGATGGCGATGCTGGTCAAGCGCGTCGGTCAGCACATGTCGACTCTCCCCCGCTCGGCCGTGGAATCGTGAGGCCGCGTGACCGTGCGAGGAGTACGCGACGGGCACCTGATGGTGTCGCCCTCCCAGCGATGGCCCACGAGGCGGGACGGCTGAATGAGCGAATGGCTCGACGACGAGGCCGGGCCGGTGGTCCGGCCGTACGCACTGACACGCGGTCGCACGAGGTCCTCCCGGGAGGGCTTCGACCTGATCGCGATCATCGCGACGGCGGCGACGTCGACGTTCGCTCCGCCGAGCGCAGGGCCGGAGCACGTGGCCATTCTCGACCTCTGCGTGCGCCCGCTCTCGGTGGCGGAGATCTCGGCGAAGCTCAAGCTCCCCCTGGGAGTCGTCCGGGTCCTTCTGGGGGACCTGCTGGACCTTGGGCTGATCGCCGTACGCCGGCCTGAAACAGAGAACCGTCTTCCCAATGAACGGGTTTTGAAGGAAGTGCTCAATGGACTCCAGGCGCTCTGACCCCTCGCGGGGCGCTGCTCCCATGCCGCTCGCCGTGAAGATCCTTGTCGCGGGCGGATTCGGGGTGGGAAAGACGACCCTGGTGGGTGCGGTCAGCGAGATCAAGCCGCTGCGGACCGAGGAACAGCTGACGGACCGCAGCGTCGGCATCGACGACACCTCCGGTGTTGAGCGCAAGACCACGACGACGGTGGCGATGGACTTCGGTCGCATCACCATCCGCGACGGGCTCGTCCTGTACCTGTTCGGCACGCCCGGCCAGGACCGGTTCTGGTTCATGTGGGACGAGCTCGCGCTCGGCGCGCTGGGCGCGGTCGTGCTGGCCGACACCCGGCGGCTCGCCGACTCCTTCCCCTCCATCGACTATTTCGAACGGCGGCGGCTGCCCTTCATCGTGGGGGTCAACTGCTTCGACGGCGCGCTCCGGTACGACTCCGAGGAAATCCGCGGGGCTCTCGACCTGGACCCGCGCGTGCCGGTGATCCTCTGTGACGTGCGCCGGCGCGAGTCCGGCAAGCAGGTGCTGATCGCCCTCGTCGAGCACGTGCTCGCCGTGATGTCCGAGCGGCAGCGCCAGGCCGGCGCGGCGATCCGATAGGGCCGCGGACGTCGATCGCCTTCGCGGGCACGCGCCGCCCGCGGGGGCCATTCGCCGGCGAGTGATAGGGCTCACCGGGACTACAGGCCCTTCAGTTCCTCGAGCGCGTCGGCGAAGTAGCCGATCAGGCTCCACACGTCGGGGACCATCTCACGGCAGGCGGTGAGGCCGATGTCGAGGTTGCCGTTGTAGGAGAAGACGGTGATGTTCAGGCCGCCGCTCAGGTCGCTGACCACCGACAGCGGGTGGTAGGCGAGGACCTCGGCCCGGCACAGGTACAGCGGGAACTGCGGCCCGGCGACGTTGGAGATCACCAGGTTGATCGGCGGCACGGCGGACGGCGCGAGCCGGAACAGCGCCCAGGCCGTCAGGCCGCCGAACGCCGGGGGCACCACGGCGGTCAGCTCCTGCAGCCAGCGCTCCGGCGTGGCGACGAGACGCTGCTTGGCCGTCGTCATCGTGTCGCGCATCGCCTCGACCCGGGCCCGGGGATCGGCGAGGTGCGTGGGCAGCGGCGTGAACATCGCCGACACCTGGTTGCCGTGGGTGTCGTCGTCGAGGGCCCGGGTGGAGACGGGGACGGCGGCGACGAGTGGCCGGTCGGGCAGGGCGTCATGGTCGATCAGCCATCGCCGGAGGGCGCTCGCGCACAGCGCCATGACGACGTCGTTGACGCTGACGCCGAGAGCGTGGCGGACCTTCTTCACCTCGTTCAGCGGCAGGGAGCCGAACGCGACCCGCCGGTTCCGCGTGATCGGCCCGTTGAACGGCGTCCGCGGCGCGTTCAGATCCGCCTGAGGAGGGACCTGTCCCGTACGGGCGGCCGTGCGCAGCGCGCCGGTCACGGCGCCGATGCCGGGCACGCGCCCGACCACCGGGAAGGTGTCGAGGTACGGGACCGCCCGCAGCAGCCCGCCGGTGGTCCGCAGGGGGTGCACGGCGGCGCAGGCGGCAGCGCCGGCGAGCAGGCTCCAAGCGCTCGGCGGCCGCTCCGGGCGCCAGTCGTCGACGACCCCCGTTTCGCGGGGTTCGGGCTCCAGGTCCAGCAGGGCCGCGACGATCTGCGCGGCGGCGACGCCATCGATGAGGGCATGGTGGATCTTGGCGTAGAGGGCGATCCGGCCACCTTCGAGGCCCTGGACGAGGTACATCTCCCACAGGGGCCTGGCACGGTCCAGTGGCCGCTGGTGCAGCCGGGCCACCTGGTCGGCGAGCTGCCTGTCATCGCCCGGCCGCGGCAGGGCGATCTCGCGGACGTGGTACTCCAGGTCGAAGTCCGGGTCCTCGATCCAGTACGGATGGTCGAGCCCGAGGGGCACCTCGGCCAGCCGCCAGCGGAACTGCCGGATCATGGGGATGCGCCGGCGCATCAGTTCCATGAGGTCGTCCAGGGTGAGGCGGCCGCCCGGCGTTCCGGTCGGATCGAGGATCGCCAGGCCCGCGATGTGCGCGACCGTCCCCCGCGACTCGACGTTGAGGAACTGCGCGTCAAGAGCACTGAGCTGGCGCATCGACCGGCCTCTCTGCCTCGTCCTTCTGCCGTATCTCCTGTCGTATTTCGGAGGCCATGTGAAGTCAAACCCGCCCGAGAGCGGACGTGCCCGTCATTCCGCCGATCACCGAGCCGCCGGAGCCGCCTCCGCTGCGCTTTCACACGATATATCGCCTGTTGGCGTAAATATCACTCTCCGTAACGAAAGCAAGGTTGGACAGGAAATGCCAGGACCGGGATAGGGGAAAAGTGACGGGCGGAAACAACGAACTCCCCGGAAGGGTGGTGCCCGCTTCCGGTGATGGAGACAATGGGCTGACGTCCTTGCTCACTCAGAGTTATGGTTCCCGACCATGCCCGTTGACCCCGATCCCCCCACCGACGGGACCGGATCCCCGCCGACCGCCGACGAGCCCGGCTCCCGGTCGGCCGGTGAGTCCTGCCCACAGGCCGCGGCGTCCCTCGAGGACGTCCGCTCCCTGCTGGCCGGGCTGACCGAGACGGTCGGGCGGGAGCACGAGCGGGCGGCGCACCGCGAGCGCGTCATCGACCGGCTGCACGAGGACAACCAGCGGCTGCGCCACGGCGAGCTGCAGGCGGCGCTCGAGCCGGTGCGCGCGGCGCTGTACCGCCTGTACGACGTGGTCCGGCGGGAGGCCGAGCGCGAGACGGCGGACGCCGCGCACACGCCCCGGCTGCTGGCGGCGATCGCCGACGAGCTCGCCGAGGTGCTCGCCCGTACCGGGGTGGAGCGCATGCCCGTCGAGGCCGGTGAGGCGTTCGACCCGGCACGGCACCGCCCGGCGGGCACCGAGGACGTGGACGACACCGAGCTCGACGGCACCATCGCGAAGGTGCAGCGGGCCGGCTTCGTCCGTGGTGACCGGATCGCACGACGTGCCGAGGTGATCGTCGCCCGGGTGGCGGCCGACCCCGTCGGAGGAGATTGAGATGGCTGTCTACGGTATCGACCTGGGCACGACCCACTCGTGCATCGCGCGCGTCGACGACGTCGGGCGCCCGGCCGTGCTGCGCAACATGGAGGGCACCGACACCACGCCGTCGGTCGTCTACTTCGAGACGCCCGACAACGTCGTGGTGGGCGCCCCGGCGAAGGACACCGCGGTGCTGTTCCCCGATCTGGTGGTGAGCCTGATCAAGCGGGACATAGGCCATGAGGTGCCGCGCGAGCTGCACGGCCGCGACCACTCCCCCGAGGAGATCTCCGCCTTCGTCCTGCGCAAGCTGGCGGCCGACGCGGCGGCGACGACGGGCGAGGAGGTCCGCGACGTCGTCGTCACGGTGCCGGCCTACTTCGGGGCCGCCGAGCGCGACGCCACCCGCAAGGCGGGCCACATCGCCGGGCTCAACGTCATCGACATCATCTCCGAGCCGATCGCCGCCGCCATCACGTACGGCGTGCTCGGCGGCGACGCCGAGGACCGCACGATTCTCGTGTACGACCTCGGCGGCGGCACCTTCGACACCACGGTGATCACCCTGCGCGGCGGCGACATCGCCGTTGTCTGCACCGACGGCGACCACGAGCTCGGCGGCGCCGACTGGGACGCGCGGCTCGTGGAGTACCTCGCCGAGCGGTTCGCCGAGGAGCATCCCGACGTCGGCGACCCCCTCGACGACAAGCACACCGAGCAGCAGCTGCGGCACGACGCGGAGGAGGCCAAGAAGGCCCTGTCGCTGCGCACCCGGCACGTTGTGCGCGTCATGCACGAGGGCAGGGTGGCGACGGTCGAGCTCACCCGCGAGAAGTTCGAGGAGATCACCAAGGACCTGCTCGACCGCACCATCGAGATCACCGGCCGCACGCTCGCCACCGCGGCCGGGAAGGGCGTGTCCGACTACGACGACCTCGTCCTCGTCGGCGGCTCCACGAAGATGCCCGCCGTGCAGCAACGGCTGGCCGGCGAGCTGGCCCTGAGCCCCCGCCTGCAGGATCCCGACCTGGCGGTCGCCAAGGGCGCCGCGCTGTACGCCTTCGAGGAGACCTACCGGCAGCTGCTCGCCAAGGGCGAGACGGACCAGGCCCTGGACCTGGCGTCCCGGGCCGGCCTGTCGGAGGCCGAGCAGGAGGCGATGGCCGCCCGGCAGATCACGACGGTGGCCTCCCGCGCGTTCGGAGTGATCGCGCTGGACCCGGACACCGCACAGGAGCACGTCGTCCACCTCGTCCACGCCAACGATCCACTCCCGCGCGGCAAGATGCGGGAGTTCGGCACCGTGGACGAGGACCAGACGGTCGTCAAGATCATCGTGGTCGAGCAGGCGGGCAGCGCCGAGTCGACGGAGGTCGCCCACAACACCCCCATCGCCGACGGTGAGCTGAAGATCCCGCCGGGCAAGCCCGCCGGCTGGCCCATCGAGGTGACGTTCGCCCTCGACACCTCCGGGCTGCTGCACGTCACGGCGGTGGAGAAGGAGACCGCCGAGGAGCTGACGCTCGACGTGCGGGTCGGCGGCATGTCCGACGAAGAGGTGGCCCAGTCGCGCACCGACCTGGCCCACGTCCGCGTCGACTGACGGCCTTCGACGAGCAGTGGTCTTTGACGAGCGCCGGTATGTCCGGGAGGTGCTGGAGCCCGCGCGGGCGGCCGGTGACCAGCCGCCCGACGACCTGCGCCTGCGGTACGCCCTGCCGGACCCGATCGTCGCCCGCGAGGTGGCCGACCGGGTCAAGCAGGTGCGCACCTGCTGGCGCAAGGCCCGCGGCCAGCTGCGGTTCCGGCGGCTGGTCGACCGCCTGGAGGGCGACCATATGCGCCTCGCGCCGCTGTTCGAGCGGGCCGCGGTGGGCGACCTCGCGCCGTTGCGCGCCGAGATCGCCGCGGCGGGCGACCGGGCCGGCCGCCGCCGGGCCGAGCTGCGCGACCGGCTGCTCGACGCCGCCGGGGAGCTGCGGATGCTCTCCCCCTCCGACCTGCGGGAGATCGGGGGCGAGGCCGCGGACGTCGCCCGCGCGGCCGGCATCGAGATACAGGAGCCCGACCCGCTGCCGGACGGGCCGCCGTACGCCGGCTACGCCCGCGCCCGTGACGCGCTCGACGCGCTCGGCCTGCGGCACCTGCCCGAGTTCCTGACCGGCGAGCCGAAGGCCGGGCGCGTCCTCCACGAGGTTCCCGACCTGCGGCCCTCGGCGCGATGGGTCGGCGACCAGTGGAGCCGGCGACCGCACGACGGCAACCGCACCAACGCCGACACCGTCCTGGTCGCGGTCCGGCAGGTCGGCGACCGGCTCGCGGAGCTCGTCCGCTACGACGTGGTCGCCCGGCTGCGCGAACGCCACCAGCAGCGGGCCTCGGAGGCGGCGCTGCTGCGGTTCGCGGTCGAGGACCTCGGCGTGGACCCCGACGACGCGCGCCGCCTGGTGTTCGCGGTGCGGCAGGAGAGCGCCCCGGCGGGTGGACTCGCCGCGCGGCTGCGGGACCTCATCGACGCCGGTGAGGTACAGGCGGCCGCAGAGCTGGCCGCGATCGCCGGAGAGCAGTCCGGCGACGCGCAGGTCCTCGCGGACGAGGCACGACGGCGGGTCGCGGCGGCGACGGCGCTGCGCCAGGAGGCGGCCTCGCTCCTGCTGTCCGATCCCGACGGGGCCTGGCTGCGACTCGCCGACGCGCTCCGGCTGGTCGGCGACCTGCCGGGAGCGGCGGAGCTGCAGGCCGGGCTGCCGCCCCAGGCGCCGAGCCGGCTCGAGGCGGCCGTCGACGGCGTAGCCGTCGCGCTGTCCTGGTCGCCCTCGCCGTCCCGCGTCGGACAGATCGGGCACGTGGTCGTCCGCTGCCTCGGCCGGGTCCCGCGGCACCCCGGTGACGGCGAACGGCTCCCCGCCGAGGCGACGCACTCCGCCGACCCCGTGCCCCCGCTGAACGCCCCCGTCTACTACGCGGTCTTCGCCGCACGGGGGTCGGCCGCGTCGGCACCCGCCGTCGCCGGGCCGGTGCTCGTACGGCCGGAGCCCGCCGACGTCACGGTGACCGCCGCAGACGGCGTCGTCGCGGGACGCTGGTCCTGCCCGCCGGAGGCCGTGCGCGTCCTCGTCACCCGCGACGGCACGCCCGTCCCGGCGGCGCGCACCGGCTTCCGCGACGAGACGGCGCACAACGGGACGACCTACCACTACCGCATCGCCGCCGTGTATCTCGGCGCCGACGGCCGGGAGGCCGTCACCGCGGGCGTGCACGCCGCCGCTACTCCCGCGGCCCGGCCGGATCCCGTCGACGAGCTCGGCGTCGAACACGACGCGACTGGACGCCTCGTCGTCACCTTCGACCCGCCGGCCGACAGCGAGGTCGAGCTCGTCGCGATGGACGGACCGCCGCCCTGGCCGCTCGGCACGACACTTCCGCTGGACCAGGTGCGCCGCGCGGGGCGGATCCTGCGCGCCGAACCCGCCCCAGGTGGCCTCGCGGTCCAGACGGGCCCGGGCGTGCTGCTGGCCGTCTCGGTCGCCGGCGACGTCGCCACGGTCGGGGCCCACCGCGAACACGTGAGCCTGACACCCCCGCGCGAGCTCATCGCCGAACGCCGCGGCGAGGTCATCATGCTGGGGTTCGACTGGCCGCCGGACGTCACCGAGGTCGAGGTGGTCTGGCGGACCGGCGCCGACGAGCGGCGGCTGCCCGTCGGCCGGGCCGGCTACGACGCCCACGGCGGCGTCCGCCTCCCCGCTCCCCCGGACGACACGGTCACCATCGACGTCGCCGCCGCGGCGACCGCCCACGGACGGCGCGTCACCGGCACCCCCGTGACCACCGTGGTGCCGGGCCGTACCACCGTCGCCTACGAGGTACGCCGCCCCCGCCTGCGAGGTCCCCTCACCGTCACGCTGACCGCCGCGGCCCCCGTGCGCCTGCGGCGGCTCCTCCTCGTCACCCGGTCCGGCCCCATGCCGCAGCGGCCCGCCGACGGACGGACCGTAATGTCCTGGGAGGACCTGGACGTGCCCGCGCGCCTGGAGGTGACGCTGCCGCGCCTGCCCCGGCCGTTCTGGCTGCGCTGCTTCGCCGAAGACGACACAATCGACCTGCGCGACCCCCCGGTCCGCCACCTGAAGGTGGACTGATGGGAGACCCGCGACGCGACACCGGAAGGGGAGGCCTGATGCGAAGCGCGACCCGACCGGAGCGCGAGAGCTGATGGCGTCCCCCACCGTTCTCGTACGGACGGCACCCCGGTTGAAGCATGTGAGCCGGATGGCGTCCCGCAGCCGTCCATGCCGCCTCCCGCGACGGGCGGCCCGAGTGGAGCGCGAAGACTGATGGCGTCCCTCACCTGTCCCTACTGCTTCGCGCGGGTGGCCCGGGAGCGCGTCGCGTTCCGCTGTGCGGGCAGTCCCGGACGGGGTCCGGGCTGCGCGCCACGGCTCGACGAACGGCTCGCCGCCTACACCGGGTCCACGGCGACCGCGTCGCTGCCCCCGGTCTTCGCGCCGCCGGAACCGGCCCGCCTGCGGATCGGCCGGGCGCCGGCCCGGCGTGCCGACTGCCCCGAATGCGGCCAGACGACGGCCCGGCGTGCGTGCCCCGAGTGCCACAACCCACTGCCCGCGGCGTACTGCGAGACGCCCGGCAAGATCGTGGCGCTGGTGGGTGCGAAGAACTCCGGCAAGAGCACCTACATCGCCGTGCTGCTGCACGAGCTGTCCCACCGGATCGGCGCGGAGCTCGGCACCTCGCTCGTCGCCTGCGACGACCGGACGATCGAGCGCTACAAGCGCGACTTCCACCGCCCGCTGTTCGGGGAGCGGCGGCTGCTGGCCGCGACCGCCAGCGCGGTGACGGCGCCGCGCGACCCGCTGGTGTACCTCCTGACCCGTACCCGCCGCCGGCACCTGCGGCAGCGCGACATGTCCCTGACACTCGTGCTGTTCGACACGGCGGGCGAGGACCTGCGCAGCCGTGACGTCACCGACCTGCACCTGCGGTACCTCGCCGCGGCGGACGCCATCATCTTCCTCGTCGACCCCCTCGAGCTGAAGAGCGGGGAGGGCGACCCGGACGGCGATCCCGTCAACGTCATCGCCCGGGTCACCGAGCTGCTGCGCGCCGGGCGCGACGTTCCGCACGGCAGGCGGCTGCCGGTGCCCGCCGCCGTGGCCCTCACCAAGATCGACGCACTGCCGCTGGAAGGGTCGCTGGAGCGACAGCGCGACCGGTCCGACGTACTCGACCTGGACGACCGGGAGGCCGTGCACGAGCAGGTCCGGGCGCTGCTGCACGACTGGCAGGCCGGCGAGCTGGACCGCTACCTCGGCCACGAATACGCCGAGTACGGCCTGTTCGGCGTGTCCGCGCTCGGCGGCGTGCCACGCGACGGGGCCGTCGGTACGGGCGGCATCCGGCCGTACCGCGTCGAGGACCCGCTGCTCTGGCTGCTGTACCGATTCGGAATGCTCGACGGGGCACGCGGATGATCCGGCGGGTGACGTGTGGTCGCCCATTGGCGGGCGCGGTCGAGATACTCGACCGGGGGCGCGGATGATCTGGCGGCTGACCTACACGTCGGCCGCCCGGGGTCCGACCGGCCGGTCCGGGTTTCAGTTCGTCGCGATGAGTCCGGGCACGCCGCCGGACGTTGCCGGCGCCGTCACGCCGTACATGACGTACCGCCCGCCGCCGGGGGCCGCGTCCGCTCCCGGGCCCGACGAGCTGGCAGGCTTTCCCACCGCGCTCGCCTACGGGCGGGAGGGCACGTACGCCGTACTGACCCGCTGCCGCTATACCGGCCGGGACTACTCCGGCCGGTACGGCAACTTCCTCGGGCAGGCCATCGTCGCGACGCCGGAGGAGATGGCGGGCCTGCGGCCGATCGAGTTCTGGGACTCCCCCCTGTGGGACTCCCCCCTGTGGGACGCCCCGCTGGAGGACTCCCCCTGTCGGGACGCCCCGGACTCGTCCCCGCAGGACGCCCCTCTACGTGACGCCGCTCTGGGAGACTCCTCCCCGCGAGGCGTCTTTCTGCGGGATGCCTCGCTCGGTGGCCCGTTCCCGGAGGAGTCGGGCGGGGATGAAGCGTCGTCCTGGGATCCGTCGGCCGGGCTGCCGCCCGGCGCGGCGTTCGACCCCGAGTCACTGGTCGCGTGGCTGGACGGCGAACGCGCCCACGACCGCCTCGCCGCCGTCCTCGACGCCGTGACGACCGTGCTGGTCGCGGGGCACGGACGGGTGGTCCTCGTCGCCGGGGACGCCGAGCTGATCGCCCGCTGGATCGCGGTGGTGTCGTACTCGCTGCCCGCCGATCTGGCGGCCGGCCTGTCCTTCATCACCTACACCGCCGACCCGGAGGCCGCGCCGTACCTCGTCGTCGGCACCGTCCCGGCCGCCTGCCCGGATGGCGGCTTCCGCCTCGACGCACCCTTCGTACGCTCCGGCACGTCGCCGGGCCGATTCGCTCAGGTGATCGCGGACTGCTGGCGGACCGGCGACCTGGACGGCATCGACGCCGTCGCCGAACTCATCGGCGATGAGAACGGTCCGGGCAGCGTCTCTCCGGGTGACGGTACGACGGCACGGGTCCCCAGCGGCGCATACCGAGGAGGCGGCTCCGGCGATCCGGGCGCAGCCTTCCCAGAGATCCAACCGCTGGACGGCGCGGCGGCGAGGGCTCCTGGCGACTCGGGGCAGGCCTCAGTGCTGGACGGTGCGGCGGCGCTGCTGGCGTTGTGCCGGGGGGACACGTCCGTGTCGGCCGCGGAGCAGCAGGTGGCCGCGCGGCTCGTCCGTGGTCAGGGGGTGCCGGGCTGGGTGCGGTCGGCCGTGCCGCCGGTGCTGCCCGCGTTCGGCTTCGACCTGGCGGCGGCCCTCGCGGACGCCGTTCCGGAGGCCGCCGAGCACTGCGTGCGGCTGGCGCTGGCCGAGCCGGGGGCGCGGCGGCGGCTGCCCTCGGTACGGCTGCGCGGCGGCCTGCCGGAGGAGTTCCGGGCGGCGATCGCCGAGGCGCCCGATCTGGGGACGCTCGCCGGGGTCGTCGGGCTGGCGGATCGGGTCGGGGGCGCGATCGACACCGACGGCGTGGTCGCCGCGGCGGCCGCCTGCGCGCGCCGAGGTGACGGCGAGGTGGCCGCCGCGGTTCAGGCCACCCCCGGCGCCTGGCGAGAGGCGATGGTCGCGGGAGTCGTGACCGGGGCGGAGTCCGCTCCTGCGGCGGTGCGGCGGGCGATGCTGACGCCGGAGGCGTGTGTCGCCCTGGGCGATCGGGACTGGACCCGCGCTCCGCGCACCGGCGGGCTGGTCCTTTCCGCGTGCGCGGACCGCCTGACGGCGACCGCAGGCCTGATCGCGCTCGAAGTCCACGGCCTGCCGGACCTCGAAGAACTGCTCGGCGTGCTGTGGAGTGAGCCGCCGACGGTGCCCGAGTGCCGGTGGCTGGTCGAACGGCTCGCGCCGGTGCTACCGCGGTTCGCCGTCCTGCGCGGCCTGCCGCGCAGGGTGTTCGAGGTCGTACCGCTCGAGGCCGAGGAGGCGGTGCGGCTCGCGCGGCTGATCGACGAGCGGCTGCCCGACCTGGCCGACGCCGCGCGGATCGTCCTGGCGTACGGCGACGTGTTGCGGGCTGGTCCGGAAGAGGACGTCGCCCGGTTCCTCGCCGCCCTGCGGCCCGGCGAACCACCGGCCGAGCGCGCGCTGGCCGGTGTCGCACGGGTCCTCGCCGGTCGCACGCCCCTGGCGCGGGCGCGGGTGCTCATCGCGGCGCCGGGCGCCGTACGCGACGCTCTGATCCGGCACTGGCTCGCCGCCGGCCCGGACCGGCGTGCCCGCGCCGATCTGGCGGAGATCGGCGTACGCCTCGCGGACGCGAACGTCACCGCCGCGCCGCTGGAGAGGTGGGCGGACGGGCTCGGGCGGTTCGGCCGGCGGCAGATCGAGTCGGCGCTCGCCGACCGCGACCCCGGCCTGGCCGCGGCGTGGCGGGGGTCGCGGCGGCGGGGAGCGTGAGGTCATGCCCGTCGTCTACGCCGTGGCGTTCCTGCTGTGGGTGGGGCTGGTCTGGGCCGAGTTCGTGTTCGTCGTGCCGTTCGCGGTCCCCGCGGCGCTGGTCGCGGCGACGTGCGCCGGCGTCGGCCGGTTCTTCCTCGTCGCGTGGCGGGCTCTGACGGCCACCGCCGTCGACGGGCCCTCTCCGGCCCCCCGTCCGGCCGCCGGGCCCCGGGATCCGGCTTATCCGCAGTATCTGCTCGGTCAGGTGTGGCGGGACGCCCGCGCGGTGACGCTCGACACGGTCCCGTGGTGCCTCGAGCGGGCGCGCTGGGGCGTCACCACGCTGACCGCGCGGATGCTCGCCCTCCCTCAGGGACTCGCGCTGTTCCCACTCTGGCTGGCACTGTGCGCGGGCGTCCTGGCGGCGGCCCTGCCGCTCGCGGTCGCCGGCCTGGTGTTCGCCGCGGTGACCGTCCTGGTGGCGGGCGCCGGCCTCGTGGGCTGGTCGGTCTGCGTCGTCGTGCTCGGCGCGGTCGAACGCGTCTGGGCGGCCTACCGCCGGATTCTGCTGGCCTGCCCACATCCCGGCTGCTACCAGCGGCTGGCGCTGCCCGCGTACGCCTGCCCGCGCTGCGACGCACGGCACTTCCGGCTCATCCCGAACCGCTTGGGCGCGCTGCACCATGTGTGCCGCTGCGGCGCCCGGCTGCCCACGATGATCCTGCTCGGCCGGTTCCGGCTCAGCGCGTACTGCCCGCACTGCGAACGCCGGCTGCCCGGCCGGATCGGGCGGGCCCGCGTCGAGCCGCTGCCGTTCGTCGGCGGGCCGGCTGCGGGCAAGACCACGCTGATGTTCCTGGCCGTGCGCGCCCTGCGAGCCGGTGCCGCCGGAGCGGGCGGGCGGGCGGAGTTCGCCGAGGCCCGCGACGCCCGCGCCTACGCCGATGCCCTGGCCGAGCTCGACGGCGGCGGGCGACCGGCCAAGACCGGGCCCGAGCTGCCCGCGGCGACCATGCTGGACCTGGCCCTGCCCGCCGGGCACCGGATCCTCTACCTGTTCGACCCCGCCGGTGAGCTGCACACCGGCGCGACACGGGTCGAACGGCTGCGCTACCTCGACCACGGCGAGGCGCTGCTGTTCGTCATCGACCCGTTCGCCCTGCCCGAACTGCGCCCGGCGCTGTCCTGGGAGGAACGCCTGCTCGTGGAGGCGTCGACCGCGACCTCCGAGGAGGACCCCGCCGACACGCTGCAGCGCCTGCTGACCGACCTGCGCTCCCGCGACGACCAGGGCCGGCAGCGCCGCATCGCCGTGGTCGTCACCAAGGCCGACGTCCTGCGCAGGACGTCGGTCGGGCAGGGCGTCGATCAGGACGTACGCGGCTGGCTGGAGGGCGTCGGACTGGGCAACACGATCCGCACGCTCGAACACACGGCGGGCGAGGTCCGGTACCTCGCCTCCGGCCTCGACACTCCGCCGACCGCGCTGGCCGACCTGTTCGGCTGGGCGGCCGGGCTTCCGATCGGGGGGCAGCGTCAGGAGCCGGGGGGCCCGGTGCCCGCCGGTTCGACGTCCCCGGTCACCCCGACAGGTCCGGAGGAGGCCGGAGACCGGCATGCCGGCAACCGGTCCGGCTACGCCGGGCCTGCCGGGAATCCGCCTCCGGGCGCCCGGTCCGCCGGCGACAGACGCGCGGGCGGCCGGCCTGCCGATGGCGGCCGATCCGCAGACGACCGGTCTGCCGATGACGAGGGCGCGGACGATCGGCTTGCCGACGGCCTGCCTGCCGCCACCGAGCGTCGTGCAACGACCGAGCGTCCCGTCGCTGCCGATCCGAGTGGTCCCTGGCGTGGCGCTGGACGGCCGGAACGGCTCATCCCCCTCGGATATCAGCTCGGCCGCGGTGCCCTGCTCACCGCGCTGCTGGTGCTGGGCCCGGCGGCGCTGCTCCTGCTGGGGCTGGCCGGATACGCCCGGTTCCACTGACCGCACGCCGGGCCCGTCCTCTCGTCGAAAAGATCGGCCGTAACCACCTCCGGTGCGCCGGACCTAAGAGAGGGACGGCAACGGCGAATGCGAGGCGGAGATCTCATAGATGAGCGATGAAGACGATGCGGATCGGTTCACGGCGCTGTTCCGGCGATATCACGCCCGGATCCTCGCGTACGCCCTACGCCGGACCGAGGAGGGCCACGCGGAGGACGTCGTCGCGGAGACGTTCACCGCCGCGTGGCGGCACATCGGCCGGCTGCCGGACGACCCGCTGCCCTGGCTGTACCGGACGGCCCACAACTGCCTGGCCAACCAGCGACGAACTGTTCGGCGGCAGGTGCGTCTCGCCGGCCGCGTCGCGGGTCATCTCGCCGCAGGCCACCTGGAGGTCCCGGATCACGCCACCGGCGTCGTCGAGGACGTGCAGCTGCGCGCCGCGCTCGCCGAGCTGGCGCCGAGGGACCGGGAGACGCTGCTGCTGTTGAGCTGGGAGGGCCTCGACCATCGCAGCGCCGCGTACGTGACCGGGTGCTCGGTGACCGCGTTCAAGGTCCGGGCCCACCGCGCCCGCAAACGGCTGACCGCTCTCCTCGACGCCGCCGACACCACGCCGGTGAGGAGCGCCGCCGCTCCGGCCGCCGTACGGACCCAGCGCTCGGAGGAATCTCGATGAAGGACCTGCGTGACCGGCTGACGGCAGCCAACCCGATTCCGGAGAACGACCTCGGTGACACGGCCGCGTCGCCGCGGGCCGAAGCCCTGCTGCGGCGCATCCTCGAAGAGCCGGCACCACCGCGCTCACTTTCCCGGTCACCGCGGGCCCGTACGAGCCGGTGGGCGATCCCGGTGGTCGCACTCGCGGTGGTCGCCATGGTGCTGTGGGACCTCCTGGCCCCCGGCTCCATTCCCAAGCAGCGGTACGTCACGTCCGGACCGGCGCATGCCGTGCTGATGGCGGCGGCTCAGGAGGCGGAGGCAACGAACACCGGGCGGTTCTGGCACACGCAGGGGGAGGTCGGGCAGACCCTCTACCGCGACCATCGCGGTCATCGGTACACGCTGTTCGCCAGCTATCCCACGGAGAGCTGGTATCCGACGGACCGGCGGGACGGTGAAGGCGTCGTCTCCTATGACACGGGCGGGACCAGGCTCCGGCCGGTCTCCGCCGCCGACGCGGCCGCGTACCGGGCGGACGGATCTCCTCAGCCCAATGAGAACACCGACCCGGACTACGGCATCCAGGTCCCCGACATGCCCGACGGGCCGGAACTGGCGGGAAACACGATCTACGAGGGCGATCCGGCACGGCTGCCCACCGACCCGGCACGACTGCGCATGGCGATGCTGACGTGGATGCGCGACCACGACGCCATGCCGGCGCATCCGGACGTGTGGCTGTTCCGCGAGGGCGCCAAGCTGCTGAACGCCGACAGCCGGCCACTCGCGCCACCGGTGCGGGCCGCGGTCTACCGGATGCTCGCCGGTCTGCCGGGGGTGCGCAGCCTCGGCCGGGTACGCGACCCGATGGGCCGGCCCGCGCTCGGCGTCGCGATGACCGAGCACACCTCCACACTCGGAACCTTGGAGTGGCAGCTCCTCATCCGTCCGTCGAGTGACTTCCTCATGGCGACCCGCGTCGTGGTGATCCGGCACGGTGCGATGAATCCGAAGGCGACCCCGGGGACCATCCAGTACCTCGACCTCAAGCGGACCGCCGGCTGGACCGACACGCCCCCGGAACATCCGCTGCCGGGCGCGACACGGCACTGAGGAAGGTGTGAGCGGCGGGGCTCGGGTAACGCTGAGTGTGTGAAAGCGATAACGATGCAGCGATACGGCGGGCCTGAGGTGCTCGAACTCACCGACGTGCCCGAGCCCAAGGTCGGTCCGGACTCCGTACTCGTACGGGCGAAGGCGGCCGGGGTGAACCCGGTGGACTGGAAGATCCGGGAGGGGTACCTCGACGCCCTGTTCCCGACCCACTTCCCGGTCATCCCGGGATGGGATCTGGCGGGGGTGGTCGAGCGGGTCGGGCCGGCCGTCAGCGAGTTCTCACCCGGCGACGAGGTCATCGGCTACGTCCGCGAGGACCATCTGGAGCGCGGGACGTACGCCGAGCTGGTCTCGGCGCCGGTGCGCACGCTGGGCCGCAAGCCGAGGAGCCTGTCGTGGGCGGAGGCTGCCGGGCTGCCGCTCGCGGGGCTCACCGCGTACCAGGCGCTCACGAAGGCCCTGACGATCACGCCGGAGGACACGGTGCTCGTTCACGCCGCGTCCGGCGGCGTCGGCTCGTTCGCCGTGCAGATCGCCCGGGCCAAGGGCGCCCGCGTCATCGGCACGGCGAGCCCGCACAACCATGACCACCTGCGCGAGCTCGGGGCCGAGCCGGTCGCGTACGGGCCCGGCCTGGCCGACGAGGTGCGCCGCCTCGCGCCGGGCGGAGTGAGCGCCGCCCTCGACCTGGTCGGCGGCGCGGCGATCGACGTCACCCCCGATCTACTGACCGACAAGGGCCGCTGGGCGTCGATCATCGACCCGTCCGTCATCGACCGCGGCGGGCGGTACGTCTTCGTACGGCCGGACCCCACGGATCTCTCCGCACTCGCGGGCCTGGTCGACGACGGACGGCTGACCGTCACCGTCGCGAAGACCTTCCCGCTCGTCGAGGCGGGCGAGGCCCAGCGCCTGAACGCCGAGGGCCACACCCGAGGCAAGATCGTGCTGGAGATCGTGTGAACCGTCGTCCGAGGGAAGATCGTCACCGTCTGAGGGCGTTGTGAGGCGCATGAGAATCGTCATCGCGGGAGGGCACGGGAAGATCGCTCTCCATCTCGAAAGGCTGCTCGCGTCGCGTGGCGACGGCGTCGTCGGGCTGATCCGCAACCCGGACCACGCCGCCGACGTCACCGCCGCCGGAGCGGCCCCCGTCGTCTGTGACCTGGAGTCCGCGAGCCTGGAGGACGTCGCGGTCCACCTGGACCAGGCCGACGCGGTGGTGTTCGCGGCGGGTGCCGGGCCCGGCAGCGGCGCCGCCCGCAAGGACACCGTCGACCGGGCCGCGTCGGCACTGATGGCCGACGCGGCGCAGCGGGCCGGGGTCCGGAGGTTCCTGCAGATCTCCTCCATGGGCGCCGGCAAGTCCCCGGAGCCGAGCCGCGACGATGTGTGGGCCGCCTACATCAACGCCAAGACGGCCGCCGAAGAGGACCTGCGCGGGCGTGACCTCGACTGGACGATCCTGCGCCCCGGGCGGCTGACCGACGACGCGGCCACCGGCCGCGTGCTGCTGGCGGAGTCCGTGCCGCGCGGCGCGGTGACCCGCGCCGACGTGGCGGCGGTGATCGTCGCGCTGCTCGACAGCCCCGGCACGACCGGGCGGGCGCTCGAACTGGTCGGCGGCGACACGCCGATCGAGGACGCCGTCCGCGCCCACGCCTGAGCGGAGATCAGCGAAGGGTGGTGCCGTCCGGGGCGGCCAGCAGCGCGAGTTCGTCCCGGGTGGGCAGGCCCTCCCAGTCGCCGGCGGCGGCCACGGCGAAGGCCCCCACGGTGACGGCGCGGTCGAGCCGGTCCTCGATCGGCAGGCCGTCGAGGGTGCCGGACAGGTAACCGGCGGTGAAGGCGTCACCGGCGCCGACCGTGCCGGTCACCGGGACGGTGCGCGCGGGCAGCCGTACGGAGCCCGCGGCCGACCAGGCCCGCGCGCCCGCGCCGCCGTGCTTGACGACGACCTCGTCGATCCCGAGGGCGAGGAGCTGGCCGACCGCTCGCTCCTCGCCCGTCTCCCCGCCCGCCACCAGGGGGAGCTCGTCGTCGGAGGCGATGAGGATGTCGACGTACGGCAGGAGCTCGCCGAGCACCCGGGCGGCGAGGTCGGGCGCCCACAGGCGGGAGCGGTAGTTCACGTCGAGACACACCCGGGTGCCGGCCTCGCGGGCGCGGCGCACGGCGCGTTCGACGGTGACCCGGGGGTCCGGGCCGAGGGCGGGCGTGATGCCGGTGACGTGCAGGACGAGGGCCGGCTCGCCGCCGGTGAGCGCCGCCTCCGCGTCGTCGGCCCGCAAGGCCGATCCGGCCGATCCCGAGCGGTAGTAGTGCACGCGGGTGATGTGGGCCACCCGGTGCTCCTGCAGCAGCAGGCCGGTCGGTGCCGTGGGATCGGACCGGACCGTCGTCACGTCGACGCCCTCGGCCCGGAGCGTGCGCAGGACCAGCTCGCCGAGCTCGTCGGCGCCCACGACACCGGCCCAGCGGACACGATGCCCGAGACGCGCCAGGCCGATCGCGACATTCGTCTCCGCGCCGGCCATCGAGAGGGTGAGCGGACCGCCCAGCCGGAGCGGGCCGTCGCCGCGCAGGGCGGCCATCGTCTCACCGATCGTGACGACCTCGATCCTCCTGTCGTCGCCCATCCGGGTGCCTCCCCTGTCCTCGTCACCGCCGGTCGCCCGGCGGCGCCCGCCCACGGACCGTCGTCGCGTCACGCCGACACCCCTCCTCTGGATCCACCGCCGCCGGTCACCGGACCATCACCCCGGCCAGCGACCCTCCTCGCGTCCTGCATTCACCGCGGCCGGTCGCCCCGGCCAGGGACGCTCGTCGCGTCACGCCGACGCTCCTCCCCTGCTCTCACCACGGTCGATCGGCGACCGAGGCCTCCGGCCGTGGCCACGGCGATCCGTTGTGCCCTTCCTCGCGACGCGTCGCGGCACGTCACGTGGTCCAGGTTGCCACGGCGTCGCGGAAGCGGCGGGCGCGTTCGCGCAGGGCAGCGAGGTCGCCGCCGTGCGGCGCGTCACCGGCGAGCGGGGAGGCGACACCGACCGCGACGGCGCCGGCCGCGAGATACTCCTCCGCGTGCTCGGCGTCCACACCCCCCACGGGGATGAGAGGGACGTCCGGGAACGGGTCCCGCAGCGCACGGAGGTAACCCGGTCCGTGCTGGGCAGCCGGAAAGATCTTCACCGCCGTGGCCCCGAGCAGGTGCGCCTGCCACAGCTCCGTGGGCGTGAGCGCCCCGGCCAGGACCGGCATCCCCCGTTCGATCGCCCGGGTGACGCCCTCCCCCATCGCCGGGGTCACCGCGAACGCCGCGCCCGCGCCGGCCGCGGCGTCGGCGTCCTCCGCGCGCAGCACGGTGCCCGCCCCGAGCCGGAACTCCGGCCCCAGCTCCGCGCGGATCCGCGCGATCACGGCCAGGGCGTCCGCGCCGGTGAGCGACACCTCCAGCAGGTCGACGCCCTCCTCGGCAAGGGCGACGGCGGCCCGTACGGACGCGTCCGGGTCGCGGCCTCGGATGATCCCGAGGATCCGCCGGGCGCGCAACGCCGCGAGCAGTTCCGTCCCGTCGAGTCTCGTCGGCTCGGTCATGGAGATCACCGTCCTCCTGTCGCTGCCAGGTCACCGGCCCGTCGCACGTTCGCCAAGCCGGTCGCCCTTTCCCAACACCGCCGGTCCGACACCGCCCCAGGTTCGCGCTGCCGGTCACGACCGTCCCCAAGACCACCGGGAACACCGCACGGGCCCGTCCGGGGCTCCGCGATGCCGGTCATGCCCCCTACCCAGCGCTGCCTGGTCACGGGTCGGGCGGACGCCGTCGCGTCGGTCGCCGTCGCGTCGGTCACGGTCCCCATGGCCTTCCGATCACCACTCGGCCAGGGATCCGTCGTCGTGCCGCCATACCGGGTTGCGCCAGGCGTGGGGTCGCCGGTCGGCCTCGCGGACCGCGGCCTCGTCCACGGAGACGCCGAGGCCGGGCAGGTCGCTCCGCGCCGCGTACCCGTCGGTGAACGTGAACGGCGCCCGGTCGAGAACGTAGTCGAGCAGTTCGGCGTCCGTGTTGTAGTGGATGCCTGCGCTCTGTTCCTGGATCAGGAAGTTCGGCGTCGCGAGCGCGACCTGCAGGCTGGCGGCCAGCGCGATCGGCCCCAGGGGGCAGTGCGGCGCGAGCTGCACGTCGAACGTCTCGGCCAGCACGGCGATGCGCCGGGTCTCGGAGATGCCGCCGGCGTGCGAGAGGTCGGGCTGGGCGATCGACAGGCCCGCCTGGAGGGCGGGCAGGAAGTCGGCGCGGGAGTACAGGCGTTCGCCGAGCGCGAGCGGCACAGTGGTGCCGCTCGCCAGCTCACCGAGCCGGGAGAGGTACTCAGGGGCGACCGGTTCCTCCACGAACATGGGGTGAAGGGGCGCGACGGCGGCGATGATCCGCCGGGCGGCGGGCACCGTGGCGCGGCCGTGCGCGTCGAGGGCGAAGTCGCGCGAGGGGCCCAGCACGTCGCGGGCGATCTCGGCGCGTTCGACGATCCCGTGGATCTCCGCCGCGGTGGGCACGCGGGACAGGCGGCCGGAGACGTTCATCTTCACGGCGGTGAAGCCGGCCTCCACCTGCTCGGCGAGCGCGTCGCGGAGCCGGTTCGGCTCATCGCCGCCGACCCAGGCGTAGACGCGGATCCGGTCGCGGACCGGCCCGCCCAGCAGGGCGTGCACCGGTGCCCCGTAGTACCGGCCCGCGAGGTCCCACAGCGCCTGGTCGAGCCCGGCGACCGCGCTCGACAGCACGGGGCCGCCACGGTAGAAGCCGCCCTTGGTCAGCACCTGCCAGTGGTCCTCGATCCGCAGCGGGTCCTGGCCGATGAGGTACTCGGCGAGCACGTCGACGGCGGTGCGCACCACCTCGGCGCGGCCCTCGACGACGGGTTCGCCCCAGCCGACGAGGCCGTCGTCGGTCTCGACACGGCAGAACATCCAGCGCGGCGGGACAAGGAACGTCTCGATCCTGGCGATCTTCATTCCTGTTCTCTGCCCCGATCTTCCCGTTCCGTACGCGCGTTCACGCGGTGTTCGTCGCGGACCCGATGTTCGCCGCGGACCCGGTCCAGGTCGTGCCAGGACTGCAGGAGGAGTGCGCGCATGGCGTCCTCGGCGGCGCCCGCGTCTCCGGCGCGGATGGCCTCCAGCACCGCGCGGTGGCTCGGCACCGCGTCGGCGGTGCCGGCCGCGCTGTGCACGAGCGCGTCGCGGCTCGCCAGACCGGCGCCCATCATGACGTCCATCCGGATCAGCAGCTCGTTGCCGCTGGTGACGAGGAGCGCCCGGTGGAACTCCAGGTCGGCGGCTGTCGTGGCGTCGACGTTCCCGCGCGCCCGGTCCATCCGCTCCAGGGCCTTCTGCAGGGCCGCGAGCTGCGCGGCGTCGCGCCGTCGCGCCGCGAGCCCGGCGACACTCGGCTCGATGATGCATCGGATCTCGTGGAGGTCGTGGAGGAAGGCGTCGTCCGGCCCGGCGGCGAACTTCCACCGGATGACGTCGCCGTCCAGGAGGTTCCAGTCCGCCCGAGGCCGGACGAACGTGCCGCGCTTGGGCCGCGCGGAGATCAGTCCCTTGGCCGCGAGGACCTTCAGCGCCTCGCGCAGCGCCGTGGAGCTCACCCCGAGCCTGTCCTGCAGCCTGGCGATGTCGATGCAGTCCTCGTCGGAGAACTCCCCGGTGAAGATCATGTTGGCGACGGCCTCGACGGTCTGTCCGTGCAGCCCGCGGCCGCTGTAGGACGCCACGACGTCAGCCCCCGTCCCGTTCGGCGCGGCGCGTCACGCCGAGGGCCCTGTCACACCCAGGCCGCCATCCACGGCGCCCGGCCCGCCCGGACCTGCGCGTCATGCCGCCGCCATCCCCCAGCCGCCATCCACGGCGCCCGACCCGCCCGGAACCACACGCCACGCCCCCGTCATCCGCCGGCCGCGATCGCCCCGCGCCACGCGTCACGCCGAGTCCCTTGTAACGCTCCAGCCGCCGTCCACCGTCAGGGCGGTGCCGGTGACGTAGGAGGCGTCCGGCGAGGCGAGGTACGCGATCGCCGCGGCCACCTCGTCCGGTTCGCCGAACCGCTGGAGCACGGTGGCCTGGACGCTCTTCGCCCGGTCGGCCTCGGCCACGCGGTCCCAGGCGGCGGTCATGATCGGGCCGGGGATGACGCAGTTGACGCGCGCCGTGGGGCCGTACTCCACCGCGAGCTGCCGGGTCAGCGCGACGAGACCGCCCTTCGCCGCCGCGTACGCCGGATGGCCGGGCAGCCCAACGAGGGCGTG
The DNA here is from genome assembly GCF_040655075.1 of Actinoallomurus sp. NPDC050550. Taxonomy (NCBI): domain Bacteria; kingdom Bacillati; phylum Actinomycetota; class Actinomycetes; order Streptosporangiales; family Thermomonosporaceae; genus Actinoallomurus; species Actinoallomurus sp. NPDC050550. The sequence goes on along the minus strand of NZ_JBFAJC010000001.1, from coordinate 139,211 downwards.
CACCGACGAGGTGATCACCATGGCGCCGCGGCGCTCGGCGATGCCGGGCAGGAGCCGTCGCGCGCCCAGGAACGCCGCCGTCAGGCACACGTCGATCTGGCGGCGCCAGGAGTCGGGCGACATGGCGTGCGCGGGCGCCACCTCGACGACGTACGCGTTGCTGACCAGGACGTCGACGGCGCCGAACGACTCCTCGGCCGTACGGGCGGCGCGCTCCCAGGTCTCCTCCCGGCTGACGTCGCCGGCGAGGAACGCCGCTCGGCCACCGGACTCCCGGACGCGGGCCGCGACGGCCTCGCCGGCCGGCGACACGTCGACGATCAGCACCGCCGCGCCCTCCGCCGCCAGGCGGAGGGCGGTCGCGGCGCCGATGCCGGACGCTCCTCCGGTCACCAGGCCGACCCGGCCGGCGTACCGCCCGGACGTCGTCTCGCTCATGCCCGTCGCCCCTCCCTCACCGGCCCGCTCGTCCCCCGTGATTCAACAGGAAGACGAACGGCCACTCGTCCGGGCTGACACGTACCCAGCGGGTAGGAGCGGGGAGCGGTGAGGCGGGACCGGGCGACCCTCGCACGACCGAGGACCGGGGCCGGGCTGACGCCGGGACAGGCGGCGCGGCCTGCGCCGACGTCGTGGCCCGTCGCCGTCGGCGGTCCGGGGCGCGGGCCGCCTCGGCGGCGGCTCCGTTCCCGGGCGCCCTCGCGGAGGATGGATCGGTCCACAGGGCACCGCTGACCGATTCCGGCCATAAAGTCCCGATAACTAACCATATTTTATTATTAATACCATGGCACGGCTCAGAACGGCGTAAGCGTCACGGTCGCCGAGGTAGGCTCGTTGTCCTGGATGTAGGAGGCGTGGCCGGCCACGTCGTCGAAGGCGAAGCCGTACGCCGCGCCGTCCCGGGACGCCGCGTGCATCGCCTGCGCGTAGTGGTTGATGGCCGATGCCCGGTAGAACCGGGCGGCGTCCGTGACCGGCTGGCTCGCGTCCGACAGCAGCGTCGACCGGTTGAACGCCGCGCCGAGGATCGCGGCGACCGGGCCCGTGACCCCGTCGTTGGGCGCCGCGAGCGCTCCGTCGCAGAAGAGGACGTCGCGGGTCGAGGGCCGGGCGATGGACGCGGGCGTCCGGCTTCCGCCGGTGAAGGACAGGCGGTCCCCGGCGACCTTCCCGGTGAACGTGCCCGCGTCGGTCCGGACCGTCAGCGGCGTCCCCCCGTACCTGGACCACACCGCGTCGATGTACGCGTCGTAGTAGTCCGCCGGGAACAGCCCGGCCTCGATGCCGTGACCCGGCGCGATGACGCGCATCCGGTCCCCGACGACCAGCCGGGCGAACTCCGGCTGCTTCGCCACCGCGGCGAAGATCTGGTCACGGCCGCCGTCGACGAGGGTGCCGGTGGTCTGCGTGCGCGCTCCCGCGAGCCGGATGGCGAGCGGGACGCTGAACATGTCGACCATCGTGGTGTTGCAGAACATGCCGGCGTCGTTGTAGGTGAACTCGATCCAGTCGTGCAGGATCCCGTAGTTCGGGTCGGTCTTCACCCAGCCCGCCGGATACTGCAGGGCCGGTTTGCCGTTGCCGTCGGCGACGACCTTCAGCCGCAGGCGGTCGCCGAGCGAGAAGTAGACCCGGCCGGACATCTTCGGGAGGGCGACCGTCGTGTCTCCCGAGCCCTGCAGCGGGATCGCGTAGTCGGTGTTGCCGCCGGACCCGTTGTCCGACGACGCGCACGGCACGAACCTGCCGTCCGCCGTCACGTGCCCCTGGGTCCCGGTCGCCGGGTCGACGCCGACGATGTACATGAAGATCGACCCGCTGGCGTACCGCCCCGTCCGGTTCACGACGGTCAGCGGCAGGCCGCCCGCCGTCGCCGAGGTCCGCCGGGCCCGGGTGGCGGGGGCACACCCCGTGGCAAGCGCCGCGGCGCCGAGGACTGCGCCGGACGCAAGAAACGACCTTCTGCCGATCATCCTGCTGTTCACGAATTCCCCTTCTTCGGTGACGACCGCGTCAGGTGTCCAGCGAAGCGGCCGGGGAACCGCGGCGACAGGCGCTTAAGGCCCGCTTCAGGATCGGTTAATGGTGCGATGAACGACCGCGCTCCGAGCGCGACGCGGATCGCCGTACGGCGACGATGAGCGAGACGTCCACCCGGCCGCGCACCTCACCGCCGAGCCCGGTGGCCGCGCCGAGCCCTTGATCCTCTTGACGGCGCTGTATAGCGTCCCGGTCGGATCATGCTCCTTCCCCACCCGGCCCCAAGGAGAGATGTGACAACCCTGCGCACCCTGTCCCTGTCCGTCCTGGCCGCGGCGACCGCCGTGGTCACGATGGCCGGCCCCGCCCTCGCCTGCCCACCCGGCGGCGACGACGAGAACCAGACGACCCAGCCCGCCGTCCAGCAGGACGTGATCGCACATCAGATCCACGCCGCCCCGCTGCCGCCCTCCAGCGCCGTGAAGGGAGTACGCCTCGCGGCCACCCTCCCCGACGCCAAGGGCGCGATCTCCCTCGGCTTCCTGACGTACGGGCACCGGAAGGTGATGTACGTCTCCGGGCAGTTCGGCCTGAAGACCTATGACGTCACCGACCCGGCCGCGCCGAAGGCGCTCGGGACGCTGTCCATGCCGGGCATGTGGGAGACGGAGGACACCGAGGCCGACCCGCACCGCAAGCTGGTCTTCATGGCGCGCGACCCGCGCGCCTTCAACGGCAACACGCACACCGGCGAGTCCGGCGTCTACATCGTGAGCCTGGCCGACCCCGCCAAGCCGGTACAGCTCGCGTACGAGAAGATCCCCGCCGGGCACACGACGAGCTGCGTCGACGACTGCCGGTACCTCTGGACGGGCGGCCCGGCCAAGGCCGACTGGATGCCCGCCGACTGGGGCGGCCGCCCGGTCTGGGTCACCGACGTACGGGACCCGCGGCATCCGCGCACGTTCCCCCAGCCGATCGAACTGGGCCGCAACGACGGGACCACGGACTACGTCCACGACATCCAGGTGGACGCGGCCGGGGTGACGTGGGCGTCCGGACGCGGCGGCGTGCGCGGCTACTGGACCGAGGGGCGGCACTGGGATCCCGTCCAGCGGACCGTACGCGTGGCCCGCGCCTGGGACCCGGTGCCGTACGCGGGCGGCGGCATCAGCGAGGCGGCGGCGCCGTCCAAGTTCATGCACAACTCGTTCCGGCCCGTCGGCTCGACCGCCCACGAGGCGCCGGGCGGCGGCGACCTCGTCTACGCCACCGAGGAGGCGTTCAACCCCGGCTGCGCCGACGACGGCCGGCTCGTGATCGCCTCGCTGCACGGCTCGTACGGAGGTGAGGGCTGGCGGTCGACTCCGGACAAGCCCTTCCGCCTGCGTACGGTCGGCACCTGGAGCGTGGCGGGCCAGGAGGGCAGCCGGACGGACACCGACGACTGCTCGGCCCACTACTTCTCCGTGCACCACGACGTCCTCGTCCAGTCCTTCTACTCGCAGGGCACCCGCTTCCTCGACGTGCGGGACCCGGCGCATCCGAAGCAGGTGGCCTACTTCCGGCCCGCGGACGCAATGTCGTGGGCGCCGTACTGGCACGACGGATACGTCTACGTCGCGGACAACACCCGCGGGATCGACATCCTGCACCCCGACTTCCACTGAGGAAGCGTCGGCCTGAGTGCCGTGTTCGTCACTTTTTCCGGGTGGCGAGCACGGCACTCGGCTTTTCTCGACGCCGTCGCACGGCGCCCTCGAATGGCTGCGCCGCACGTGAGAGCACCTTTTCAGGCGTTACCCGGTCGGCGGGCGGCACACGCAGCTACGCTCGGTGAGCAAGTGATGCCAGACTTTCGTTTCCGAACGCGTTGCCGTAGTTGCGAGAGTTCGGCTAGATTTCGCCGAGATCGGGCTGTGACCAACCTCCAACCAGGGGGTTGCAGGCCGACCGCCTAATCCCGTCGACGCAGCCAGCGGCGCGGGAGCCGGGGACCCATCTGTCCCTCGGGGTGAATCCGTCACGCACGGTAGGGCTCCTCTCTGGTCCGAACCCGTCAGCTAACCCGGTAGGCGGCCTAAGGGGAGATATGGATTCGATAGGTCAGAAACTGCTAGAGGTCGCCAAGAGCCAGCTCGGCTACCACGAGAAAGCCGACGGTTACACGAAGTTCGGCGACTGGTACGGCAAGCATGTCGACAAGGACTCCTCCTACACCGACGCTCCTTGGTGTGACATGTTCCTCGCGTGGGCGGCCAACAAGGCCGGCGTCGAGGACTGGACCGGGCAGTTCGCCTCCACTCCCGACCACGCCGAGTGGTTCAAGAAGCACCACGCCTGGGGCCACAAGGCCGAGCCCGGCGCGATCGTCTTCTTCTCCTGGTCGGGTGGCAAGAGCATCGGCGACATCGAGCACGTCGGCATCGTCGAGCGCGTCGACGGCCACACGCTGCACACGATCGAGGCCAACCACAACAACGCGCTGCTGCGCGCCACCCGGGACATCAGCCAGGTCGTCGGGTTCGGCTACCCCTCCAAGGTGAAGGTGAAGGCCGCCCCCGCGCAGACGGTCCAGACCGACCAGAAGTACGCTCCCAAGCACGCCGCGCCCACGCCCGCGGTCAAGGAGATCGGCCAGGACACCCCGGCCCAGGTCGACACGCACACGGTCGCGTCGCACGACCCGGCGCCCGCGCCGACCTCCCTGCCGGACCAGCAGGCCGCCCTCACCGGGCTGCTCGCCGTCGTCCTGTTCGGCACGGTGGCCCTGGCCGTCGGCAAGTCGAAGGTCAAGGTGCCCGTCGCGGCGCCGAACGTCCGGGTCCGCAAGCGCGGCAAGCACCACCGCATGCCGGTCGAGCTGCCCGCCGAGGTCAGCGTGGCCGACCTGGATGCCGCCGACGCCGGCACCATGGTCATGCCCGTCCTGTCCGCCGAGGCCGCCGCGATGGCCGAGGACAAGGAGTTCTGGGGCAAGATCTCCGAGCTGGAGGAGGACGTCGAGCTGGCGTTCTGGAACACCCTGCACGCGGCGGTGGCCCAGAACAGCTCCGAGTCCGAGTCCGTCCTCTCCTGAGCGAGCGCGTCCGAACGTCACGCCGGTCCCCGTTTCCTCCCGATCCGGAGGGGCGGGGACCGCGTGCGTCTAGGCGCAAAGGACCAGCCTCCGCATCACCCAGAGTGACCATCCTCCGATCCCCCGGGCCATCTCCGCATGTTCCCGTTGGCCGCCCCGTCACTATCCGTTAATCTCCAGCGAGTCGTCACCGGCCGAGAGACGGCCGGACCGCCGAATCGCCCGTCGCGTCAGCCGACGCGCCGGGGAACCGGGGACCCACTCGCGAAGCCACGGGGCAGCTCCGCGCCTTCGCATCCGGGGTGAATCCGCGCCCGTCACCGACGGTGCGCGGTAGGGCTTCTCTTCCGTCCGAACCCGTCAGCTAACCCGGTAGGCGGCTTGAGGAGAGGAGCACTGGATGGCGTCATCGCACCCTGCGGACAGTCGCGATCCCCATCATCCCGGGAAGGGCACGGCCCGCCGTACGGCCGCCGTGACCCCCACGCACGACCCTCAGAAGGCCACAGGCCGTCACACGGCCGCTGCGGCCTCCGCACCGGACCCGCGCCGCCCCTCGAAGACCACAGCCCGCCGTACGGCCGCCGCGGCCTTGGCCCTCGTCGTCGCCGGGTTCGCGTCGCCCGCACTGGCGGACACCGCCCGGCCCGATGCCCGCATCGACGCGCTCCGCCAGCGCGCCGACCAGCTGAACAACCAGCTGGAGCAGCTCACCGAGCAGTACAACGGCCTCAAGGTACGCCTGGGGCAGGCCCAGCGGGCGGCCGTCGTCGCCGGCCAGACCTCGGCCCGGGCCGCACAGGCGCTCAAGGCCATCCAGCACAAGGTCGGCCGGTTCGTCGCGATGCGCTACATGAGCGGCAGCAACGACGACACCCCCGCCCTCCTCGCCGCCTCCGACCCGCGCGCCGTCCTCGACCGGGCCGCCACCCTGCACTACTTCACGCAGCAGGACGACACCGAGATCCGGCAGCTGACCCAGGCCATCCAGAACGCCCAGTGGACCGGCCAGGACGCCCGGGAACGCGCCGCGCAGGCGGCCCGGCTCAGGGTCCAGCTCGCCCAGCAGCGCGCGGCCATCAAGCACGACCTGGAGAAGGTCCGCAAGCCGCTGCTGCGCGACGCCGTCGAGCGCGCCGGCAAGGGCGAGAAGGTGCCCCCCATCCCCGGCGGCCCCGGCAAGGCGGTCGGCGCCGTACGGGCCGCGCTGTCGCAGCTCGGCGTGCCGTACGTCTGGGGCGGCGCGGCGCCCGGCCGGGGATTCGACTGCTCCGGCCTGACCATGTGGGCCTACAAGCAGGTCGGCGTCAACCTGCCGCACTACGGCGGCGACCAGTGGAACGCCGGCGTCCACGTCTCCCGGGACCAGCTCGAGCCCGGCGACCTGGTGTTCTTCTACTCCGACATCCACCACATGGGGATGTACATCGGCGACGGGAAGTTCATCCACGCGCCGCACACCGGCGACCGCGTCCGCGTCGCGGACCTGTCGACCCGCCCGTTCGCCGGCGCCGTCCGCGTCGTATGACGGCCGCCGCCCCTCGGGGCGGGGCGCTCGCGTCTCAGGCGGTCACTTCCCGATGCGGTGGACCCGTGCGACCGTACGGCCCTGGACCGATCGCTTCCGCTACCTCGCGATGCGGAGGGTCGCTGGTGACCGTACGGCCCTGGACCGATCGCTCCCACTACCTCGCGATACGGAGGGTCGCTGGTGACCGTACGGCCCCGGACGGATCGCTTCCGCTACCTCGCGATGCGGAGGGTCTCGGCGGCCGTACGATCCGGGCGGATCAGTCGCGCTACTTCCCGATGCGGTACATCTCGGCGACCATGAACGCGAGGTCGAGCGCCTGGCCGCGGTTGAGCCGGGGGTCGCAGGCGGTCTCGTACCGCTGGTGGAGGTCGTCCTCGACGATGTCGTGGCCGCCGCCGACGCACTCGGTGACGTCGTCGCCGGTGAACTCGATGTGCACGCCGCCCGGGTGGGTGCCGAGCGCCCGGTGCACCTCGAAGAAGCCGGCGACCTCGTCCATCACGTCGTCGAACCGGCGGGTCTTGTACCCGCTCTCCGCCTCGAAGGTGTTGCCGTGCATCGGGTCGCAGATCCAGGCGACCTGGGCACCGCTCGCGGTGACCTTCTCCACCAGGGCGGGGAGGTGGTCGCGGATCCGTTCGGCGCCCATGCGGGTGACGAACGTGAGCCGCCCGGGCTCCCGGTCGGGGTCGAGCAGGTCGATGAGCGCGAGGGCGTCCTCGGCGGTCGTGGTCGGCCCGAGCTTCACGCCGATGGGGTTGCGGATGTGGCGCATGAAGTCCACGTGCGCGCCGTCGAGCTGCCGGGTGCGCTCGCCGATCCACAGGAAGTGCGCGGAGACGTCGTACGGCAGCCCGGACCGCGAGTCGATGCGGGTCAGGGCGCGTTCGTAGTCCAGCAGGAGCGCTTCGTGGCTGGAGTAGACCTCGACCCGGTGGAACTCCTCCGGGTCCGCTCCGCAGGCGTGCATGAACGCCAGTGCCCGGTCGATCTCCCCGGCCAGCCGTTCGTACCGCTGGCCGGCAGGGCTCTCGGCGACGAAGTCGTGGTTCCAGGCGTGGACCTGGCGCAGGTCGGCGTAGCCGCCCTGGGTGAAGGCGCGGGTGAGGTTCAGCGTCACGGCCGCGGCGTGGTAGGCGCGCAGGAGGCGCTCCGGGTTCGGCACCCGGGCCTCCGGGGTGAAGTCGAACCCGTTGACCATGTCGCCCCGGTAGGCGGGCAGCTCGACGCCGTCGCGCACCTCGACCGGCTTGGAACGCGGCTTGGCGAACTGGCCCGCCATCCGGCCGATCTTGACGACCGGGACGCTCCCGGCGTAGGTCAGCACGACGGCCATCTGCAGCAGGGTCTTCAGCTTGTTGCGCACGTCGTCGGCGGTCGCGCCGGAGAACGTCTCGGCACAGTCGCCGCCCTGCAGCACGAACGCCTCACCGCGCGCCACGGCACCCAGGTGTGCCTTGAGCTGATCGCACTCGCCCGCGAACACCAGCGGCGGGAGCTTGGACAGCTGGTCCGCGACGTCGCGGACGCGCGTGGAGTCGGGCCAGTCGGGCTGCTGCGCGGCCGGAAGATCGCGCCATGAATCGAGGAGGTCCACGAGACCCAAGGGTATCGAGCAGGCGACAAGCCCGGGTCATACAACCTGCGTATTCCCCCCTGCTTCGTCCATCTCTCCCCCACTATGACGAGCTCGGTGCCACGCGACCGCCGCGTCGGCCGCCACGAAACTCTGCGATGATGGGCCGATCCCGCAGATCGCCGACGACGCATGAGGTTCTGACAATGAGCACGAACAGCCGCGCCTATGACATCTGGCTCCGCAAGCCGGAGGAGGCCCAGCAGCTCCTCGAGCAGAAGCGAGCGGATCTCGACGGCGACGGTCTGTCCCTGCTGTCCTGGCTTGTCCTCACCAATGAGCGTGACGACCGGAAGGCCGAGCAGATCGCCGGGCAGGCCATCGCGGCCGGCGGTGACACGCGGTTCGCGACGGCGGCGCTGGCCGAGGTCTACAAGTGGCGTGGCGACTACGGCCGGGCCTCGCAGATCGTCCGGCAGGCGCGCGAGAAGTACCCGACGATCCCGTGGTACGCCCTGACGCTGGCCGACGTCCTCAAGGACGGCGGGTGGGTCGACGACGCCGAGACGCTCCTCGAGTCGGTGGTCAACGACTCCCAGCTGCGGCGGCACGCGCTCAAGCGCCTGTCGAAGTGGGCGGTGGACCGCGGTGACAAGCCGCGCGCGCTGAAGTACCAGACGGAGCTGATCGCGCTCGCCCCCGACTACCTGGTGTACGCCTCGGACTACACCCTTCTCGCCTCGCTCCGGCTGGAGGCCGGCGACCCGGCGGGCGCCCGCGACATCCTGCAGACCGGCGCGTCGATCTACGCGCGCAACCAGCAGATCCGGCAGATGCTGCACCAGCACTTCGGCGAGACGCCGCCGGAGAAGGCGCCGAACATCCCGCCGGTCGACGAGCGCGCGGTCGGCGCCCGCCGCGTCCCGATCAAGACCAAGATGATCACGCTGCGCACCGGCATCCTCCCGATCATCCAGGAGGCCACGCAGGGCATGCTGCAGCCGGACGACATCCTCGCGCTGTCGGAGAGCCCGGCGTCGGCCGGCCAGGGCCGCATGATCCCGCTGGAGCTGATCACGCCGGAGGGCATGGCCAAGCAGCTGAGCAAGTTCGTCGGCAAGATCGGCCCGCTGCACAGCCCGGCGGGCATGCAGGGCGCGATCCTCGAGGCGGGCCGGACGAAGGTCATCCTGGGCGCCGCCGCGGGCGCGGCCGGCAAGCTGGTGGGCAAGCGCGGCTGGTTCTACCGTGTCGCGGGCCCCGGCGCGGCGATGATCGACGACGTGGCGGCGGCGCTTCCGCCGCACGACCACCACCTGCTGTTCGGCCCGGGCCGCCCGGACAAGCTGTCCGAGGACCTGTCCGCGGCGCTCGGCTGCCACGTCTGCGTCGTCGACGCCAACCACCTCACCGGCGCGTGGGTCGTCGGGGCGTCCAAGGGCGTCGACCGCAAGTGGGTCGAGAACGTCCTGTCCGACAACCCGGCCGGCAACGAGGACGAGCAGACCCCGATCGTCCTCATCCGCAAGGGTTAGGTCAGAGATAGCAGGAATTGATGTACGGCCCCAGCACCTGCTGGTGCTGGGGCCTAAGCTCATCCGCAAGATGTCAACGACTCGGCCCTGAAGGAACCGGGGCTAGGGCGCGAGCGTGCTTTCCCCGCACGTGATCGCCTCAGGTGGGTCGCTGCTGGTTTTCGATGTATTGGCGGATGGCGGTGAGGGGTGCTCCTCCACAGCTGCCTGCGAAGTAGGAGCCGGGCCAGAAGTGGCCGTCCCACGGGTAGCGGCGGACGTGGGTGCTGTATTCCTTGCGGAGCAGTCGGGCGGAGACGCCTTTGAGGGAGGTGACCGGTTTGGACGGCTGGACTTTCGGGGCGGGAGTGCACGAGCAGGTGAACGTGGTCGCCTTCGCTGCCTCTCCCGGAAGATGTCCCCACGTGATGGTCTCCGGTCGGCAGATCGTCCGCGACGGCCGCCACCTCCTCATCGGCGACGTCCCCCGAGCCTTGACGGCCGCTATCAGCGGCCTGACCGACTGATCTCGCTCGGATTTTCGAATCATCGAGCAGAGCGTCGGCCACGATCGATACGCTCAGTACGCGTCTCGTCACGTAGCGGCAACTAGGGTGAGCGATCCAGTGGAGAAGCTGGAGAAGTGTCAGTTCGGGCATCGGGCCCGGCTGGCTCCCTCTCCCGCCCAGGAGCGTCTGTACCTCTACACGGCGGGCGCCCCGGAGTCCTCCTCGCTACTGAAGAACTTCATCGCCTTCCTGGGCAGCGCCAACGCGCGCGCCGAGCTCAGCATCCGGGGCTATCCCCCTGCATCGACCGGAACGGCAACCGCAACGCGCTGTGCATCCAGTGAGGAGCCGTCGGCCTACCGGTGGGCGGCGACGACTGCGCGTCCAGTCAACGTGCTGATACTCCCGGCCTACCGGTGGGCGGCGGCGATGGCCTCGCGGGCGGCGTGCGCGACCTGTTCCATGTGCCAGGTCGACAGGCCCTGGTGGACCGGGAGCGCGAGCATCTCGTGGCGCAGCGGCTCCAGCTCGGCGAACCGGTGGCGGTCCAGGAGCGGGTGCGGCACCGGCCAGATCTCGATGGAACGGACGCCGCGCTTCTGCAGCTCGGCGATGGTCCGGTCGCGCTGCGGGACGCGTACGGGGTAGTAGAGGGGCGCGACGCCGTCGGGCAGCCCGCGGAACCGCGGTGGGCAGACCTCGGGCAGGGCGTTCAGCAGGATCTGGTAGTTGCGGCGCCGGTGCTCCCGGATCTTCTCGCCGTCCGCGCCGTGCACGGCCCACTCGGTCATGCGGGTGGACTTGGAGGCGGCGACCTCCAGGTCGGCGACCTCGAGGTTCCACTCGCCGATGACCGTCTCGGTGAGGGTGCCCTCCTCCACCGCCTGCTCGGCCTTGCTGACCTTGCGGAACACCTTCGTGGCGGGGGCCCGCAGCACGCCGGCGCGGGACTGGGCCGCCCATCCCATGCCCTGGGAGGCGACCGAGCGGGCCATGCGCTTCCACGGCGGCCGGCCCTCGGCGTCGATGTGGCCACCCCGGATGAGCACCGCGCCGCCGTCCGGGACGCCCAGGGACTTGCGCGGGCAGAAGATGGCCGCGTCACCGCGCGAGCCGATGGCGGCGCCGCCGTCGTAGGAGAACAGCGCGTGCGCGGCGTCCTCGATGACGCGGGTGCCCTGCGGCATCGGCGGCATCGGGAAGCCGTAGTAGGAGATCAGGTAGGTGGCGTGGCACTGCTGCGCCACCTTGAACAGGTCCTCCACGTCCACCTCGAGCGTGGGCAGCACCCGGTAGAACACGACCTCGATGCCCGCCAGCCGGGCCGCCTCGACCTCCGAGCCGCAGTGGTAGGCGGGCATCGCCATCCGGTGGCCCGGCCCGAGGCCGAGGGCCTTCAGCGCCAGCCAGATCGCGCCGCGCCCGAGGTGGGTCAGCGTCAGCCCGGGCGAGTCGAACGGGAACTGCATGGACCGCCGGGTGACCAGCGCGGCCGGCTCCATCGGGGGATAAACGCTCATCAACGGGTCGCTCATAGATCCCCTACCCTACTGGGCACCCCGGAGGAGAATACGGGTTCGCCCGATTCGGAAACCCGGCCGCGGTGCGGCGCGTCGTACCCGGTACGGGCGGGTGAGCAGCCCATTGAGGAGAGGTGACGCATTGGACACGGCAACGATCGGTGGCGTGTGGCACGAGGTCGTCGGCACGCAGCCGCACCCGCCGTGGTGGCTGGTCGCCGTCACGGGCGGGGCGGCGCTCGTGGCGGTGTCCATCCGCTCGGTCTGGCACCTCCTCCGTAACGTCGTGACGATCGCGCACGAGGGCGGGCACGCGTTCGCCGCGCTGGTCACGGGCCGGCAGCTGCAGGGCATCCGGCTGCACTCCGACACCTCGGGCGTGACGGTGTCCCGCGGCAAGCCGCACGGACCGGGCATGATCGTCACCGCGTTCGCCGGGTACGTCACGCCACCGCTGCTCGGCCTGGGCGCGGCCGCCCTGCTGGCCGTGGGGCACATCACGGCCCTGCTGTGGGCGAGCATCGTCCTGCTCGCCGCGGTCCTCCTCATGGTCCGCAACGCGTACGGCGTGGTGTCCGTCGTCACGACCGGCGCGGTCGTCTTCGCCGTGTCGTGGTTCGGAACGGCCACCGTGCAGGCGGCGTTCGCCTACGCGTTCACCTGGTTCCTGCTGCTCGCGGGGGCGCGGCCCGTCGTGGAGCTGCAGAGCAAGCGCTCCCGGGGCCGCGCGCCCGACTCGGACGCCGACCAGTTGGCCCGCCTGACCGGGATGCCCGGCCTGTTGTGGGTGTTCGGCTTCGGCGTGGTCGCCGTGGCCGCGCTCCTGGCCGGCGGGTCCTGGCTGCTGCCGGACACGATGCCGCAGCTGCCGAGCTGGTGACGGTTACTTCCGGGTGATCGGGTCGCCGGTCGTGGCGTTGATGACGTACCACGGCGCGCCGTACGACGTGACGCCCTGGCCCTTCATGTCGCCCGGTGCCTTGTCCTGGTCGTAGTAGTACAGCGGCCAGCCGTTGTAGACGAGCTGCTTGGAACCGTCGGGCCGGGTCGCCGTCGACAACTTGGACGCGTCGACGCCGGGTCCCGCGCTGGGCGATCCACCGGGTGACGCGGCCGGCGATCCGGTCGGCGATTCGCCGGGCGACGCGCCGGGCGATCCGCCGGGCGACGCGGCCGCGCCGCCCGCGACGAACGGCGGCCATTCCTTGGCGCAGGCGCCCGTGCACTGGGACTTGCCGCCCTGCCCCTTGTCCTTTTCGAACATGTAGAGCGTCTTGCCCGTACCGTCGACCAGGATCGTGCCCAGGCTGGTCTTCTTGGAGTTCACGACCGCGGCGCCGGCGGGTGCGGATGGCATCGCCGTTGGCGACTCGGTCGGGGACGCCGCCGGGGACTCCGTTGGGGACGCCCCAGGAGGAGAGGCCGCCGGGCTGGTCGGCTGGGCGTACGGTCCCCCTCCGCCCTGCGATTCCGGCGTGGTCTTGCTGCCCTCGCCACAGGCCGAGCCGAGCAGGCCCAAGGCCAGCACTCCGGCGGCAATGACTCCGTTACGCATTGTCCGTTCCTTTCCCCCGGTGACGTAGGAGGGCACGTACGGACGCACGCGTGGTTCGCCGTCATGCCCTGCGTCCGCGAGCCGGGAACGTCTTCTCCCGAGGCCGCCCAATGTGCCCCGGCAATTCGGTTACCCGTCGCGACGGCCCGTGAAGTGGAAGCGGCGGTTTTCTTTAACCGGCAAAGCGGATGCTTGACCGGACATGCCGATGTCCGGACGCGATGATGACGCGTTCCAGGGACTTACGGGGCCGACGCGTCGAACCCGGACAAAACACAGGACGGGTCAGTCCGCCAGCGCGTCGAGGCCCTGACGGAAGAAGCCGAGCACCGCGGCGCGCTGGTCGTCGGCGGTCAGGAGCGCGGCGTACGGGAGGGACGCGCCGCCGAACGCGTCGTCGTTCCAGAACGCGCCCGTCCGCTTCGTCCAGGGGGCGACGTAAAGGTACGGCTCCGGATGCTCGCCGTCGCCGGGGGACGCGCCGAACGAGGCCCGCCGTCCGGCGGCCTCGTCGCCGGCGTCGAGGGCGGCGTCGAAGTGCTCCGGCCACAGCTGCACGCGGCTCGGGTCGTGCGGGCGGACGTCGAGGCGCAGCTGCTCCAGCACCGACCAGGCGAAGCCGTACCACGCGCCGAGCGCGCCGGCGGCGGGCGGGCTCACCGTGAGCGGCAGGTCGGGGTCGGCCGGCGTCTGGGGCGTGTAGACGTCCGCGGGCATCCCCAGCGGGATCCCGGCCAGGCCGGCGGCCTCGCCGAGGGTCTTCGGGGCGTGCGAGGCGTCGTCGACGACCAGCCGGCCGGCCTCCACGCGGACCTGCCGGTCGGCGCCGAAGAACGGGGTGCCGAAGCCGCCCCGGGTGAACCGCAGGCCGATCTTGCCGTTGGCGGCGTACCGGGCCGCGGCCACGACGTGCTCGCCGAGGGCGTGCAGCGTCCGGCGGGTCGCGGCGAACTCCCGGGGCAGCGGGGCCAGCCGGCGCCAGGCGCCCAGCCAGCGGTCCGCGCAGAAGACCGCCAGCTCGGGGCGCTCCCGGGCCAGGTCGTCCCAGGTGCGGCCGAGCCCGGACACGGGGGTGACCAGCTTGGCGCCGTACGGGCCTTCGAGGGGATCGTCGGCGTACCAGGGCGGTGTCGCCACGGTGGGCGGGGACGGCTCCAGCACGCGGACGTCGTACTCACCGTCCAGCAGGTCCCAGGCCTCCCACCGCGGATTCATCGCGCTCCATTCGCCGACGTCACCCTGATCGCCGGGTGCGCGCGTGCCGGTCGCGCTCGAGGCGATCCGGCACGCCCCTAGTTGACCATGGATCGGACCGCGACGGAACATGGTTGTCAGGCTTCGCCATGGCAAGAATCTTCATATTTCCTACCCAGAAAGTATATATTGCTCCAGGCCCGCCCACCCCAGGCGGCGTCGCCGCTCCCCCGGAATGAGAACCCCCGATGATGCGAAAAGTCCCCGTCCTGCTCACCGCCGCCGCCGTTCTGGCCGCCGTGTCGGCGTGCTCGTCCAGCGGCTCGACCTCGTCCTCCGGCGGCGCGGCGTTCGACCCGAAGAACTGCCAGGGCGGGACGCTGTACATCCTCGACCAGGACTCGGCGACGGACGAGCACTTCGACCCGGCGCGGATCTACACCTCCGGCGGCGGCGCGGTCCCCTCCCTCGTCTTCCGCACGCTGACCACCCGCAAGCGGGTGCCCGGCCAGGCGGGCACCACCGTGACCCCCGACCTCGCCACCGACACCGGCAAGCCCAGCGACGACGCCAAGACCTGGACCTACCACCTCCGGGACGGCCTGAAGTTCGAGGACGGGACGCCCATCACCTCGAAGGACGTCAAGTGGGGCGTGGAGCGCTCCTTCGCGCCCGAGCTGACGGGCGGCATCCCGTACCTGCGCGACTGGCTGGTCGGCGGCGCCGACTACCAGGGCCCGTACAAGGGCAAGGAGCTCGACTCGATCCAGACGCCCGACGACAAGACGATCATCTTCAAGCTGCGCAAACCCGAGGGCGACTTCCCCTATGTCGCGACGGCCACGCAGTTCGCCCCGGTCCCGAAGGCCAAGGACGGCGGCACCGCGTTCGAGAAGCACCCGATCTCCAGCGGTCCGTACAAGGTGCAGACCCACGTGCAGGACAAGAACCTGACGCTCGTCCGCAACCCCAACTGGTCGCGGACCGCCGACGACCAGCGGCTCGCCTGCCCCGACCGGATCGAGGCGACGTACGGTCTCAGCTCGGCGGTGATCAACCAGCGGCTCAGCACGAGCGCCGGCAAGGACGCGAACGCGATCACCACGGACACCGACCTGAGCCCGGCCGAGCTGGCCCGCATCTCCAGTGACCCGAACCTGAAGAAGCGCACCGTGCGCGGCCAGTTCGGCTACACGAACTACATCGCGTTCAACACGAAGATCAAACCGTTCGACGACGTCCGCGTGCGGCAGGCGATCTCCTACGCCGTCAACCGGCAGGCGGCCGTCAACGCGGTCGGCGGCAGCTCGCTCGCCGCATCAGCGACGACGTTCCTGCCCGACCAGGAGGCCTTCGGCTATCAGGCGTACGACGCCTTCCCCGCCGGGCCCACGGGTAACCCGGCGAAGGCGAAGGAGCTGCTGGCCCAGGCGGGGCAGCCGAACCTGACGATCACGCTGGCGCATCGCAACAGCGACTCCCACCAGGACGGGCCCGCCGTGGCCACGGCGGTGCAGGAGGCCCTCAAGCAGGCGGGCATCACGGTGAAGCTGAAGGCGTACGACCAGGCGAGCTACCGCTCCGTCCAGACCAAGCCGGCCACCGAGCCGGGCATCTTCCTGTCCGGCTGGGGCGCGGACTGGCCGACCGGCGGGCCGTTCCTCGCCCCGATCTTCGACGGGCGGCAGATCCTCACGGACGGCGGCAACTTCAACTTCGCGCAGTACGACGACCCCAAGGTGAACGCCGAGTTCGACGCGATCAACAAGATCTCCGACCCGGTCCAGGCCCGGCCCCGCTGGGGCGCCCTCGACGCCGAGCTGGGGAGGCAGGCGCTCACCGTGCCGCTGTTCCACCCGATCTACCTGCGGCTCTACGGCAAGAACGTCAAGAACACCTACCTCGATCAGTGGCGCGGCTCGTACGACCCGGCCATGGTGTCCGTCAAATGACAGGCCACCGTAGGACGCGGTCGGGCACGCCGCCGTCGCCGTCGTCTCGCCGCGGCCGGGCAGCGGCGTGACCGAGCTCGTCACGGACATCGGCGGTCCGGACGTCGCCGCGTCCGGGCCGCCGACGCGCGCCCGTCAAATGCTGCGGCGACTGCGGTCGGACCGGCCCGCCATGGCCGGCCTCGTCGTCACGGTCGTCCTCATCCTGGCCGCCGTCTTCGCCCCGCTGCTGGCCGCGCTGGAGGGCCAGGACACGACGACGTTCCATCCCCAGCTGCTGGACTCCGCGCGCGGCGGCGTGCCGCACGGCGCCCTGGGCGGCGTCGGCGCGGACCACTGGCTGGGCGTGGAGCCGACCACCGGCCGCGACCTGTTCGCGCGCACGCTGTACGGCGCCCGGATCTCCTTCACCGTCGCCTTCGGGACGCTGGGCGTGCAGCTGCTGCTCGGGGTGGCGATCGGGCTGGCCGCAGGGTTCGGCGGGCGGATCGCCGACGCCACGCTGGGCCGGCTGATCGACCTGTCCATCTCGTTCCCGCAGCTGATGTTCGCGATCGCGCTGCTGGCGATCGTGCCGCAGTCGTTCCCCCGGCCGGCATTGCTGATGCTGGTCATCGGCCTGTTCAACTGGGGCGGCACGGCCCGGCTGACCCGCGGGCAGGTGCTGTCCCTCAAGACCCGCGACTACGTCGCCGCCGCCCGATTGTCGGGCGCGTCGCCGGCGCGGATCGCCCGGCGCGAGATCCTGCCCGGCGCGCTGCCGCAGGTCCTCACGTACGCGGCGATCCTCCTGCCGGCGAACATGGTCTCCGAGGCGGGGCTGTCCTTCCTCGGCGTGGGCGTGCACCCGCCGACCTCCTCGTGGGGGCAGATGCTGTCGACCGCCACCACCTGGTTCCGGGCCGATCCGATGTACGTGCTGGTGCCGGGCCTGTCGCTGCTGACGGCCGTGCTGGCGTTCACGCTGCTCGCCGACGGGATACGCGCCGCCCTGGATCCGAAGGCGTCACTGCGAGGCGGCCGATGACCATCTATCTGCTGCGCCGCCTCGGCAGCCTCCTGGTGCTGCTGGTCGTGATGACGGCGGTCGTCTACGGCATCTTCTACGCCATCCCCGCCGATCCGGCGGTCCTCGTCTGCGGGAAGGGCTGCGACGGCGCTCAGCTCGCCGTCGTCCACCACAAGCTCGGCCTCGACGAGCCGATCACCGCCCAGTACTGGCACTTCCTGGAGGGCCTGGTCGTCGGCCGGGACTACAGCTCCGGGCCGGACGTCACCCACTGCGCGGCGCCCTGCCTGGGGTACTCGTTCCAGACCGACCTGCCCGTCCTGTCGCTGATCGCCCAGCGGCTCCCGGTCTCGCTGTCGCTGACCGCGGGCGCCATCGTGCTCTGGACGATCACCGGAGTGTCTCTCGGGCTGGTGTCGGCCCTGCGGGAGAAGCGGCTCACCGACCGGCTGATCACCGTCTTCGTGCTCGGCGGCCTCGGCACTCCGGTGTTCGTGAGCGGCCTGCTGCTCCTCATGGTGTTCTGCGGCTGGCTGCAGTGGCTGGACTTCCCGGTGTACGTGCCGCTGACCGACGACCCGATCGCCTGGGCGCAGAACCTGATCCTGCCGTGGCTGACGCTCACCATCCTGCAGTCCGCGATCTTCACGCGGCTGACGCGTACCGGCATGCTCGAGACCCTGTCGGAGGACCACATCCGCACCTTCCGCGCGTACGGGCTGCCCGAACGCCGCGTCGTCGGGCGGCACGCGCTGCGCGGCGCGCTGACCCCGTTGATCTCGATCAACGCGGTGGAGTTCGGCGTCGTCCTGGTGAACGCCATGCTCACTGAGACGCTGTTCGGGCTGCCCGGCATCGGCCAGCTGATCGTCCAGTCGTCGAACAACGTCGACCTGCCGGTCGTGGCGGGCCTGACGCTGACCGCCGGCCTGGCCGTCGTCCTGGCCAACACCGTCGCCGACCTGCTGTACGCGGCGGTCGATCGAAGGGTGGTCCTGGCGTGACCGGCGAAGGGCGCGGGGACGTACGGCGGGGTCAACGGCAGACGGCCCTGGCGTGGCCGGCGAGGGCAGTGGGGACGTCGACCCTGCCGTACGCCGGGGTCAGCGGCAGGATGGTCCTGTCGTGACCGGTGAGGGCAGTGGGGGCGTCGTCCTGTCGGTGCGCGATCTGACCGTCGAGTTCCCTTCGGGCGATGGCGTGCTCCGCGCCGTCGACGGGGTGTCCTTCGACCTGGCCGCCGGCGGCGCGCTGGGCGTCGTCGGAGAGTCCGGGTCGGGCAAAAGCACGACGGCGCTCGCCCTCCTGGGCCTGCATCGGCGCACCGGGGCGCGGGTCACCGGCCGGATCCTCCTGGGCGGAGACGGTCCGGAGCCCGTGGACGTGAACGTGCTCGATGATGAAGGGCTCCGTGGGGTGCGGGGGCGCCGCATCGCGATGATCTTCCAGGATCCGATGTCTGCGCTGGACCCGTACTACCGGATCGGCGACCAGATCGCCGAGGTGTACCGCGCCCACGCTGGCGCGGGCCGGAAGGCCGCGTGGGCGCGGGCGGTGGAGGTGCTCGACCGGGTCGGCATCCCGGACGCCGCGCGGCGGGCCCGGGCGCGACCGCACGAGTTCTCCGGCGGCATGCGGCAGCGGGCCCTCATCGCGATGGCGCTCGCCTGCGAACCGGAGATCCTGGTCGCCGACGAACCGACCAGCGCGCTGGACGTCACCGTGCAGGCGCAGATCCTCGACCTGCTCGACGAGCTGCGGGCCGACACGGGCATGGCGCTGCTGCTCGTCACGCACGACCTCGGCGTCGTGTCGCGGTCGGCCGACGAGGTGCTGGTCATGCACCGGGGCCGGGCGGTCGAGCGCGGCCCGGTGCACGACGTGCTGCGCGCCCCGGCGCAGCCGTACACCCGTGGCCTGCTGGAGGCCGTCCCCCGCCTCGACGCGCCCCGGGCCGCCCGCCGCGAGCCCGGCGAGCCCCTGCTGACCGTCACGGACCTCACGCGGGAGTTCCGCCGGCCGGGCCGGGGGCTGCGCCGCGACGTCGCGCGCGCCGTCGACGAGGTGTCCCTGGACGTCCGGCGCGGCGAGACGCTCGGCGTCGTCGGGGAGAGCGGCTGTGGCAAGACGACGCTCGTGCGGATGATGGTCGGGCTGCTCGCCCCGACCTCGGGCCGGATCGTGTTCGACGGCCAGGAGATCACCGGGCTGCCCGAGAAGCGGCTGCGCCCCGTCCGGCGCGACCTGCAGATGGTGTTCCAGGACCCGATGTCCTCGCTGAACCCCCGGCACACGGTCGGCGACAGCATCGCCGACCCGCTCCGGGTGCGGGGCGTCCTCGACGGGGAGGCCCGCCGGACGGCGCGGGAGCTGATGGAGCGCGTCGGCCTGGATGCCGCGCGGCACGACCGGTACCCGCATGAGTTCTCCGGCGGGCAGCGCCAGCGGATGGGGATCGCGCGGGCGCTGTCCCTGCGGCCCACGCTGCTGGTCTGCGACGAACCCGTCTCCGCGCTCGACGTCTCGACGCAGGCGCAGATCCTCGAACTGCTCCGGGACGTGCAGGAGGACTACGGCCTGACCATCGTCTTCGTGTCCCACGACCTGGCGGTGATCCGCCAGGTGAGCGACCGGGTCGCGGTGCTGCGCGACGGCACGCTGGTCGAGCTGGCCGACGTGGACGAGCTGTACGAGTCGCCGCAGCACGAGTACACCCGGACACTGCTCGCGGCGGTGCCCGTCCTGACCTGAGGAGTTCTTCGAACGGAAGCGCCGGCCGCCCGGGAAACGGGCGGCCGGCGCCGGATTTCACGCGGATCGTGGGCCTCTCGATTTGGGGACGCGAGATTGCGAGCGCCGGCCACCCGGGAACGGGCGGCCGGCGCCGCGCCTTACGCGGATCCCGGCGGTTCACCGCGTCGTGAAAGGCCGGAGATCCGCGGCGAGCTCAGGAGGCGCAGATCGCGTAGACGCTGATCCCGACCGTCGAGTAGCCGTTCTGCCGGCCGAGGGCGATCCAGCCACGGCCGTCGTCGGTCGGGAAGCTGCCGACGAGGATCGCGTCGTTGCCCCGCGCCTCGGCGCCGCCGCCGAGGACGCGCTTGCCGGCCGGGCAGAAGAGCACACGCCGCTGGAAGTTCGGGACGTTCGCGTTGGGAAGGGCGACGATCTGGTACCCGGCGGGCAGGGCCGCCGTCTTGCTGTGGGCGGCGGGCGCCGGAGCGGGAGCGCCCTTGTCCGCGTGGGCCGCGAGGCCGGTGGCGACCACTGCCGCGAGAGCCATCGTTCCCGTTCCGAGCGCGTACATCTTCCGCATGCAGATCTCCGTTTCCGAGGTAGCAGGAACTGCGTCGCGCGAATCCTTGGAAGCGCCTTTATCGGCGGCCCGTTGGATCCATTGCGTCTACTACCCGGAAGATCTGCGATCACACTCGGTAATTATGCGATCACCGCGTGCGGCCGGGTAACTCCAGCCGTTACTCCCGAGATATTCGATAAACAGTTTTAGCGACGGCGACCGGAAATGCCGAGAAGGCCGCCAATGGCCGGTTCGGGCCGCGACCGCCTCGGCATCTCCGGCGATCCTCCAGGGATCGGGCGGATCAGCGCGCCCAGGTCCAGGCGTAATCGGACGCCTCGACGGACAGGGCCTCACCGCCGATGTTCAGCGGCCGGAACGTGTCGATCATCACGGCCGTTTCGGTGGTGGTCTTATGGCCTTTTCGGACCGCCTCGATTACGCCTTCGACGGAGCCCGGCGCCGGCCCGTGCGTGAACCCGGACGGGTGCAGGCTTATCGACCCGATGTCGATTCCCGAGCCACGGCGCGCGGTGTAATCCCCGCCCACGTAGAACATCATCTCGTCGGAGTCGACGTTGTGATGGTTATACGGAATGGGGATGGCCGCGTCGTCGAAATCGAGCGGCCGCGGGCAGAACGAGCAGATGACGAAGTTCGGACCCTCGAACGTCTGGTGCACCGGCGGTGGAGCGTGCGTGCGCTTCACGATCGGCTCGAAGTCGGCGATGTTGAAGACGAACGGGTAGAGGCAGCCGTCCCAGCCCACGACGTCGAGCGGATGGTGCCGGTAGGTCAGGCGCGACAGGCCGGCGCGGGTACGGACGAGCACGGGCACGTCCTCGCCCTCCTGGACCAGCGGCTCGACCGGTCCCCGCAGGTCGCGCTCGCTGTACGGCGCGTGCTCCAGGAACTGGCCGTACTGCGACAGGTAGCGCTTCGGCGGCCGGATGTGCCCCGACGCCTCGAAGACCATCAGACGCAGCGGTGCGGCCGGCTCGGTGCGCACGAAGCGATGGATCGTCCCGGTCGGGATGACGACGTAGTCGCCGGGTCCGACGTCGAGGGCCCCGTACGTCGACTCGAGCCGCGCCCGGCCCGCCTCGACGTACACGCACTCGTCCCCGACCGAGTTGCGGTACAGCTCGCCGTCCGTATCGGCGGCCACGTACGAGATGCGGACGTCGTCGTTGCCCACCAGCAGCCGCCGCCCGAGCACCGGATCGCCGCCGGTCTTGATCTCGTGCGCCTTGAAATGCCGTGGCAGCAGCGGATGGTTCGGCCTCACACCCGTGGCGTGGGCCGGAACGTCCACGCCCTCGCTCTTGACGATGGCGGT
The DNA here is from genome assembly GCF_040655075.1 of Actinoallomurus sp. NPDC050550. Lineage (NCBI taxonomy): Bacteria > Bacillati > Actinomycetota > Actinomycetes > Streptosporangiales > Thermomonosporaceae > Actinoallomurus > Actinoallomurus sp. NPDC050550. Next base: position 117,149 of record NZ_JBFAJC010000001.1, on the reverse strand, counting down.
GGGCGGATGCACGTGATAGAGCAGCGAGGAGTCCGAGGAGAACCCCTCCTCCCCCATCAACTCCTCGGCGTACAGCCCGCCGTCAGGTCTGCGGAACTGGATGTGCCGTTTGCGGGGGATCTCCCCGACGGCTCGGTAGTAGGGCATCTCCACTCCGGATCTCGGAAAAGCGTCGATCACCTTCACTGCCGACTGTAGGCGGTGGCCCGGACCGCCGCCAGACGCCTCCGCGCTGGTCGCGGGCGGGTACGAGCGGAACGCTCCCCTGCGCCGGCCGCGGGCGGGCACGGGCGGACGGTCCACGGGACCCTCCGGCGGCGACTAAGGTTTTGCCGTCGTTCAACGAGGAGGAAGAATGCGCGGAGGCGTACGCCTTCCGGCTCTGATCGTCGCGGTCGGGCTGCTGGCGGGCTGCAGCGACCCGGCCGGCGCGGCGCGGCGCGAGCAGGGCGCCGCCCGGAAGAAGTCTCCGTCCCCGCACGCCACCGCGTCCCAGAAGGCCGCCAAGCGGCACACCAAGGCGGCGTCGTGGTGGCAGGCGGTCGGCACGGCCAAGACGGCGGGCGGCCTCCGAGTGAAGACCGGCGCGCTCAAGGCCGGGCGGGTGAAGGTGGTCGTGACCGACGTCACCGGCCACGCCGAGCGCAGGTTCACGGCGTCGGAGACCCCGCAGTCCATCACGGTCGGAGGCTTCACCCTCACCGCCGTCAAGGTGAGCAGGTCCACCAAGATTGGAAAGTACGGCGTCGGCTTCCACTACCACCGCTGAGGCACCGTGGAATGTTCCGCCGTCGCCGGGGCAGGAGGACGGGCGTGACCGCACTCGATGATCTCGACCCGTTCGCCGTCTTCGACACCGAGGCCGAGCGCCTCGACCGCTACTTCAGCGGCCTGAGCGACGAGGAGTGGATGCGGCCGTCCCGCTGCGAGGGATGGACGGTCCGCGACGTCCTCGCCCACCTGGCGGGCGGGGAGGACTACAACCACGCCTGCCTCGACGACGGCCTCGACGCGCTCTGGTCCCGGCTGGAGAAGAACGGCGTCGCCGGGTTGGTGGACTTCAACGACTGGACGGTCCGCACCCGGCGCGATCTCCCCATCGCCGAGGTGCTGGACGAGTGGCGCACCCGGAACGGCGACACCCGCCGACGGATGCGCGCGCTGGGGCGCGACGCGACGCTGGCCACGATGGCCGGGGCGTACCCCGTCGGCCTGCAGGCCTTCCACTACGCGTCCGAGTACGCCACGCACGGCGACGACGTCGGCGTGCCGGTCGAGGACGCCCGGGAGCGTACGGCCTGGCGCGTCGCGGTCGGCCGGTTCGCCCTGGAGGAGCAGGAGGCCGACGTCGAGGTCGAGGAGGACGACGACGGCGACCTCGTCGTGCGCACACCCCGCGGCCTGGGCCGGCTGACCCCGGCCGAGTTCGTCGAGGCCACCGTGGGCCGCCTCCCCGACGGCCACCCCCTCGACGCGGACCTCCGCGACGCCCTGCGCTGCCTCGCCTGAGCGAGGCGCGAGCCTGGGAGCAGCGCGAACGGGGCGGGCCGACCGGCCCGCGGTCGCCGACAAAACCGTGCTCCACATCGGCGTCTCACCGACGGAGTCGAAAAAGGACTACAAGGGCGACGCCTGCATGATCGTGCGCAAGTAGACTGCGGCCTCACGCCTTCCGAGGGCCGCCCCCCTTTCCCCGGGGGGCGGCCCTCGTGGCTTGTGGTCGCCTCGCTGCCTCAGCCGGTCGGCGTCGTCGCCGTGACCGACGCGGGCGCACCGGTGCCGGTGGCCGTGACGGCGGCGATGGTGAAGGTGTACTTCGTGCCCGGCTGCAGGCCGTTCACCACCCGGAGCAGTGCCTTGGCCGTCGGCTGGCTGATCAGCGTGTCGCGGCCCTGCACCGCGACCGTACGGCCGTCGGAGACGCTCACCGTGTAGCCGATCACCGGTGTGTCACCGATGACGGTCGGCGGGGTCCACTGCAGCGCGACCGCGTCGGCGCTCGCCCGCGCCTTGAGGCTCGTCGGAGCGGCGGCGAGCGTACCCGCGCCCGGCCCGGGCGTGACGGCGGCGGACGGCAGCGAGGGGACGCTGACGCCCGAGGCGCCCCGGGCGGTGACGGTCACCGTGTACGGCGTGCCGTTCGTCAGCCCGTCGATGACGGCGTAGCCGGTGCGCCGGAAGTCGGCGGCACCGATCGTGACGCTCTTCCCGCCTGACGCGGTCGCCGTGTACGAGGTGGGCGCCGCGCCGTCGGAGGCGGGGTTCCACGCGACGTACACCTTGCCGTCGGCGGCGAAGGTGGCGACGCGTCCCGGGGCCTCGGGCGCGGTCGGCACCCGGACGCCGAGGATCCCGCGGTACTTCGGCTCCAGGCCCGCGTTGGTCACGATGTCGGCCGGAGCCTTCGACGGGTCGGACAGGATGTGGTTGCCCTGGGTGACCAGGCCCTTGTTGTCGCTGTCCGGGTCGCCCTGCTGCCAGTAGTTGCCCTTGACGAGTGTCGGGTCGTTGTTGCCGAGGGCGTCGCGGTAGTCGGTGTGCCGGCTGGCGACGTTCGCGTACGCCGCGTTGTACAGCACGTTCCCTTCGATCGTCTCGTACGTGCAGCCGTTGTCGGTGTAGACGTTCTTGCCGAGGCCCCACTGGTCGTGGATGACGTTCCCGGTGACCTTCTCGCCGTCCGCGATGGACGTGCCGGTGATGCCCTGGGTGTAGATGCCGCCGCCGTCGTCGAGCAGCTGCATGTAATTGAAGATGAGGTTGTCGCGGACGGCGTTGTCGTGGGAGACGTTGGGCGTGGCCGGCTTGCTGATCTTGTCGGGCCAGCCGCCCCAGCCCATCGATATCGCCGAGTACGCGACGTCGTCGATCTGGTTGTGCGCGATCGTGTCGTTCTGGCTGTAGCCGTTGATGATGGCCACGCCGCCGTGGAACTCACGCGGCAGCCCGTACAGGTGGTTGTCCTCCACCGTGTTGCCGCGGGTGGTGCCGGCGTCGTCGGCCTGCGGCTTGTCGACCCCGCCGATCTCGACGCCGTTGCCGGAGATGTCGGTGAAGACGTTCCCGCGGACGACCGCGTCCTTGGCGCCGGTGCCGAACTCCAGACCGGCCGCGCCGAGGTGGGTGAAGACGCTGTCGCTGAACTCCACGCGCTCCCCGGTGACCGAGATGTTGCCCGGCTCCTTGGTCCAGGAGGCGTACGGGCAGGTGCCGCCGGCGACGAACTGGCACAGGCCCTGCGTGGCGTACCCGGTCTTCCCCGTGACGGTGTAGCCGGCCTGGATCTCGGAGAAGCCCTCCGGGCTCGACGGCGTCAGCCAGGTCGCGTAGGAGAACTGGAGGCCGCGGAAGGCCACGTCGTGGACGCCGTTCGCGTCGATCAGCTTCTCGATCGCCGGGACCTCGACGTCCGCGCGGCGCAGGTCCTGCCCGGCCCGGGGCTTGTAGTAGACGCGGTGCCGGCTGCGGTCGAGGTACCACTCCCCCGGCTGGTCGAGCAGTTCGAGGGTGTTCTCGGCGTACGCGGGCAGGCTGCCGTTGGTGAGCGTGCCGGGCCCGACCATGTTGACCGTACGGCCGGGGATGTCGGGGAAGATGACCCGCTTCATCGAGTTGTCCCAGCACGGCTGGGCCATCGTGATCGTCGTGCCGGAGGCGGAGGCGATCGGGCAGCGCGGCTCGGTCCACTGGCCGAGGCCGTAGCGCTCGGCGTTCCAGAGCTTCTCGCCGGCGGTGTAGACGAACTCGACGTCCCCTGGATTCCGCCACTTCGCGAGCGTGTCGGCCGACGCCGTGTACCCGGTGTCGGTCGCCGTGAGGGTGACCGGGACCTTTCCGCCGGCGCGCTGCGCGCGGACGCCGTTGACGTACAGCTGCCGGGTGTTGCCGAGCCCGCCCGGGGCGGGCGCGGACCAGACGCCGTTCGGGCCGGGCTGCCAGCCGGTGACCCGGCGTCCGCCGCTGATCACGGTGCCGGGCGAGCCCTGCCAGATGATCCGGTGGCCGTCCCGGCCGGAGTCTCCGGCGTCGAGTTCGAGGGGCCGGGACAGCCGGTGGACGCCGGGCGCGAGGTGCACGGTCAGGTCCCCGGCCAGGTGCCGGGACCGGGCCAGGTCACGAGCGCGTTCGAGGGTCCGGACGGGGCGTACGGCCGTGCCCGGAGCGTGGTCGGAGCCTGCCGGGGAGACGTACACGTCCTGGGACGCCGCCTGTGCTGCGGGCACCCCGGCCTGCAGCGCTCCGGCGGTCGCGAGGGCGGTCAGTGCGGCGGTGAGGAACAGTACGCCCGGGGCCCGGGATCGCGGCGGCTCGGCGGCGACGACCCGGGACCCGGGCGTACGAAGGCGGAAGAAACGGGGCATCGGCCCTCCAGGGTCAAGAGACGCCCTAAAGGTAGGACCAATTATCCCGCCGATCAATACTTCTATCCCAAAATGACTGGTTCTGCGAGTATTGATCGGATCACTTACCCCTTCCGATCAGCCGACCTGGCGAAGCAGCGCCGGGGTGAGCGGCATGCTGTAGACGCCACGGCCGAACGTCGCCGCGTACAGCCTCCCGGCCTTGAACTCGATGTCGGTGACCGCGGCCAGCGGCAGGCTGCCGAGCCGGATCCAGCGCTTCCCGAGGCCCGCGAAGACGCCGGCGTCCGTGGCGACGACCAGTACGCCGCGCGGACCGATGATCACGTCGTTGACCGGGGCCGTCGGCAGGTTGCCGGTGATGTCGCTCCACGTACGGCCGCCGTCGGACGACGTGAGCACGTTGCCGCCGCCGGTGCCGGCGCGGTAGCCGGACAGGGTGACGACGATGCGCGCCCCGTCGAACCGGACGCGGGTCACCCACTGCTTCCCGGCCAGCAGCGGCGTCCACGTCCGCCCGGCGTCGCCGGTCAGCTGCACGCGGCCGTCGTCGGTGCCGGCCAGGATCCGGTCGCCGGTGGCCTGCACCGAGGTCAGCGTCCCGAACGGGTAGACCGGGTCGTCGCCGGGCCCGCCGGTCAGGTCGGGGCTGATCGGCGTGAAGTGCAGGCCGTCCGTCGACCGGAAGAGCCGGTTCCCGCCGAGGTAGGTGACGTCGGGGTCGTCGGTGGCGAACTCCAGCGGGCTGAACCAGTTGAACCGATCGTCGTCGGCCGTCGCGACCGTGAGATCGGTGGTGTGGTCGCCGCCGTCGAGGGAGCGGGCGCAGTTACCGTACTGGTAGCAGGCATAGACGCGGTTCTGGTTCCGCGGGTCGATGAGGTTCTGCTCGCCGTCGCCGTCGTACCAGGAGTTCCAGCGGTCACCGCCCCAGGTGCGGTTCGATCCGTTGTCCTGGGCGCCGCCGGTGATGCGCGTCGGGTCCTGCGCGCTCACCGCGACGCTGTAGAACTGCGTCCACGGCTCGTACGCCGCGTGCGTCCAGCTGCCGGCCGCCGCGTTCGCGTCCGAGCGGTAGACGCCGCCGTCGTTGCCCTCGTAGACCCGGCCCGGCTTGGTCGGGTCCCAGGCGATCGCGTGGTGGTCGACGTGCGTGCCGGTGTCGTTGGTCCACGTCTTGCCGCCGTCCTTGGACTCCCGGAGGAACTCCCCGGGGACGAGGAGGTGGTCCCGGTTCGCCGGGTCGACCCAGACCTCGCCGCCCCACCAGCCGAGCGCGGCCTCGGGCGCGCCGCCCGTGGTGAAGGAGTTCCCGCCGTCGTCGGAGACGTAGAAGCCCTTCTCGTCGCCGTACGCGCCCCACGTCGCGGTGCGGACGTACACCCGACCGCCGGGCGCGGCGGCCACCCCGGAGCGGCTGAAGCTCGGGTCGGGTTTCAGGCCGGTCGTATCGCCGGGGGTGAGCTTGGTGACGTTCTCCAGCCGCGTCCAGTGCGCGCCGCCGTCGGTGGAGCGGTACAGCCCCGAACCCGGCCCGCCGTACCGGCGCAGGCTCGGCGTGCGCTGCCGGTCCCAGAGGGTCGCGTACACGGTGTCCGGCCGGTCCGGCGCGATCGCCAGGTCGACCGCGCCGGTCCAGGCGTTCGCCCCGGCGAGCACCCGCTGCCACGTACGGCCGCCGTCGGTGGTCCGGTAGACGCCGCGCTCCCCGCCCGGGCGGAACAGCGACCCGGTGGCCGCCACGAAGATCCGCTTCGGGTTCGTCGGGTCGACGGCGATCCGCCCGATCGTGGCCGAGTGACGCAGGCCGAGGTTCTTCCAGGTACGGCCGCCGTCCGTGGTCCGGTAGATCCCATCGCCCTCGTAGGTGAGCGAGCCGCCGCCGGGGTTCGCCTCGCCGGTGCCGACGTAGACGGACCCGTCCGGAGCGGCGACCGTGGCGCCGGTGGCCTGCGGGTAGTCGTCCGGCCACACCGACCGGAACGTCGTGGCCCGGTCGGTGCTCTTCCAGACGCCGCCGCTGGCCGCCGTGATGAAGACCGCCCCCGTACGGTCGACGGAGACGCCCGTGACCCGCCCGCCGATGTTCGTGGGCCCCTCGGAGGTCCAGTGCCCGACGGACCGGATCCGGCGGGCCTGGCCGGCCGCCGTCAGCAGGGCCTGCTCCGGCAGCCCGGCACCGCCGGACAGGTCCTGGCGCGCCTTCCACTCGCCCGGGGCGAGCGGCCCGCACTCCTCCGGTTCCTCATCCTTCAGAACTCTGGTCGTCGCGGCCTTGGCCGCCTTCACCGCGGGCTCTTCACAGTCCTCGCCGGTCGCCTTCGCCGTCGGCGCCGCATGCGCCGGGGCGGTGAGGCCGGCGACGAGGACGAACGCCGGGATCACCGCCCACCGGGCCCATGGCCGGATCCTGTCGCGCACGGTCATCTCCCATCTCAGGAGTTGTCAGAACGCGCGCACTGTCACACCGGCCGAGCATCGGATCAAGGTGATGGGCCGGTTCCGGCCAGGGGCGCGACCCCGTACGGGATCTCAGGCGGGTCTCATGTTCGCTTCATGGTCGGATCACGGCGACTGCCCAGGCTGTCCGCATGGTGGCTTCCGCACGGATCCTGGTGGCCGACGACGACCCCGCGGTGCGCTCCGCTCTGGAGCGTGTGCTGCGGTTCAACGGCTGTGAGGTCGAGCTCGCCGAGGACGGCATCGGCGCCCTCGAGGCGGTCGACGCCGCCCGGCCCGACGTCCTGATCCTCGACGTGAGGATGCCGAACCTCGACGGGCTGGGCGCCTGCCGGATGTTGCGGCGGCGCGGAGACGACATCCCGATCCTGATGCTCACCGCCCGCGTCGACCTCGACGACCGCGTGACCGGCCTGGACGCGGGCGCCGACGACTACCTCACCAAGCCCTTCGAGCTGGAGGAACTCCTGGCCCGCCTGCGCGCGCTGCTGCGGCGGTCGCGCGGATTCGACGACGGCGACGGACCCCGCGAGGAGGTCCTGCGCTTCGGCGACCTCACCATGAACCTGACCACCCGGGAGACCTGCCGTGGCGAACGGCCGCTCGAACTCACGCGGACGGAGTTCGACCTCCTCGAGCTGATGATGCGCAACCCTCGGCACGTGCTGGAACGCTCCCGGATCCTGGAGGAGGTCTGGGGGTACGACTTCGGGCGTTCGTCCAACTCCCTCGACGTCTACATCGGCTATCTACGGCGCAAGACCGAAGAGCACGGCGCGCCCCGGGTGATCCACACCGTCCGGGGAGTCGGGTACGCCCTCCGATGAGACTCCCGTCCCCGCGCCGGCTGTCGCTGCGGTCCCGCGTGGCCCTGCTGGCGGCCGGCGCCGTCATCCTGGCGATCGTCATCGTGGCGTTCGCCGCCGACACGCTGCTGCAGAACGAACTGCGCAACCAGATCGACCAGACCCTCACCACCCAGGCCCAGTCGTTCGCCCACTCGCCGGACGACCGGCCGGGCGACCGGCACGACGGCCGCCTGCTCGCCTCGATGGGGATCAGCGTCGCGATCGTCCATCCCGACGGCTCGGTCATGACGCCGCCGGGCACGACGCTCCGCGTGCCCGTCGACTCCGCCGACGTGCGCGCGGTGTCGGCGGGCCCCGGGCCTCAGGTCCGGCTGCGCAGCGACTACTCCGGCGACGTGCACGTACGAGTCGTGACGACGCGGGCCCCGGACGGCAACGTCATCGTGCTGGCCCGCTCCCTGGCCGACGTCGACCGCACCGTCCTGCGGCTCCAGCTCGGGACCGTCATCTTCGGCTTCGGCGCGGTGACCCTCGCCGCCACCGCCGGCTTCGCCGTCGCCGGAGCCGGGCTGCGGCCCATCCGCAACCTCACCCGGGCGGCCGGGCGGATCGCCCGGACGCAGGACCTGGACCCCACGCCGATCGAGGTGACCGGCGGCGGGGAGATCGCCGAGCTCGCGCACAGCTTCAACGCCATGCTCGCCGCGCTCAACCGGTCCCGCGAACGGCAGCGGCAGCTGGTCTCCGACGCCGGTCACGAGCTGCGCACCCCGCTCACGAGCCTGCGCACCAACATCGACCTGCTGATCCAGATCCAGCGACACCCCGAGCGGCCACTGCCCCAGGGCACCCACGACCGGCTGCTCGCCGACGTCAAGGCCCAGCTCATGGAGCTGACCACCCTGGTCGGGGACCTGGTCGAGCTGGCGCGCGACGACGAGACGCCGCGCCGGCGCGAGCCCGTACGGCTCGACGAGGTCGTCCACCATGCCGTCGAGCGGGTGCGCCTGCGCGCCCCCGCGACGGTGTTCTCGGTGAACCTGGAACCATGGGCCGTGGAGGGGGCGGAGCCGGAGCTGGCGCGGGCGGTCACGAACCTCCTCGACAACGCCGTGAAGTTCGGCCCGCCGGACGGCACCGTGTGGGTCGTGCTCCGTGACGGCGAACTCGTCGTCGCCGACGAGGGCCCCGGCATCGAGCCCAGCGACCTGCCGTACGTCTTCGAGCGCTTCTACCGGTCGGCGGCGGCACGCGCGGTCAGCGGGTCCGGCCTGGGCCTGGCGATCGTCCGGAACGCCGCCGACCACCATGCCGGCGAGGTGATCGCGGAGAATCGGCCCGGAGGCGGCGCGCTGATGCGTCTCCGGCTGCCCGGCGTCCCCGGCCCCGGCGGCACGCCCCCGCCGGAGGCCGGGTCCGCGGTCCCGACCGGGTCGAGGCCCCGATCTCGCGGGCGACGCTCAGCGAGCGCGGACCAGCCGGTCCAGCGCTGACGCCCCGCAAGGGAGCGGAAGTTAGCCTTGGATCATGCCTACGGCCCTCATCACCGGCGCCACCGCGGGGATCGGCGCGGCGTTCGCCCGCCGGCTCGCCGCCGACGGCTTCCACCTGATCCTGCTGGCCCGCGACGCCGAGCGGCTGGCCCACGCCGCCGAGGAGTACGGCGACGCCGAGGTCGTCGTCGCCGACCTGGCCACCGACGAGGGCCTCGCCAAGGGCGAGGAGGCCGCTCGCCGCGCCGACCTGGTCGTCAACAACGCCGGGTTCGGGAGCGGGGGACGGTTCCTCCAGGTGCCCCTCGAGGAGGAACTGACGATGCTGCGGGTCCACTGCGAGGCGGTGCTGCGGCTGACGTACGCCGCTCTGCCGGGGATGCGCGAGCGCGGCCACGGCGGCGTCATCAACGTCGCATCGGTGGCGGCGTTCCTCGCGCGCAGCACGTACGGGGCGTCGAAGGCGTGGGTGGTCTCGTTCAGCGAGGGCGCCGCGCAGGACGTCCCGGGCGTGCGGGTCATGGCCCTGTGCCCGGGCTTCGTGCACACCGAGTTCCACGAGCGGGCCGGGATCAACGTGTCCGGCGTCCCCGAGTCGTTCTGGCTGGACGCCGACCGGGTCGTGGCCGACGCGCTGCGCGACTTCCGGCGCGGCATGACCGTCAGCGTCCCCGGCGCGCAGTACAAGACCCTCGTCGGGCTCGGCAAGCTCGTCCCGCGCAAGCTCGTGGGACGCATCTCCGCGCGCACCAGCCGCAGGTACGACTAGCCTTCCGGCGGCCACGGAGCGATCTCGCCAGGGCGCATCTCATCGCGCACCAGCCGCGAATTCCGCCAGACCGAACCCGGCCTCCGCTGGGCGGTCACGGATCGCGCCGCCCGCGGCGATCGCGCCGTGCCGGTCCGGGCCGCACTCCCGATCGCCCGACCCCCCTCGCGCGGCGGGGCCCGATGCCGTTAGGTTTTACGGCACCGGACGGAGGTGTTCCCCCATGCCCCTGTTCCCGCGCCGCTTGGCGGCGGTGGTCCTGTCGGCGCTCGCCCTGTGCGCCGGCCTGGTGACCCCCTCGGCGAACGCGGTCGTCGGCGGCTCGCTCGCCACCCCACCGTCGTGGCTGGCGGCGATCGGCACGCCGGCCTTCCTCATCCGGCCCTCCGGGCAGTTCTGCGGTGGCGTGCTCGTCGCGTCCGACAAGGTCGTGACGGCGGCGCACTGCGTGAGCTTCCTGCGTCAGGTCCCGACCCTGCTGAGCGCCGTGTTCGGCCGCGCCGACCTGTCGAAGAAGGACGGCGAGGCGGTGCGGATCACGAAGATCTGGGTGCACCCCGACTTCCGTGAGACGTCCTTCCAGGGCGAGACGGTCGAGCACAACGACGTGGCCGTGCTCACGCTCGCCCGGCCGGTGAACCGCCTGCCGCTGCCGCTCATCGGCCGGTACGGCACCTACCCGCCCGGCACGGACGCGCGGGTGCTCGGCTGGGGCACGACCTCGGAGCGGGACCTGTTCAACGTACGGCTCCGCGAGGCCGCCATCCCCATCGCCTCGGACAAGCGGTGCACGGCGGCGTACGGCCGCGACACGTTCAGCGCGAAGGACATGGTGTGCGCGGGTTCACCGAAGGCCGACACCTGTGAGTTCGACAGCGGCGGACCGCTCATCCTCCAGGGCCGGCTCGCCGGGCTGACCTCCTGGGCGTACGGCTGCGCCCGCCCGGGCTATCCGGGCGTCTACACCCGCCTCTCGGCGTTCACCCTGCCGCTGTGAGGCCGGCGGGTCACAGGTAGAGGCCGGTGCCGTACTCGGGGCGCTCGTTGGCGACGGCGTGCAGGTCGCGCTCTCGCATCACGAGGTACAACTCGCCCTGCACCTCGACCTGGAACTGATCCTCGTCGTGGTACAGGACCATGTCACCGACCTTGACGGTGCGGACGTTGTGGCCGACGCCGCAGACCTCGCCCCAGACGAGGCGGTTGCTCTGCTCCGCCGTCGCCGGGATCACGATGCCCCCGCTGCTGCGGCGCTCTCCCGACTCCTTCTCCGGGCGCACCATGATGCGATCGTGCAGCATTTGGATCTCGAACTTCGGGTCGGCCACAGTCGGGATTCTACCGAGATCGCCCCTGTATTACGGTCCGACGGCGGCGGTGGCCCCGATACCGGGATACCGGAGGCCGCCGAGCAGGGAGTCCGCGCTCGGTTCAAGCCTCCCGTCCTGGCCGAATACGGTGACCAGGCCTCGTGCGGCACGACGGGCCTGGCGGACGCTCTGCGGCCAGGTGAGGACCTCGCCGAGCGCCCTACCCGGCGGTCTTGGGTCCGGGATTCAGTACGTAGGCCACAGCGATACCGGCGAGGACTTGAATGCACGCAGGGATCGCACTGAGACCGTACTGCGTGTTGTAAACGGCGATCGCCCAGGCGAGCCAGATGACGATCGACCCGGTCACCACCCACCAGCGGCTGGACATCGCGGCGAGGATCGGCGGTACCGAGGCCAGGATGCCGAGGAATACCACTAGCAGCTCCATCGGGCTGGTGGCGTGGACCGGCGCGTGTGCAGGACGCTTGGGCCCGCCAACGATCAAGAGGGGGATCAGCAAGAGCATGGGCACGACCCCGAGGGCCCGTACGAAGTCCGGCGCCCCAGCGGTCTTGGGCCCGATCCCGGCCAACCGCCGGAGCAGGGGCGGCCCTACGAAAAGGACGAACGCGAGCCCCACCCCCATCACCGGAATCGAGACGGCATAAGGCGGCAGCGGTTCGTCGGAGCTGTTGACGCCTCCCCGCAGCCGACCCAGTACGGAACTCGCCGCGACAAAGAAGACGATCAACACCAAGACGAACCCGATCGTCCCCAGGCAACCCGGCAACGACATCCCAGACGACTCCCCATCCGACTTCGCCTTGGTCTGCGCCCGCTCCTTGCGCCGCGGCGGCGTGGCCCGTTCCACCTCTTTGACCAGCTTCCGGCAGGTCTTCCTGTCGGCCCCGGTCTTGGCCTGCAAGAACCCGATGGCCTCCACCCGCTTGCCCTGGACCAGAAGCCGCCGCACCACGGCCTTGTGGTGCTCACTCAGCCGAGGCGCCTCACCGCCCATCTTCCGCATGCCGAAATGATGGCCCACGCACCTCTGTCGCGCGACCGTCCGAACGAGCCGCACCCAACTCGGTTACCGTTCTGCGGTGAGTAAGAACGGCGATCCCGACGATCCAACGCTGCTGGCGCAGCACGACCGGATGGACCCGTCATCGCCCGCGCATACGACCGTTACAGCACGCTTCGCCGCCGCGAGAGCGAGCGCGGCCGCGTCAGCCGGGTGACATGCGGGTCAGCGGTGGCCTGCCGCGAGCTGGTCCAGGAGCTCGATCGCCGCACGCCGTACGTCCTCGGGCACGAGACCGCCCAGGACGGTGCGGGCCTGCTCGAAGTCACGAGTGGTCGCGCAGGTCACGGCGACGGACCCGGCGGCGGCCTTCTCGAGCGACCCGGCCGGCGCCTGGTCGGCCAGATCCCGCGCGCTCTCGGCGAGATCCAGGTTGTCTTTGGTACTCGGGCTGCTCAACGATTCTCCTTGGAGTGCCGGTGGTGCGGGCCGCTGTCGGCCGGATTCACCACCGCGGATGCCGAGACCCTGAAATCGTAGACGAACGCCGGCCGTGGGTCGGCGTCGCCCCTCCCGGAGCCGCCATGTCGATCGGTGAAGCGGCCTCCGGCCTGAGGTCGGCATTCCCCTACCAGAGCCGCCACGTCGATCGATGAAGCGACTCCAGCTTAGGTCGTCCTCTCCATCATGGCGGTCAGTCGGCGAATGTGTCGAGGTAGGCCAGGAACGCGTCCCGCTCCTCGGCCAGTTGCTCGTGCGCGCCCGCGTAGACGTAGTCGAACATCGAGCGGGGGTCCGGGTCGGGCAGGGCCCGGCATTCGTCGCGGACGCGGCGGCCGAGCTCGTCGGCCTCGGCGTCCAGGGCTTCGAAGAAGGCGTCGTCGGCCAGTTCGTTCTTGGTGAGGTACGCCCGGAGCCGCTCAATCGGGTCCTTCAGCCGCCACTCCTCCAGCTCCGCGTCGGCCCGGTAGCGCCGCGGGTCGTCGGAGCTCGTGTGGGCGCTCATCCGGTAGGTGTAGGCCTCGATGAGCGTCGGCCCCTCGCCGTTCCGCGCCCGCTCCAGGGCCGTACGGGCCACGGCCAGGCTGGCGAACACGTCGTTGCCGTCCACCCGTACGCCGGGGAACCCGAAGCCGGCCGCGCGGCGGTAGAGCGGCACGCGGGCCTGCGTCTCCAGCGGTGCGGAGATCGCCCACTGGTTGTTCTGGCAGAGGAACACCACGGGGGCGTTCTGCGCGCCGGCCCAGACGAACGCCTCGTTGACGTCGCCCTGGCTGGTCGCGCCGTCGCCGAAGCAGGCCAGCACGGCCTCCGAGGCCCCGTCGCGCTGCACGCCCATGGCGTAGCCGACGGCCTGCAGTGTCTGCGCGCCGATCACCAGCGCGTACCCGGCCATCCGGTGGTCTTCGGCGTTCCAGCCGCCGTAGGAGACGCACCGCCACAGCTCCAGGAGGTTCGCCGGCGGCACCCCGCGGACGTACGCGATGCCGTGCTCGCGGTAGCTCGGGAAGACGAAGTCCTCCGGGCGCAGCGCGCGGGCCGTGCCGATCTGCGCGGCCTCCTGCCCGAGCAGCGGCGCCCACAGGCCGAGCTCGCCCTGCCGCTGCAGCGCCATCGCCTCGACGTCGATCCGGCGGACGAGCGTCATGTCGCGGAAGAGGCCCCGGGCCTCCTCCCCGCTGATCTCGAAGGGATACCCGGGATGGTCGATCCGCTCCCCCTCCGGGGTGAGCAGCTGCACGAGGTCGGTCACGCGAGCTGATTGTGCCAGCATCGGAGGTACGGGTTCGTCACCCGGGTGCCCGCTCACCTCATCGGCCTCATGCGGTCTAGTACCTCAAGAACGCCACTTTGGCCAGCACGGAGGCGACGGTGACCGGGTAGGCGTTGTGGTTGTAGACCCGCAGCCGCAGGCGGGTGTCCTTGTCGAAACCGACCTGGCCGCCGAGCTGCGCCCGCAGGCTCCCGTCCGGCGCGGCGCGGAACGGCGTGCGCCAGGCGTCGTCCAGCACCGTCCAGGGGTCGCCGGCCTTGGCGGGCGGCTTCATCCGGGACCAGGCGATGTCGACCGCATCGTTCGCCCGCAGGCCGGTCACCTGGACGATCGCGTCACAGACCGCCCACATCGTCGCGCCGGTGGTGATCGAGAAGCCGTCCGGGGAGTGGTGGCCGTGGCTGTCGGAGTACTCCTTGTGGAACTGGATCGAGATGTCCTTGGACGCCGGCACCTGCTGCTGCGCGCCGGCGCCGAGGCTGACCACTTCGGCCATGTCGTCCTCCAGGGATCGGTAGTCGGGGGAGCCGTAACCGACGACGATGCCCGCGGGGGTGCGGACGCGCCGCCTCACGGCGTCGCTCGTGTTGAACTCGATCGTCACGATCCGCCCGTCGGTCCGTACCGACTCGACGAGGCCGACATGGTCGATGCCGGAGATCGAGTGGCCGCCGTCCCAGTCGTAGAAGACCAGGTCGCCGACGTGCGGCCGGGTGCCCCAGTGCTTGTGGTCCGCGAACCACTGGGCGTGCCAGGGGGTGTAGGCGTACTCGCCGACGACGGAACCCGCGCCGATCTGCGCCGCGCACCAGGACAGGCCCATGTCGCACCAGTTGGCGTCGGCGAACGAGGGGTCGTGGTGCCGGTCGGCGTACCACTGGCCGTACTTCGTGTGGCCGTTGGCGGCCTCGTGGTAACCGAGCTGGGAACGGGCCTCCTCGATCATCTTCTTCGCGGCCGGGGGGACGCTCGCATCGATGGAGACCGAGCCGGGCTCCTGCGACACGTCCTGCGGCCCGTCTTCGGGCCGCGGTCCGGCGCCGCCGGGAACCTGGGGTGGGAGAGGTTCCGGTGCCATGGGGTTCACGGTTGCACACTTACGGAACAGTTGTCCGAGAGTCAGGACAAATCGTGGTTTATGGCGGCACCGGATTCCCCATTGAGTCGATAGGGATTTTCGGGCAGGATGGCGGGTAAGGACGCCTGCACGGTGCGTGACGACATCGTCGTCCGAAGGAGCGTGGAATGGCTCTGTGGAGACCGGATCCGACCTTCTACCCGTCCCCCCGCGAAGCGGTGAACGCTCCGCCCGAGACGCTCGCCTACATCGTCGCGTTCGACCGGTCCGCCGAGAGGCCCGACGCCCTCGCCGTGGTCGACGTCGATCCGGAGTCCACCTCGTACGGCAGCGTGGTCGGCTGGCGGGACCTGCCCTACACCGGTGACGAGCTGCACCACTTCGGGTGGAACGCCTGCAGCAGCGCCCTGTGCCCGAACGCCCCGCATCCCCACGTCGAGCGCCGCTACCTCATCGTTCCCGGCCTCCGCTCCTCCCGGCTCTACGTCATCGACGTCAAGGACGACCCGCTCAAGCCGTCGATCGTCAAGGTCATCGAGCCGGAGGAGCTGGCCGAGCGCGCCGGCTACTCCCGGCCGCACACCGTCCACTGCGGCCCCGACGGGCTGTACGTCTCCGCGCTGGGCGGCGCGGACGGCAGTGATGGGCCTGGTGGCGTCGCGGTGCTCGACCACACCTCCTTCGAGGTGCTGGGGGCGTGGGAGGCCGACCGGGGGCCGCAGCACCTCGCGTACGACTTCTGGTGGCACATCGCGCACGACGTCATGATCACCTCCGAGTGGGGCACGCCCTCGATGATCGAGGACGGCGTCAACGCCGAGCTGCTGCTCGGCCGCAAGTACGGCCACCGCCTGCACTTCTGGGACCTGCGCAAACGCCGCCACGTCCAGACCGTCGACCTCGGCGACGAGCACCAGATGGTCCTCGAGCTACGGCCCGCCCACGACCCGACCAAGACGTACGGCTTCGCCGGCGTCGTCGTCAGCGTCGAGGACCTGTCCGCCTCGGTCTGGCTCTGGTACCGCGAGGACGGCGAGTTCAAGGCCCGCAAGGTCATCACGATCCCGGCCGAGCCTGCTGATTCAGGAGACCTGCCGCCGGTGATCGCGCCGTTCGGGGCCGTGCCGCCGCTCGTCACCGACATCGACCTGTCGGTGGACGACCGCCACCTGTACGTCTCGTGCTGGGGCACCGGCGAGCTCAAGCGCTACGACGTGTCCGACCCGTTCAACCCGGTGGAGGCCGGGTCGGTGCGCATCGGCGGGATCACGCGCCGCACCCCGCACCCGGCGGCACCGGACCGGCCGCTCGCCGGCGGCCCGCAGATGGTCGAGGTCAGCCGCGACGGCAAGCGCGTGTACGTCACGAACTCGCTGTACGGCTCGTGGGACGACCAGTTCTACCCCGACGGCGTCGGCGCGTGGGCGGCCAAGCTCGACTCGGGCGCGGAGTTCACCTTCGACGAGCGGTTCTTTCCGCACGGCGACGACTTCCGCGGGCTGCGCCCGCACCAGGTCCGTCTCCAGGGCGGCGACGCGTCCTCCGACTCCTACTGCTACCCATGACGATGAAGGACGGGTCGCTCGTGGCTCTGGTCGCCCTCGGCGCCTTCCACGGGCTGAACCCCGGCATGGGCTGGCTGTTCGCCGTCGCCCGGGGCCTGCAGGAGCGGTCCCGGGCGCTCGTGCTGCAGTCGCTGCCCGCGATCGCCGCCGGGCACGCCGCGTCGGTGTTCCTGGTCGCGGCCGTCGTCGAGCTCACCGGATCGGTGGTGACCTCCCGGATCCTGTCGATCGGCGGCGGCGTGCTGCTGGTCGGGTTCGGCCTGTGGCGGCTGCTGTCCAGCCGCCACTTCCGCTGGGTGGGCATGCGGCTGACGCTCTGGCAGCTGGCCTGCTGGTCCTTCCTCATGTCCTCGGCGCACGGGGCCGGGCTCATGCTGCTGCCCGTGCTGACCCACGGCGCCGTGACCGTACCCGGGCACTCCCACGGCATGACCTCCGGCGCGGGCAACGCCGTCATGGCGGCGATCTTCGTGACGGGCGTGCACACGCTCGCCATGTTCGTCGTCGCGGGCACCATCGCCGTCATCGTGTACGAGGTCGTGGGGCTGGCCATCCTGCGCCGCGCCTGGTTCAACCTCGACCGGGTGTGGGCGGCCGCGCTCATCGGCGCGGGCGCGGCCACCCTGCTCATCACCGCATAGGGCGTCAGTGGGCGCTGGAGGCGGCCCAGATGTTGATGCCCGCCTCGACCGCGTAGCGGTCGATGGTGGCCAGTTCGTCGTCACTGAAGTCGAGTCGCTTCAGCGCGCCCAGGCTGTCCTCCAGCTGCGCCACGCTGCTCGCCCCGATCAGCGCCGACGTGACCCGCTGATCCCGCAGCGTCCAGGCGATGGCCATCTGCGCCAGCGACTGGCCGCGCTTCTCGGCCATCTCGTTGAGCGAACGGATGTGGCTGAGGGCCTCGTCGGTGAGCAGGTCCGGGGACAGCGACTTGCCCTGGCCGGCCCGTGAACCCTCGGGGATGCCGTTCAGGTACTTGTCGGTCAGCATGCCCTGCGCCAGCGGCGAGAACGCGATGCAGCCGACCCCCTCCTGATCCAGGGTGTCCAGGAGGGGACCCTCGATCCAGCGGTTGAGCATGGAGTACGACGGCTGGTGGATGAGCAGCGGCGTGCCCATGTCGCGCAGGATCGCGGCGGCCTCGGCGGTGCGCTCCGCCGAGTACGACGAGATGCCGGCGTACAGCGCCCTGCCCGAGCGCACCGCGTGGTCCAGCGCGCCCATCGTCTCTTCGAGGGGCGTCTCCGGGTCGAACCGGTGGCTGTAGAAGACGTCGACGTACTCCACGCCCATCCGCTTCAGCGACTGGTCGAGGCTGGCCAGCAGGTACTTCCGCGACCCCCACTCACCGTACGGGCCGGGCCACATGTCGTAGCCGGCCTTGGTCGACAGCACGATCTCATCGCGGTACGGCCGGAAGTCCTCCCGGAAGATCCGCCCGAAGTTGGTCTCCGCCGAGCCGTACGGAGGACCGTAGTTGTTGGCGAGGTCGAAGTGGGTCACGCCCAGGTCGAACGCCCGGCGCAGGATGGCCCGCTGCGTGTTGAGGGGCTTGTCGTCCCCGAAGTTGTGCCACAGCCCCAGCGACACGGCGGGCAGCTTCAGCCCGCTGCGCCCCGTCCGGCGGTAGGGGATGCTCTCGTACCTGTTCTCGGCGGCCTCATACGTCATGTCCGCCAGTCTGCCGCGCCGCCCCGATCCGCCTGACGACAGCCCCTCCCATCACGGAGAATATTCGCATGAACCCGGAAAGTCGCCAGCGCATCCGCGACGCGCTCGAGCACCCCCCGTCTCCGCCACCATGGGGATGGACCGCCGATGACATGGACCGGCTGCCCTCCGACGGCCCGAACGGCGAACCCGGTTTCTTCGAGCAGCTTGAGCTCATCGATGGGGCCCTCATCTTCGCGGCGCCCCAGAGTCGATTCCACGAGCGAACGCTTCACGGGCTGGTGACCGAAATCAGCGGTCAGGCGCCGGACGCCACGTGCGCCGTGGGGCGGATGGACGTCAAGCTCGGGCACCGCACGCGGCCCTGCCCCGACGTCCTCGTCATCGACGACGCTGCGGCAGATGATCTCAACCGGACCTTCTATGCGCCCGATGAGGTGCATCTGGTCGTCGAGGTGGTCTCCCCCGAGTCGGAGGAGCGCGACCGGAAGCTGAAGCCGCCGCGATACGCGGAGGCGGGGATCGCGCACTTCTGGAGGGTCGAGGAGAACGACGGGCGCCCAGTGGTTTACGTCTGCGCCGATGTCGAGCGGCCGCCGCGATGTCCGGGACCGACCGCACGGGTCAAGACGTCGTTGCCGTGGCGTCGGTCAGCGACCTCGGGGGGTAGGCGCGGAGCACGAGGGATGTGGTGACAGGACCGTAACGGGCAAGTGCGTCGACGACTTCTTCGAGTCGTCCCGCCTGCGGGCAGTGCACGTCGAAGATGAGGCAGTCCTCCCCGGTGACTCTCAAGGTGGAGGCGACCTCCGGGATCCGGGAAGCCAAATCCAGGGCTCGGGAGAGCTGGGCATGCGTGGTGCGCAGCCGGATGACCGCGTGAATGTTCAGACCGAGCGCCGCGGGATCGATCACGGCTCGGTAGCCGGTGATGACGCCCTTCTTCTCCAGCCGTTGGATGCGCGCGCTGGCCGCAGGCTGCGAGAGTCCAACGCGGCGCCCTATCTCGGCACCGGTCAACCGGCCTTCGGCATGGAGCAAGGCGAGGATGTCCCGGTCGATCCGGTCGAGTGATTCCATCGTTGTGCGCACCATCTTCTTTGAGATCACTTGGGCCGCGGCCACCGTTCTGATGCTTCCAACAGAATGTGAGCGAGGCGTCCCCATGGTCGCAGGGGTCGACGAGTGAAACGGTGGTGGGCAGTGGCCGCGTACGTCATAATCCCGGGTATCGACGGCTCGGATGGGCAGCACTGGCAGACCTTGTGGGAGCGGCAGTGGGGCACCTCAGCGGTGAGGATCTCCCCCACCTCTTGGTCCGCGCCCGAGCTGGATGACTGGGTCAATGCCGTGGAGGAGGCCTACGACGAGGCTTCTCAGCATGACGGCCACGTTGTGTTGGTCGCCCACAGCCTGGGCTGCTGGGCGGCGTCCACCTGGCTGGGCAAGAACCCATCGAGCCCGGTGGACGGCGCATTCCTGGTCGCACCGCCCGACCCACAGGGACCGGCGTTCCCACGCCAGGCGGCCTCGACGTTCATCGAGGTGTCCGCACAACCACTGCCGTGCCCGGCCCTGGTGGTGGGCAGCGCCAACGACCCGTACTGCACCCCCGAGGCAGCCATCGACTTCGCGGCGCGGTGGGAGGCGCGATGGCACCTGGCGGGCGCGTACGGACACATCAACTCCGCCAGCGGCTTGGGCCAGTGGCCGCACGGCCGTGAACTCCTGGACTCGCTGCCCCTGTGACTCCGAATGCAGGGCCGTGCGCTTCCTTGGTGAGATCACCCGGGGTCCGGCCCGGGCGGCCTCGCCGGCGGACGGATCAGTTACTGCAGGCCGTAATTCGTGTTGCCCGAATGCTTCCACAGGGACAGGCCCTTTTGGCAGCGGATGTGCGACTTCTTGCCGACCTTTGTTAGCGGCCCGTTCTTTATCTTCGTCTTTCCGGTGCCATTCTTCGCACACCACATCCAGACCTAATACTTCTTCGCGCCAGCGCTCTTGCCGCAGTAACCGGTGACGCCCTTACGGTCCTTGTCGACCTTGATCTTGCTGCAGCCTTTCAGCGCCGCCGCAGGCGCCGCGGCCGAAGCGGTGGCGACAGGGCCGGCCAGCGCGAGCGGGACGACGAGAGCGAGCATGACGCCCGCTTTGTAAATAGCGCGCGTATTGCCAGATTTCATGGCGAGAAACGTAGCAGTCAGCGCGGCGGAGCGGTGGAGGAACGGATGACCAGTTGTCCGGGGAGTGAGGTGTCGGCGGGACGGCGGCCGTCGAGGAGTTCGAGGAGGGCGGTCATGGCGGTCGCGCCCAGTTGCTCGGCGGGCAGCCGGACCGTGGTCAGCTCGGGTTCGAGGGCGGTGGCGAGGAGGACGTCGTCGAAGCCGGTGACGGACAGGTCGCCGGGGATGTCCAGGCCCAGGGCACGGGCCGCCTTGTACGCGCCGGCGGCGATGACGTCGTCGTCGCAGACGATTGCGGACGGGCGGTCGGGTCGGTCGAGCATCTCGAGGGCGGCCTGGCGCGCGGCGGCCACGTCGATTGGCGTGCCGTGACGGGCGAGTGAGCCGGGGAAGGCGTCCGCGAGCGCCGCGCCCCGTTCGTGGAAGGTCCAGGCGTCGACGGCGGCGGCGAGGTGGCCGATCCGGCGGTGCCCGAGCCCGGCCAGGTGCCCGGCGATGGCGCGCATGCCGCCCGCGACGTCGAAGTTGATGGTGGGTGCCGGGTCGGCGGGGTCGCTGTCCATCACGACGACGGGCAGGTCGTCGAAGTCGGTGAGGCCGCCGACGATGGAGGAGGCGAGGACGCCCTCGATGGCCTGCGTGTCGACCTGGCTGCGCGCCGGGCCGGCGTCGTCGGGCCAGGGGTGGACGACCAGGCCGAAGCCGCGCGCGGCGGCGACCTCGGCCGCGCCGGCGTAGATGGGGCCGAACACGGGGCCGGTCAGCGTGGGGACGACGAGCAGCACCGTACGGGTGCGGCCGAGGCGCAGGTTGCGGGCGGCGAGGTTGGGGCGGTAGCCGAGCCGCCGTGCGGCGTCGTGCACCGCCTGCCGGGTCTCGGGCTTGACCCGGCCCTCGGCCTTTCCGGCCAGCACGATCGAGACGGTGGACTGGGAGACTCCGGCGGCCCGGGCCACGTCTCGGCTGGTCGGTCTCTTGGGCACGACAAAAGATTAGACCTGCGCGCGGATCGGTGATACGTATGACCGGACAGGTTAGTAATACGTATGACGAGGGTTCGATGCGCTCCTATCTCGACTTCCTGCGGAAGCCGTACGCGGCTCGCCTGCTGGGCGGCACCCTCCTCGGCCGGCTGCCGAACGGCATGGGGCCGCTGGCGATCGTGCTGTTCGCCCGGGCCCACGGCGGCGGGTACACGCTGGCCGGCGTGCTGTCGGCGGTGTACGGCCTGGCCATGGCGGCGGGTCAGCCCGTGCTCGGGCGCGCGATGGACCGGTACGGTCAGCCGCGCATCCTCGCCTCCGCGGCGATGGCCGCCGCGGCGGGCTTCGCGCTGCTCACGGTGTTCGGCGTACGGTCGCCGGCGGTCGCGACGGCCGCGGTCGTCCTGGCCGGCTTCGCCACGCCGCCCCTCGAGGCCGGGCTCCGGGCGCTGTGGCCGTCCGTCCTGAACGGCCCCGCCGAGGTCCAGGCCGCGTACGCGCTGGACGCGGCGGCACAGGGCTGCTGTTCACGGTCGGCCCCCTCCTCGTGATCGCCGCCACCGCCGTCTCGACCGGGGCGGCGCTGCTGCTGACCGGCGCGCTCGGGGTGGCGGGCACGCTCGTGATCACCACGTCCCGGCCCTCGCGGGCGTGGACAGGTGAGCCGGGCGGCGGGCACTGGGCGGGCCCGCTGCGCTCCTCCGGGATACGGGTCCTGATCATCGCGCTGACGTGCGTCGGCGTGTCACTGGGGGTGATCAGCGTGGCGGCGGTCGCCTACGCCGACGCGCGCCACGCCTCGTACGCCTCCGGACTCCTGCTCACGCTCATGTCCGCCGGGGCGCTGATCGGCGGGATCCTGTACGGGCTGCGGCCCCGGACCGGCCCGGCGTACCGGCGGCTGGTCCTGCTGATGGCGGGGCTCGCGGCCGGTTACCTGCCCCTGGCGTGGGCGCCCGGGATGCCGGTGATGCCGGTGCTGGCGGTGACCAGCGGGGTGTTCCTCGCCCCGGTGCTGGCCTGCTCGTTCACGCTGGTGGACGACCTCGCGCCGCGCGGCACGGTGACGGAGGCGTTCGCGTGGCTCGTGACGGCGTTCGGGGTCGGCGGCTCGGCGGGCGCGGCGCTGGCCGGGCTGGCGAGCGACGCGGGCGGCGTCCGCGCGGCGTTCGCGGTGGCCGGCGCGGGCGGCGTCCTCGCCTTCCTCGTCATCCTCGTCGCCGGGTCGATCGGCGCCTCTTCCGGGGCCGCCGTCGGGTCCCCGGGAGTCGCCGATCCGGTCACCCGCTGAGCGGCCGCCGCCGGAGAGCCGACCGCCGCCGAATCACCGCCGCCCGTACAC
Source organism: Actinoallomurus sp. NPDC050550 (assembly GCF_040655075.1). Classification (NCBI taxonomy): domain Bacteria; kingdom Bacillati; phylum Actinomycetota; class Actinomycetes; order Streptosporangiales; family Thermomonosporaceae; genus Actinoallomurus; species Actinoallomurus sp. NPDC050550. The sequence continues at coordinate 94,321 of NZ_JBFAJC010000001.1, read as the reverse complement.
CTCAAAGGCCGACATCGGTCACAGAGGTCGTCACACGCCTCACGGGGTGATAGGACGACAACGTTGTCATCCCTCAAGGTGGTGAACGATGAGAGCCCCCAGCCCCCTCTCCCGCAGAACCTTCCTCGGCACCCTCACACTCGGCGGCCTGGCCGCGACGGCCCTTCCCGGCGGTGTCGCGAGCGCCGCCACGCCCGCGCGCCCCTCCCGGAACTGGCATCCCGTCGCGGACGACGTCCGCAGCGAACTCCGGCACGCCTGGCAGTCCTACCGGCGCTACGCCTGGGGCCATGACCAGCTGCTGCCCGTCAGCGGCGGGTACAGCGAGTTCTTCGACAAGAACCACCCGGTCGGCCTCTCGATCGTCGAGGGCCTCGGCACCCTCTACCTCATGGGCCTGGACGACGAGCTCACCGACGGCATCGGATGGATCAGGGACAACCTCGACTTCGCCGGCGTCAACGCGGACGTCCAGGTCTTCGAGACCAACATCCGCATGGTCGGCGGCCTGCTGTCGGGCTACCTGGCCACCGGCGAGAAGACCCTCCTCGACAACGCCAAGAAGATCGCCGACATCCTGCTCCCCTGCTTCACGACGTCACCCACCGGCATGCCGTACCGGCTGGTCAACCCGCACACCGGCAAGGTCAGCGGCAACGTCAACGTGCTCGCCGAGATCGGCACGATCATCGCCGAGTTCGGTACCCTCTCCCGCCTCGTCCACGACGACCGCTACTACAACGCCGCGAAGAAGGCGCTGAAGGCGGTGTACGACCGGCGTTCGCCGCTGGACCTGGTCGGCAGCGGCCTCAACATCGAGACGGGCGCCTGGACCGACACCTCCTCCCGGGTCGACCCGCCGGTCGACTCGTTCTTCGAGTACCTGTGGGACGGCTGGGACCTGTTCCGCGACCGCGATCTCAAGCTCTGGTACGACACGCTCACCGCCGCGATCCTGCGCCACGAGAAGGAGCAGTACGGCGGTCACCTGTGGTTCCACAAGGCGGACATGACGACCGGTGCGTCCCTCGGCCGCGAGACCTCCGAGCTCACCGCCTTCTACGCCGGCCTGCTGGGCCAGAGCGGCCACCTGCGCGACGGCGAGGCGTATTTTGACGCGTGGACGTCGGCGCTGAAGACCTATCCGCTGCTGCCCGAGGGCTACGACTACGGCACCGGTACGGCCACGGACAAGGGCAACCAGCTACGCCCGGAGTACGTCGACTCGGCGTTCAACCTCTGGCTGATCACCGGCAAGGAGATGTACCGGGAGCGCGCCTACGACTACTACCTCACCCAGAAGCGCTACTCCCGCGTCGCGAACGGCTGGACCATCGTCGCGGACGTCACGACGACGCCCCCGAAGCTCGGCGACCTGACCTCCGGCTACTGGTGGTCGGAACAGATGAAGTACTGGTACCTGATGTTCTCCGACTGCCCACGTTTCAACTACCGCGACAACTACCTGTCCACCGAAGGCGACGTCTTCAAGGGATTCATCCGGCACTGACGATCGGAGAACATGACCGAACTATTCGAGCCGCCGCGCCTGGTCTCGCCGACGACGGCCGTACGTGAGTCGTTCCTAGTGGGTGAACGAGCCGACTGCTCGGCGGAAAAAAGATCCACCGAGTGGCTCGATCCTGCCTTCGACGATTTCGACGCCTTCGTCGACGGGCGGCGCGGCGTGCACATCCGCTGGGGCGTACCATCCACGACCTTCTGGTACGTCTCCGGAGAGCACTACCTCGGCACGCTCATCGTCCGGCATGAGCTGACATCTGAACTGACCGAGGCCGGCGGCCACATCGGCTATCACATCGTCACTCCATGGCGTCGGCGTGGACACGCGACGCGAATGCTCGCGGCCGGGCTGGCGGAGTGCGGGAAACTCGGCCTCGGCCGAGTCCTCCTCACCTGCGCCCACGACAATGAGGCGTCCCGCCGCGTAATTCTCGCCAACGGCGGTGTACCCGACCGTCCATGCCGCGACGAAGATCGCTTCTGGATCATCCTCCATGACCGCCGCCCTAAGGACGGATCCGGCGCCTAGGTGCGTTTGCGCGTCGGTCCGAGCAGATGAAGTACCACTTCTTGATGTTCGGCGACTGCCCCCGCTTCGACTATCGCGACAACTACCTGTCCACCGAGGGCAACGTCTTAGGGAGTCCGCTACATCATGCTCGCTCCCCAGCCCACCGAGTTCGCACGTCGCACCGCAGAGATCATCGTCTCGTTCGAGATCAGCGAAGACGACTCGGATGAGGACGACGAAGATTGGGGCGCGTCCACCTACTCCAGCCTCGAGGTGAGCGACCCACGCTATCTGGAGCACCTCGCGCAGAACGCGGGGTTCCAAACGGCCTTCACCGGCCACCTTCCCTTCGCGTAGATTGGATCGCCCCCGTGTTCAATCCGTGACGGCTTGTGGTTGACCTCAATGGTGGTTGAGGTTGCATGCTCTGAGTGTCCGCGTTGGTAACACTCAGGAGCGAGCGGTATGCGGGTGGTTCGGGTGACACGATTCGGGGGTCCCGAGGTTCTGGTGCCGGGTCAGGCGCCGGATCCGGTGGCCGGGCCAGGCCAGGTCGTGGTCGAGGTGGCGGTCGCGGGCGTGACGTTCGTCGAGACGCAGATCCGGCGAGGCACCGACAAATGGCATGCCAGGCCAGAGGTGCCCTACGTTCCGGGCGGTCTGGTGGCGGGCCGTGTGAGCTCAGTCGGATCCCAGGTGGATCCGACGTGGTCGGGGCGGCGTGTCATCGCAGGCACAGGTGAGACCGGTGGTTTTGCCGAACGAGCAGTGGCCGCGGTTGAGGACCTGTTTCCGGTGCCGGACGGGCTCGGCCTGCCGGAGGCCACCGCGCTGCACAGCGATGGCAGTACCGCGCTGGGACTGACCGAGAGGGCCAAGGTCCGTCCCGGTGAATGGGTGCTGGTAGAAGCGGCGGCCGGTGGAGTCGGCAGCCTGCTGGTGCAGCTGGCCCTTTCGGCAGGCGCGCGGGTCGTCGGAGCCGCCCGCGGATCGCGCAAGCTCGGCCTGATCCGGGATCTGGGCGCCGATGCCGTGATCGACTACTCCGAACCAGGCTGGACAAAGCGCGTACTCGAAGCGACCGGTGGCGCGGGACCGGACGTGGTGTTCGATGGCGTCGGAGGGGAGATCGGGCGGGCCGCGTTCGAGGTGACGGCCCATGGCGGCCGTTTCTCAGTGCACGGCGCTTCCAGCGGCGAGGCCACGATCATCGATCCCGCCGTGGCACGCCACAAGAACGTGGAAGTGATAGGCATCGAGCAGCTCTTCGATTTCGGGCCACATGTGGTCCGGCGGGCTGAGCAGATGATGTCAAAAGCGGCTGCGGGGCTCATCCGGCCGATCATCGGGCAGACCTTCCCTCTGGAACGCGCCGCCGACGCACACGCCGCGATCGAAGACCGCACTGCCGTGGGAAAGACCCTCCTGCTGGTCTGAGGGCAACGGTCCGTACGGTTTCAGGCGCCTTCGGACCTCGGTTCAGATGGCTGGGCCCGTGCGGCGGGCCCAGCCAGTCGGCGTTTCCATGGCGGCTAGTGCTTTGACCGCATAGGTTGACCGGTTTGGTCAGGCTGCCGCGGCGAGAGGGCGTCCGCAGCCCGGCACGCTGAGCCCGTCGGCCGGGTGGGGTGGCTGGGCGCTGTGCGGTCTGTCAGCCCAGGTCCGCCAGGAGGGCGTTCAGTTCGCTCTCCTGCTGCGCCGGCGGCATCGGCGGGTTCGGGTGGTCGATGCCGAAGGTCTTGAGCATTTTGTCCATCTGGGCGTCGATGGAGGTCCAGCCGGTTTCGTCCAGCGGCTGCAGCGAGGCCTGGTCGGCATCCCACAGGTCACGTAGCGACTGGGCGGCCGCGTGGGCCCCGGTCGCGTCCCCCGAGCGTGCGTCCGTGAGCGAGGTCGATGCGAGGGTCCGCAGTGCGGCGACCTTCGCGGGCGGGAAGTTCTTCACCGCCTGGCCGGGAGGCAGCTGGACGGTGGAGGTGGTATCGGCCTCCGGCGCCGGGCCGACGTGCGGCTGACCGTGGGCCCAGACCAGCAGGGCCGCGGTGGCGACGGCCAGCAATCCGAAGCCGGGCAGCGCGATGCGCTCCTTGCGCGGGTTGCTGGTGACCTGTATGGCGTGGGTCGCCTCGTACGTCTCGGTCACATCCGAGCGCGTCGCCGTCAGGTAGACCACCGTCGCCAGGATCAGGCCGAGGAAGATCAGGCTGGTGGTGAACGTGCCCAGCGCGAGACCGGTCGGGTCGCCTGGGTTCTGGGCGACCTTGGGGGAGGCGAGCCAGTCGCCGATGTTCGCGCCCAGCGGGCGGGTCAGGATGTAGGCGAGCCAGAAGGACAGCACCGGGTTCGCGCCGAACCTCCACAGCGCCGTGATCGCCGCGATGAGGCCGAGCGGCAGCAGCACTGAGACGCCCGGGCTCCAGCCGGTCAGTTCCAGAGTCCAGTCGCCGGTCGCGGTGCCGAGCGCGAAGGTGACTAGGACGGTCAGCCAGTAGAACGACTCCCGCGAGAGCGTGGTGACCGAGTGGATCGACAGCGTGCGCTCGCGCAGCCACCACACGCCGAAGACCACCGCGAGCAGCACCGAGAAGACCGCGGAGCTGATCCACAGCGGCACGTTCAGCTGGTCGGTCAGGATGTCGGTGTACAAGGTGCCCGTGACGCTGACAACGACCACGGTCAGCCAGTAGGCGAATGGTACGTACCGCTTGAGTCGCAGCTGGACGGCCAGGACCACCACGAGGACCGCGGTGAAGATCCAGGCCGTGTTCACCAGGCCGACGCCCAGCTGGGTGTTGATCCAGTCGGCGAAGCTCTCACCGACCGTCGTGCACAGGACCTTGATCACCCAGAACCAGATGGTGACCTCGGGGACCTTGTTGAGCATGAGCCGCCCGCTGCGCGTGCGTGCTTCGGTTGTCGTGGTCATGCAGGGAGGTTCGCGGGGGGAACCTGCAAGCAACCTGACTACGTGGCCGCATGCGCGGCCGGGAGCATCACCTCGACGTGACCGCGGCCGTCCGCGATCGCGCGGACCTCCACCCCGGCCAAGGCGGCGATGCGCCGGACCACCGGCAGCCCCAGGCCGTACCCCTCACCGCTGGTCACACCCGCTTCAAAGACCCGGTCGACCTCAGCGGGATCGAACCCGGGGCCGTCGTCCAGGACATCGACCACGATTGCCTCACCCTGGATGCGCGCGTTGATCCACACGCGCGACCGCGCATGCCGCAGGCCGTTCTCCAGCAGGGGAGACAGTAGCGACACGGCGACGTCGGCCGCCACGGCGACCTCGACCTTCGCGGGAAAGGCGACCTCGACCGCGCGGCCGGCGATCGCCTGCCGCGCGGCAGAGCGCAGGTCGCACCGGGTCCCGGTGTCTGTCCGTGCGCGCGCGGCGCGCAGAATCGTCGAGATCGCCGCATTGAGGCGGTCGACCTCGCTCAGCACCGCCTCCGGCGCCACAGGCTCGCCGGACAGCTGCGCCAGCTGCGCCTCGCCCCGCAGGACCGTGAGCGGTGTCCGCAGCTCGTGGGCGATCTCATCGGTGAGCCGGCGCTCGTCCGCCAGCGCGTTGTCGACGCGCTCCAGGAGGTGGTCCAGGGTCCGCCCCAGTTCCCCGAACTCGTCGCGGGGGACTCCGAGGTTGAAGCGGCGCCCGGGTTCGTGATGGCCCCAGTCGTCGGCGAGGGCGGCCATCTCGTGCACGACCCGCAGCGCGCGGCGCACCACGAGGTGCGCGACACCGCCGGCGAGGAGGATTGCGATGCCGCCCAATATCAGCGACAAGGTCAGGCTGTGCTGCTCGGATGTCTCGTAGGGCGTGAGGTTCACCCGGACGATCACCATGACGTGGTGGCCGTCGATCGGGACCTCCTGCGCGTACAGGAGGTAGTTGTCGACGGCGGCGGTCTGCGATCGCCGTGAGCCTGCCAGCGCCTCGACGCGCTCGACCACGCTTGCCGGTACGTTCCCGTCGATCAGGCGGCCGTCGGCATACACCCAGGCGACCTCGTCCAGCGCCTCGCTGCTGTTCTCGGTCAGCACGACACGGCCGCCCATGGTGGTGACGTTCGCCGCGACCGCCTCGGCTCGGGTACGCGCCAGATCGTGCGCGTCGGCGTCCGTCACCCGGCTCAGCAACACGTGCGAGACCACGACCAGTATCGCGACCACGGCGGTGGCGATCAGCACAGTGAGCGCGACGACCCTCCCGTGGAATCTCGTCACTGCCATCGGTAGCCCACGCCGCGGACGGTCGCCAGACGCTCGGCCACACCCAGCGGACCGAGCTTGGTCCGCAGCCGGCGCACGAAGGAGTCGAGGGTGTTGTCGCTGACCTGCGCTCCGTGCGGCCAGCCGGCAGCGATGAGGGCGTGGCGGCGTACCGCGTCGCCCTGCGAGGCGATCAGGCGGCCCAGTAGCCGGAACTCGGTCGGGGTCAGGCTCTTGCTCACCGAGTCGTAGGTCACCACGTGCTTCGCCGGATCGAGGACGACCTCGCGCGGTGCGGGCGCCACGGTGGCCCGGCGCAGCAGCGCTCGGACGCGGACCAGCAGTTCCGGGATGTCGAAGGGTTTGGTCATGTAGTCGTCGGCGCCGGCCTCGAAGCCGCCCACCTTGTGATGCAGGCCGTCCAAGGCGGTGAGCATCAACACCGGCGCGTCGACGCCGCGAGCCCGGAGGGCCAGGCAGACGTCGCGGCCGTCGGCGTCCGGGAGCCCGAGATCCAGGACGACCAGATGGGGTGCCGGTGCGAGCTGCCGCAGCAGGCTGTCGGCTGTGGCGGCGACGGAGATGGTGTGGCCGTCGTGCTCCAGGGCGCGCTTGAGGACGCCGCGGACCGCCGCGTCGTCTTCGCACACCATGATGAAAGCCACGTGCTGACCCTAGATACTCCCGCCCCAGTTCTCCAATCTGCCCTGATCAGCCGCCTGACGGCCGGGAGCGGGCCGCTGGTGCCGCTCGCCCTTGCCCTGCCATGAAGCCGCGGCGGTCGGGCGCGACCGGCCGAGCCGCAGCAGCGGGGGTTCGCCGGAGGACCACAATGGGTTGCATCGACTCTGTGCAGGAGTACGTCGACGCTCCGTTGGAGCGGACGCCCTCTCCCCGCGGCAGCCTGACCAAACCGGTCAACCTATGCAGTCAAAGCACTAGAAACCTTCGTACAGGGCGACGACCTGCTCGTAGTCTCCGTCACGGAGCGCGTTGGCCGGGAGGACGAAATGCAGGTAGCCGCCGTCGCCCAGGTCATAGTGTCCGATGGTGATGATGTGGCGGTAGGGCTCGTCTTTCGACATCTCATCCAGTAGCGCGAAGCCGTTCTCCAGGTGCGGCCAGCCGAACGCCTGGTCGGGCGAGAAGTACACGTCCTCGTATTTGTAAAGGCCCTGCTTCTTCTCGCAGAACTCGATCCAGGCATCACCGAAGCGGTCGGAGACCAGCCAGCCCGGCATCGACCCGTAGTAAATGGACCCTTCCGTCTCCCCGCCGTAGTCCAGTGTGTCGAGAATCCGGTCGTAGCTGACGCCGCGTGCTGACGGAAGCGTCACGACCGGCACCGCGTAGAACGGCTCAGGGTCGTGGATCGACGCCGGTGCGGGCGCCTCCACCTCGGTCGCCCGTGCGGGGTCCGCGGGGATGATCCGGCAGTACGGCGGATCCTCGAGGCCGAGGAGAGGAGCCTCCTCAAGCCGGTATCCGCGCTCGATGTCCGGATCGCAGTAGAAGACGTTGAGGAGCCCGTCGCCGGCGGGTGGGCGCTCGTCGCCGAGCCAGGGGCCGAGGGCGTCGACGTCCAGGACCGCGAACAGGCTCAGCGGAACGCCCTCGCACTCCGGCCACGGCGTGCCGGGATTCAGCAACGCCGGGCCGCCCCACCGGCTGTGTCCTGCGGCCGCGATGCCGGGCTTCACCGGACGCAGCCCGAACGCCGGCTTCGCGAGCGCCGCCACCTGCGTTCCGATGTGCTCGCCCAGGTGCTCGACGCACAGCTCCCGCGCTCTCGCGCATGCTTCCGCGTAGCTCGCGTGAAGTGGCGCTGCGGGGGGCGTCTGGTCGGGCGGCGTCATGATCATGATTATGACCGGCGGAGCGATGCCGGGTGCGGCGATCCGAACCGCACGGACGTCGACCGGCCGGGCGTCACCCCGAGGCGCCGCCGGGCGCTGCCGCGATGAGGCCCGTGATGAGGACGTCCAAGGCGCGCTCGAAGTCCGCCTGAGGGTCGGCCGCCGGCAGGGTCGTCAGCAGACGGCTGAAGTGGGGAAGGCGGGCCGGATCGATCCGCCGGGCGAACAGATCGACCTGCGTGCCACCGGCCTCGGCGGGGAAGTCGTCGACCGTGAACCCGCCGGTGGACAGCAGGAGCGACCCGAAGATCGCGCTGTTGACGGCGGTGAGCATCCGGCGGACGTCGTCGTCGGGAAAGCCGGCTTCGAACAGGGCGCCGACGAGGGCGTCGATCGGCCGCAGCGCCGTCTCGGACGTCGGGTTGGCCTGGTCGGTGGCCAGCGCGAGGGGGATGACGGGGTGACGGCTGAACGCGCGGTACATGCTCAGCGCGAGGGCGCGCACCCTGTCCGGCCACGGCAGGGCGGGGTCGGGGCAGTCGATCTCGCCGAACACCCGCTCGGCGATGCCGTCGAGGATGTCGGCCTTGTTGGAGACGTGGTTGTAGAGCGACATCGCCTCGATGCCCAGGGACTTGGCCAGCTTCCGCATGGACAGCCCGTCCAAGCCCTCCTCGGCGGCCAGGGCCAGGGCGGCGTCCAGGATCTTCTCGCGGTTCAGCGGGTCGCGTCGTGCCATCCGGTTCCTGGTCCTCCTCGTTCGGCTTGACAGAACTTACACCGTACGTGCTCTACTTACGCCGTAAGCATACGCCGTAAGTAGAGAGGGTCGTCATGACCGATGTCCTCATGGCCGACGTCATCGTGGTCGGTGGCGGACCGACGGGCCTGTTGCTGGCCGCGGAGCTGAAACTGGCGGGCGTCGACCCGCTCGTCCTGGAGGCTGCGGACGGCGCCGAACGCCGGACCCGCAGCCTCGGACTGCGGTCGATCAACACCCGCAGTAGCCAGACGCTGGGGCTGCGCGGGCTGACCGAACCGCTGCTCGCGGCCCAATGGGGGATGTTCGACCGGCTGGCGGCCGACGGCCGACCGGACCACGCCGACCTCGTCGCCCTCCTGGTGAGCGCCGTCCGGCAAGGTCGTACGCGGGGGCACTTCAGCGGTCTGCCGTTGCTGGAGGACACGACGGGAGACCCGGCCGGCTACATCATGCTCCGGCAGCATGTGCTCGAGCAGATCCTCGCCGACCACGCCACCGCGCTCGGCGTACGGATCCGGACCGGCCGGCAGGTGGTCGACGTCACCGACGACGGCACTGGCGTACGCGCCATGCTGGCCGACGGCACGGCCCTCAGCGCGGCGTACCTGGTCGGGTGCGACGGCGGCCGCAGCACGGTGCGCAAGCGGTCCGGCATCGCGTTCCCCGGCACCTCTCCGACGATGACCGGACGCACCGCGGTCGCCGAACTCGCCGACCCCGACGCCCTCACCTCGTCCTTCCGGAGCCCCGGCGGACTGCTGAACCTGTCACTGGTGCCCGGTGAGATCGCCACGATCGAGTTCGACGGCGGCCCCGGCGACCGGGACACGCCGATGACCGCGGAAGAGATGCAGGCCAGCATCTGCCGGGTGAGCGGTGAAGAGGCGACCGTCACCCGGCTGGAGACCGGAATCCGGTACAGCGACAACACCCGCCACGCGCAGACCTACCGGCACGGCCGCATCCTGCTCGCCGGCGACGCCGCACACGTCCACTCCCCCATCGGCGGCCAGGGCCTCAACCTCGGCCTCCAGGACGCGGTCAACCTCGGCTGGAAGCTCGCGCTGGTCGTCCGCGGCCACGCGCCGGAACGGCTGCTCGACACCTACACCGCCGAACGGCACCCCGTCGCGGCACGCGTGCTGCGCAACACCCGCGCCCAGGTGGCCCTGATGCGCCCCGGCCCGCAGACGGACGCCCTGCGCGAGGTGATGTCCGATGTGCTGACGATGCCGACCGCCAAGCGACACTTCGTCGAGATGGCCAACGGCCTGGACATCGACTACGCCCCGGAGTCGGCGCATCCCCTGGTCGGGCGGTTCATGCCCGCCCTGGACCCGGACGACGCGGGCCCGGCTCAGGCCCTCCTGCGTGAGGGCCGAGGAGTGCTGCTCGACCTGGCCGACTCCACCTGGACGCACCCGACCGCCGACGGATACGCCGATCGGGTACGGGTCGTCCGCGCGCGTGGCGGCTCGTCTCATGACCCGGCCGCAGTGCTCGTACGCCCCGACGGATACGTCGCCTGGGCGGCATCGCACGACGACCCGGCCGACCGTACGGGTCTCGCGAACGCGCTCGCGGCCTGGTTCGGGTCACCGGCGGACGTCACGACCACCGCCTGACGGCCGGCACGTGGGGCCGGGGAGGCTCCCGGGTTTCACGCCGGGCTCAGGCCGCTGAGGCGTTCGCACAGCGACCACACCGCTTCCTGCCCTCGCGCGTCGAGCGCACCCGCCGGCCAGGACGCTCGGCGCGTACGGGCGTCGAAGTACGCACCCGTGATCCCCTCCACCTCGGGGCTGGACGCCAGATGAATGCTGGAGCGCGCGGCCCTGGTCAGGTCCGACAGCAGCAGCGGCCCCAGCAGCCTGACCAGCGGGGCGACGGGCCGGTAGAGATAGGGGAACGCCCGCATCGGGATGGCTCGGTTGCCGGGCGTGGAGGCGTGCCCCGGGTAGGCGACGTTGACGGTCACCTCCTCCCCCAGCAGGGAGGCGAACCGGTGACTCATCGCCATCAGCGCCGTCTTGGTGTGGTTGTACTGCGTGAACGTCCAGCCGAGGAACGTCTTCTCGCCCTGCAGATTGTCCGGGTCGATCGCCCCGTCGGGCAGGCCGCCGGTCAGGTTGACCACCCGCCCCCCGTCCGCCGTACGCAGCAGCGGCAGCAGCAGGCACGTGAGGGCGTACGGAGCGAGGACGTTGACCGCGAACGTGGCCTCGACGCCGTCCCGGGTGAGCCGCCGCTCGGCGTTCACGCCGCCGGCGTTGTTGACCAGGACGTCGAGGCGGCCGTACCGCCCGGCGACCTGCTCGGCGAGACGCCGCAGCCCGGCCAGGTCCGCAAGGTCCGCGGGGAGCACCGTGACCTCGCCGTCCGCCTCCTGCGAGAGCTCGTCGGCGGCGTTCCTCGCTCGATCGGGGTTTCGTCCGACGAGGATCACGGTGGCGCCGAGCCGGGCCAGGCCTCGCGCGGTCTCCTTGCCGATCCCCGCCGTGCCGCCGGTCACCAGAACGGTCTTGCCGCGCATGGGCCCTCTCCTCACATCCGCGCTCACGATGACAGGACCACTGTATGGCACTCAGTGCCACAATAGTCTCGTGATGCCATAACCTATCCTCAGTGCATGACACGTGCGGAGACGACGGGGCTGCGGGAACGGACACGACGCGCGGTGCGGGCCGAGCTGGCCGAGCTGGCGCTGGGACTGTTCGTCGAACGCGGCTATGAGCGGACCACGGTGGAGGACATCGCCGCCGCCGCGGGCGTGTCCAGACGCAGCTTCTTCCGCTACTTCCCAACCAAGGAGGACGTACTGTTCGGCGACGTCGACGAGCTCGCCGAACAGATCGCCGAGGACATCCGCGCGCGGCCCGGCGACGAGGACGCGTGGGCGTGCCTGCACGCCGTGCTGCGCGACTGGGAGCCGCGCATCCATGCCGCCCAGCGGGAGCTGACCGGCCTGCGCCTCATCGAGACGACCCCGGCGCTGCGCGCCCGTCTGCACCAGAAACGCGACGAACTACGCGACCGGATCTCCGCCGCGCTGTGCGAACGCCCCAGCCCGCTCCTCGACGCCTTCACCGCCGACCTGCTCACCGCCGCAGCCGGCGCCGCCCTGGACGCGGTCGCCCGCGAGTGGCTGCGCTCAGACGGCACCGCCGACCGCGCCGCCCTCATCGACCATGCCTTCACGCTCCTGACCCCACGCCCCTGAGACGGCGATCCCACCGGGTCACGACCGAGCGGTCAGCCGAGGCGGGCGGTGCCGTCGCGCCCGGCGCGGCCCCCAGGCCGTTCCGTGAAGGGCATGCTCGACGGCTGCAGCGCAGCCGCCGCTCTCATCGATCCGTCAGCCGCGGCGCAGGGGCGTCCAAGAGCCGTGCTCGGTGGCGTTGAGCAGGGAGGAAAGGCCTGCCTCGTGGAAGGCCAGTTCGAGGTCGTCGCGCCCTTCGGAGAAGTGAGTCCAGCCGTCGTAGTGGGCGGGGACGACCACGTCGACGCCGAGGACGGCTGCGGCGGCCGCGGCGCGGCGGCCGTCCATCGACAGGGGGCGCCCGCCGAACTTCGCGGCCACCCGGGCGGCTCCGGCGTGCAACACGGCGGCATCGATGGCCGGTACGCGGCGGGCGACCTCGGCCACGGTACGGATCGAGGCGTTGTCGCCGCTGAGGTAGACGGTGGGCAAGCCTTGCCCCGACAGGACGAACCCGATGACCTCGCAGTTGACGTTGCCGTCGGCGTCGCGTTCGCCGTCCTCAGGGCCATGGACGGCCGGGACCGCGAGCACGGTCAGCTCACCGCCGCCGTCTGGGCGAGGCAGGGAGCGGCTGGTCCAGGGGGCCAGGCCGACGGCCGACGAGCCGAGTGCGTCGGCGGAGCGGGGACCGGCCAGGACCAGCGGGGCGGACAGCGCGAAGGCCCGACCGCGGTCGTCGAGATTGTCCGGGTGGGCCTCGTGGCTGACCAGAACGAGGTCGACGGCGCCGACCTGCTCCTCCGTCGCGACCGGCCCGGCGGTCTTGGTGAGGTACCCGTGAGGACCGGGCGGGTCGAACGTCGGGTCGCTGACGATCCGCAGGCCGCCGAGGTCGATGACGACGGTCGGGCCGCCGAGAACGGTCGCGGCGCACTCCTGTCGGATCAGTGGGTTGGTCGTCATCGCGGTCGTGGCTCCTTGGTCGCGCTCCGCACGGAGCGATCGGACGCCCTCGTGGGTACGGAATCGATGCTAGTTGCGCCATCTCATGACATTGGTTCCTCGCTGTCAGGCTTGGCGGGCGAAGGACGCGAGGCGATCGGCGAGCGCGATGACGAGATCGCGCAGTTCATCGGGGCGCTCGATGACGAACGGCCGGTCGAGTGAGGCGAGTACCGGAGGCAACCAGTCGAGCCGCTCTACCCGTAGCTCGACGCGCAGCCAGCGCTCGGCCGCTGGGTCCTGGCCTGCCGCGGGCTCGTGCTCCTCCAGGCTCGCGATGCTGGCGGGAAGGCGGGCGCGGATCTGCTCAACCGCCCCGTAGATGCGCAAGGTCACCTCATGCTGGTATTCAGCCGTGGCGAATCCCGACAACACGCGTTGTGCCGGACCGGGACCGACGGGCGCTTCGAATGAGCCGGGCAGGGTCCTCGCGTCTGCGATGCGATCGAGCCGGAATGTTCGGTCCTCGCCGATCCGGGCGTCCTTGCCCGTGACGTACCACCGGCCTGAATGGGCGACGATCCCGTACGCGTGCAGCGTGCGTTCGCTGCGCCGGCCGTCGCGGTCGGTGTAGCGGATCGAGACCGGTCGGCGGTGGCGCACCGCATCGGTGATGGTGAGCAGGACCCCGGTGTCCGGGGTGTCGAGCTCACCGGGCTGGTCCGTGAAGGCGAGAGATTCCAGGAGTGCGTCGAGCCGTTGGGCGGTGTGCTTGGGCAGCACTCGCCGGATCTTGGCCGATGCCGTCTCGCTTGCCGTGTGCTCCGTCGTCAACCCTGCTCGGCGGCCGGCGATCAGGCCGAGCAGCACGGCCAGCGCCTCGTCGTCGCTGAGCATGAGCGGAGGCAGTCGGTATCCGGGGGCGAGCCGGTACCCGCCGTAGCGGCCGCGCACCGATTCCACCGGCACGTCGAGGTCGATCAGCTGGTCCACGTACCGCCGTACGGTGCGCCCTTCGACGCCGAGCCGGTCGGCGAGTTCCGCCATAGTCCGGGTGCCGCCCGACTGCAGCAGCTCCAGGAGTGTCAGCACGCGTCCGGCGGGTCGAGGCATGTGCACAACTTAACGCGAATACTGGACCGATTCTGTCCACTATTTTGCCTAGTCTGCGGAGTGCAGCGATTCCAGCAGTCAAGGAGATCCCCATGGACTTCGTCTCGATCCGCATCATCACCAGCGACGTCGCGCGCCTCGTCGAGTTCTACGAGCGAGCCACAGGGGTGCAGGCGACCTGGGCCACCGAAGACTTCGCCGAACTCAGGACCCCCAACGCCACCCTCGCGATCGCCAGCACCCGCACCGTCCCGCTGTTCGCCCCGGGCTCTGCCCGCCCGGCGGACAACCACAGCGTGATCACCGAATTCCTCGTCGACGACGTGGACCGCGTGCACCAGAACCTGACCGGCTTCGTCACCGACTTCGTCAACGGGCCCACCACGATGCCCTGGGGCAATCGGTCGCTGCTGTTCCGCGACCCCGACGGCAACCTCGTCAACTTCTTCACACCCGTCACCCCGGCGGCCATCGAAAAGTTCGCACGTTAGGGGGCACCGGAACGCACCGCTGCCCCCCGAAGGACGTCTGCGCAGGGGTTGGGTCCTCGAGATCGGTATGGTCGGCGGCGTGACCGAATCGCCTGCGCCCGCGAAGTCCCGGCACCTCGTCCTCCACGACTATGGGATGGGCGGACTCTGGTGGTGGATCCGGGCCTCGTCGGCGCAGCAGATCGTGGACACGTTCGCCGAGGTCGAGGTGGTCGCCGACCCGGACGCAGTGGCACGGGCGGAGGCGTGGTCGCTCGACGAGGTCGACATCGACGCGCCGTCGCTCGATTCGGCGCTCACCGCGCTACGGGACCAGAGGAACGGCTACCGGGACCAGCCCGGTTATGGTGCCCTGGTCGGCCGGGACCGCGTCTACCTCGACATGCCGGATGAAGAGGGCGAGGACGCCAGATACCTGGTGGAGTTCGGCCCCGACGGGCGCTGGCTCCGACAAGTGGCCCTCACCAGCGACGGTCCCGGCACCAAGTCGGAGTCCGGCGACTGGCCGATCAACCCACCCCTCGACCTCTACGACCCGAAATACGCCGCCATGGAGATCGACGCCGGCGAATTCGAGGAGGAGTGGGGTCGAGCATTGCCCGACCCCGAAAATCCGCGTTAGCTGGTCGTTACCGCGACCTCGACACACTGACTCCCCGTGTCGTTGCTACGGCTGGACTTGCGCCATTCCAGATCGCTCACGTACTCCAGAGCTCCTCGGCTATTTTGCGGATCAGGTCTCTCGACATGTCCGCGGGCAGGGCTTCGGTCCGGATCGATTCCCACGATGACACCACCGTAGCTAGATCTTCCGGCCGTGTGGAGACCGCTCCGCCGAACGCATTGTCCGCCTGCGCGGTCTCGCTTCCGTCCTCCGAGGTGCCTACGGCGAATGGCCCGCGAACGCCACGGTGGGCTCGGCTCGGAACGACCTGGATGCTGACGTTCTCCCGTTCGCTGGCCTTAAGGAGGTGCTGAAGTTGCTCGTACATCACTTTGGCACCGCCGACGTTTCGTCGTAGCGCGCTCTCGTCGAGGACGCAATAGAGCGCCGGTGGAGGCGGGTCCGCTCTGGTGAGGACGCTCTGGCGCAGTAGACGCGCCTCGACGGCCGCTTCGTCTCCGCCCAGGAGTGCGCAGGCGTAGTCGGGCGTCTGGAGTAGTCCGTGTATGAGGTCGATCTCGAAGACGCGGAGTTGGACGGCCCCGTCTTCGACCGGGATCCAGTCGACGAACCACGCCGGGTAGGCGGGGGCACCCTTGCGCCAGTCGAGGGTGCGAGACAGCGTGCCTCCGGTATTGAGGGCTTCATCGGCGTCTTTGGCGAACTCGGGGGTCGCCGGGGCCTGGCCGGTTTCGATGGAGCTGATCAGGGACTCCGAGCAGAAGATCTTCGCTGCCAGCTGGGCCTGGGTGAAGGAGGCGGCCTTGCGGTAGTGGCGTAGTTCGCGGCCCCATATGGCTTGTGAAGTGTAGTACTGGTTCATTCGAGTTATCTCCTTTGCCCGAATTCAGGATCGCTTCAGCGCGACCCCAGAGATCACCGCGTCGTCTTCGGATTCCGGAATGGCGACCGGAACGCTTCCACAGCGTAAACGGCGCACGTCAATCTGGGTGGGTAATTCCGGCAACGCGAAAGGGCGATCATGATGGCGGCAAAGGGTCAGGAAGACGTCTACGAGTTGTGCCGGCGCCTCTCAATGGCGTGCGGCGCGGCGGGTCTCACAGCGGAGGAGATAGCCCCGACGCGGATCCGCGTCGGCTTTCCGGGCGCCGGGATGCTCGCGGAGATCATTCGGTGCATGCCGGACGCGTCGGAGCAACTGCACTGGTGGTGGTCGTGGGGCGATCCCATCTGCCCGGCCGAGGAGATCGACAAGGCCGTCACGATGATCGTCCACGTCGTCAGGCCGGAGTGAACGATGGCCGACGACGCCGCACCGGACGCCATTCCTCGACTGATGCGTTCGGTCGAGGAGTTCTACGCCGCCTTGCGCTCATCACCGTACGGCGGCGTGTCGTACATCGCCGAGTTGGCGCGGCTCAACGTACTGATTCAAAAGTATCCCGACGAGGCACGCCGAATGATCGACGGCACCAGCCAGGAAAAGCCACCCCAGTGAATCCGGCGAATCAGACTCGCCAGGGGTGCCCACGGTTTAAGGTCCGTCTACTCAGGCGAGAATTTTCTCACCTGAGTAGACGACCCAAAACGACAACCCTCAACCCGAGGGTGTCTCCGACTCCCACAGCGACGTCGATGCCTTGGCGCGGTGCGCAGTGCCGATTTCGCGATACCAGCCGACGAGGCCGGGTTGGTCGATGCTGCCGGGGTCGACCGCTGTGGTCGGGTCGTCGCCGCGGAGCAGTCGTTTGATCGGGACTTCCAGCTTCTTCCCCGTTCGGGTGTGTGGGATACCGGGTGCTGAGATGATCTCGTCGGGTACGTGCCGCGGCGAAGCGTAACGGCGAATTGCCTCAGTGATGCGCTGTCGCAATGCCTCGTCGAGGTCGACTCCGTCGACCGTGGTCACGAACAGCGGCATCCAGTAACTCCCGTCGCCCTGTTCGACGCCGACGACGAGGGCCTCCTCGACCTCGTCGAGTTCCTCGACAGGTCCGTAGATATCGCTGCTTCCCATGCGCACGCCGTGGCGGTTCAGGGTCGCGTCCGACCGGCCGTGGATGATCACCGAATCGTGGTCGGTGATGGTGATCCAGTCGCCGTGGCGCCACACACCCGGAAAAGCGTCGAAGTATGCCTCGCGGTAGCGGGCCCTGTCAGGGTCGTTCCAGAACCGCACCGGCATGGACGGCATCGGACGTCGCACGGCCAACTCGCCGACTGTGTTCCGCACGGGCTGCCCGTCAGGTCCCAGCGAGTCAAGAGCCACCCCGAGGCAGGGTGCCGACAGTTCGCCCGCCCACACCGGTGTGGTGGGCGCCGCGCCGACGAAGGCCGTGACCACGTCGGTCCCGCCGCTGCTGGAGACCACTTGTACCCAGTGCCCGATTTCGTCAGCGACCCAGCGGTGCAGATCGGCTGGGAGCGGCGATCCGGTGACTCCGAGCCGCGCCAGCGACTGCAGGTCGTGCTGCCGAAGTCGGACACCGGCCTTGCGGCATGATGCCAGGTAGCCGGGACTGGTGCCGAGGACTGTGACGCGCAGGCGGGCTGCCAGTTGCCACAACGCGTCCGGATGGCGGAACGCGGGGCTGCCGTCGTAGCACACGACAGTCGCTCCTGCCAGGAGAGCGCCGACGAGGGAGTTCCACATCATCCAGCTCGGCGTGGTGTACCAGAGGATGCGGTCTCCCGAATACAGATCCAGGTGGAACGCGGATTGTTTCAGGTGCTCGAGCACGACGCCGCCATGGCCGTGCACCAGTCCTTTGGGACGTCCAGTGGTCCCTGACGAGAACAAGACCCACAGCGGATGATCGAAAGGGACCTGCACAGGTACCAGTTCGGCGTCACCGCCGGCGACCGACGACCATGAAATCGCTCCGGGCACCGAGGCCACATCATCGATGACGACCGTCGAGGCCAAGGTCGGCAGCGCGGCGCGCAAGCCTGCTACGTCGTCGCCGCGATCAATGAGGCGGCCGCCGTGCACCGACCGGGTCGCGGTGATCAGTACGGTCGGCTCGAGCTGCGCGAACCGCGCCTGTGCGGCTGAGCCGACGTAGTCCATACCGCACACGGCCCAGATCGCCCCAAGGCTCGCGGTGGCCAGAAACGCCACCACCGCCTCCGCCGAGTTCGGTAGGTATCCCACCACCCGGTCGCCGGGCCGCACGCCCAGATCGGTCAGGGACGCCCCGACCGAGGCGACCTGGCGGCGCAACTCGCCCCAGCTCACCTCGACGGGAGCGCCGTTCTCGGCGACCGCGACCACTGCGGTGTCAGCATCGTTTCGACCGCGGAACACTTCGGTCGCGTAGTTCAGCGTGCTTCCCGGAAACCACACGCTGCCCGGCATCGCCTCGGTCGCCAGCGCGGGTTGCCCCACCGGGCGGGCGGGCAATCCGAAGTAGCCCCACACCGCTGACCAGAAGCCGTCGATGTCCTGCACCGACCACTCCCACAGCGTCCGGTACCCGCCCGTCACATCGCGGCCCACGCGTGCCGACGCGTATCGCGCGAAATCGGTGATCCGCGCCTTCTCGACCTGAGCCGGGGACGGGACCCACAACGGTTGCTCAGTCACGGCGTCTCCTCCGCCGTGGTCAGCTCGACCACCGCGACCGTGGTCTCGACGGCCTTGGCCGCAAGGGCTTCGAACAGTGGTCGTCCGCCGGTGTCGGCGAGGGTGACGAACAGCCTGTTCTCGCCGTCGCTGCAGCACGCGATGGGAAATGCGGAATCGGTGTCGATCGCGGTGATCAGCGTGTTGTCCCGTACCAGGGCGACAGCATGTCCGGCCGTGGTCGCCACCCAAACCCCGTGGGGCGTCGCCCAGATTCCGTCAGGGCGAGCGTCGGCGCCCACCAGGCCGGCGATATCGGCGTAAAGACGCCGGTCGCCGAGCATGCCGTCCGAATCGACGGTGAAGGCCGTCAACCGTTGAGCGGCGGTTTCGGCGAGGACCAGTGTGCGGCCATTGTCGATGAATGCGAGACCGTTGGGGAACTCGACGTCCTCGGCAACGACGGTTGCCGAGCCGTCGGTGGCAACGCGTAGCAGGCGGCCTGGTCGGGGTGGTTCGCCGGCGTGCGCGGCGAAGCCGACGTCGTCGACGTACAGATTGCCCTGGGGGTCACCGACGAGGTCCCCGAGCGGGCCGGTCGCCAGGGCACTGAGGTCCGCGTAGGTGGTGAACCGCTCACCAGTCCATGCACCGATGCGTTTCTCGTGCACCATGGCTGCGGTGAGCCGGCCGTCGGGCAGGAACCACAACCCGTTGGACGGGGAGTCCAGCTCCGTGGCCTTCCAGCTTCCGTCGTGGTCCGTCCACAGCCGGCCGCCCTGCGTGTCGGACAGCCACAACGCCCCGTGGTGCCAGCGTGGTCCTTCACCCCAGGCCATCCCGGTGGCGTACTGCTTCATCTGCTTCGCGGCGTGGAGACCCCGGCCGTCAGGCCGGGGAGGAAACGCCGCTTCCTCCTCGGAGTGTCGGTGGTGGTGGTTAGTGTGCGGGCATGCGGTTCCGGCTTGCGCCCACGCCCGCCCAAGAGCAGGCGCTGCTGGAGCACTGCTCCCACGCCCGATATGTGTGGAATCTCGCGGTTGAGCAGCATCAGCACTGGCGGCCGGGCCGGGCCGGTGCACCCGGCTATGGCGAGCAGGCCCGCCAGTTGACCGAAGCCAGGAAGGCGTTCGCGTGGCTGGCGGCGGGTTCTCAGACGGTGCAGCAGCAGGCGTTGCGTGACTTCGCCCAGGCCATGGCGGGCTTCTTCGCCGGCACGCACCGGCGGCCCGCCTGGCGGAAAGCGGGCGTGCACGAGGGATTCCGGATCGTCGGCAAACGCGGCCAGCACTGGAACGTGCGGCGCCTGTCCCGCAAGGTCGGTGAGGCGTGGATCCCCAAGGCGGGCTGGGTCCGGTTCCGCTGGTCCCGCCAGGTCCCCGAATCGGCGAAGTCGTTCCGGGTGAGGCGGGACCGGGCGGGCCGCTGGCACGTGTGCTTCGCCGTGATCCCGCGACCTGTCAACGGCCCCGGCACCGGGCAGGTCGTCGGGGTGGACCGTGGCGTGGCCATCTCGGCCGCCCTGTCCACCGGCGAAAAGCTGTCCGTGCCCGGCCTGCGCGACACCGAGACCCAACGGCTGCTGCGTCTGCAGCGCAGGCTCGCGCGCGCGAAACCGGGGTCGAAGCGGCGCGCGCGGGTCAAGACCGCGATCGCCCGGATCAAAGCACGTGAAACCGACCGGCGCAAGGACTGGGTGGAAAAGACCTCCACCCGCCTGGCCGCCGAGTACGACGTCATCCGGGTCGAGGACCTGAAGATCCGCAACATGGTGCGGTCCGCGCGCGGCACCCTCACCGCGCCCGGCAGCAACGTGCGGGCCAAAGCCGGCCTCAACCGCTCCATCCACGCGGCCGGCTTGGGCCATCTGGTGACCCGCCTGGAACACAAGGCACCAGGCCGGGTCGAAAAGATCAACCCTGCGTACACCTCCCAGACCTGTCATGCCTGTGGGCACCGCGCAGCGGAGAACCGTGAGAGCCAAGCGGTCTTTCGCTGTCGCGCCTGCGGGCATACCGATCACGCGGACGTGAACGCGGCCAAGAACATCGCGGCAGGACGTGCCGTGACAGCGCGGGGAGCCCTCCAGCCACCGGGCGGGGCCGTGAACCGCGAACCTCAATCCGTTCTCACCTCCGGGTAGAGCCGGTTGGAATCCCCCGCCTTCCAGGCGGGGGAGGACGTCAAGAGCTCACTTTCTGGGTCACGGTCCGAGCCAGTTCCTTCGTCGCCGCCTCCAGCTCCGTCGTGTCGCCGGCGAGGGCGAACGTGTAGCGGTCTGGGCGGATGACGGCCGCGGTCGCCGAGTTCGTGGCCAACCAGGTGTCGACGGACGGGCCGGTGTCAGTGACGACCACGACGCCGAGTCGCTGCCACAGTTCCGCGACCTCGGCCGATACGGCTGCGGTCACGGCTTGCCGGCCGACGACGACGAAGTTGTATCCGGTGGCATCATCGAGTCTCGCGCCGTCAGCGGCACGGGGTTGGGGGCTCAGCCGGCCGACAGCCCCGCCCGGTTGCTCGACGAGCCCGGGCCCCAGCGGGGGCCGATACGGCTCGAGGGTTTGGGGTTCCGCCAGTTCCGGGTGGTTCTCGCCGGTTCCGAAGGACTCGATGAGGTTGGATTGCCGCGCGGATTCGACGATGTAAGGGCGGACGTGCGCGGCGCGCTCGCTTTCGTAGGTGTCGAGCAGGCCATCGGGGCTGGTTCCCTGGACGACAGCGGCGAGTTTCCAGGCCAGGTTCGCCGCGTCTCGGAGTCCGGAGCACATGCCTTGTCCGAGCATCGGTGGCATCTCGTGCGCGGCGTCGCCGGCGAGAAGCAGTCTTCCTGATCGCCAGCCGTGCACGATCCGGGCGTGCCACTCGTAAGTGTCGGTTCGCATGATGCGGTAGCTGCCCGGTTCGATCCAGCGGCTGAGCTCGTCGTACACCGACTGGGGGCGTTCGAGTTCGACGGGATCGTCCCCGGCGAGCAGCATGAATTCGAACCGCAGCATTGGGGGAAAGATCGGCACGTACGTAACGGGACGCTGTTCCCGGCACAGAATGAAGCCGGTTGTCGGAGAAAGCGCTGAGGGACGCTGGAACGGATGGATGTCGATGATGAGCGAACGTTGCGTGCCCTGCAGGTCCTCGATTTCGGCGCCCATCACCTGCCTGACGAACGAGTTCGCACCGTCGGAACCCACGGCGTAGGCCGCTTTCAGCGCCGTTACCCGGTTCGTCGTGCGGTCCATTACCGTGAGCTTCACCACGCTGGAGTCCTGGTCGATGGCGGTGACCGCCCAGCCGAACCAGAGGTCGACGTTCGGGTCACTCGCGAGCAGACCACGCAGCCGGGACTCGAAGTCAGGTTGGTGGAACTGGTAGTCGGTGCGCCAGCCCTGGCCGGATTCCTCGTCAGGCGTGGCGAACTCGAGGAACGGCGCGCCGTCCGGCCGGTGCAAAGTCCACCCGGTCTGACGCAGAAACCGCTGCTCCATATCGGCCGCGCCCAGGGTCTGCAGGGTGCGCATGGATTCGTCGTCGAGGTGGGTCGCCCGCGGATGGTGGCAGACGATCCGGTTCGGATCGATGGCGGCGACCCGAAGCCCCTTCATGCTCAGCAGCCGCGCGAGAGCCAGCCCGACCGGACCGCAGCCCACGACAGCGACGTCGTAAGTATCCATGATCGTCTCTCTCATTGCACCGATTCAGCCGGCTCTTCAGCCGGCCGCATGACAGGGCTCTCACCCGCATGCTGCGGGATGTTCTTCGATCCGATGGCAAGAGTGAGAATCGCGCCGAGGAGCGCCGGCATCGCGAACAGCACGAAGTTCCACCGCGGCGCGAAATCAGCGGCGAGTATCCAGCCGCCCAGAGTCGGGCCGGCGATCGCGCCGATCCGGCCTATTCCCAGCGTGACGCCCACCGCACTGGCCCGGGCGTACACCGGGTAGGTGCGTGCGATGTACACGTTGATAAGCCCTTGCACGCCGAGCGCACCCGCGCCGCCGATCATCACTGTCGCGTAGAGGATCGCCGACGATGACTTGATGCTCAGGCCCACGATGGCGCCTGCCGCGACCACGAAACACGCGATGATGAGCCCTTTCGACCCAGCCCGGTCGGCGAGTATCGCGATCGCGAGTCCCCCGACCGTCGCACCAAGATTGAGAAGTGCGAGGAAGGTCAACGAGGAACCCAGTGGGTAATGCGCCGCCTGCATCAACTGCGGCAACCATGTGTTCATCCCGAAGATGAGAACGAACGAACAGGCCACCATGCCACAGAACAGCGCTGTCGTTCCCACATACGGCGGCCGCAGCACAAGACCCATTCCGCCGTCTCGAGGCGCGCTCTGTGTGCCATGGGATTTCCGCTGGTATGCCGGTGATTCGGGCAGCCAGCGGTAAGTCATCGGCAACAGCAGCAGCCCGATGCCACCGCCGACGAGGTACTCCAGTCGGAAATCTTGTCCGTGCAGGAAAACGTTGGCCACCATGGCGGCCAGCGATCCACCTATCGTGATGCCGCACTGAACGATCGCCGAGAACAGGTTCTTTCGCGTCGCCGGTGCGAGCTCGAAGATCAACGGTGCCATGGCGGGGTAGACCGCTCCGACACCCAGCCCGACGACGAATCGGCTGGCGCCGAACATCTGTGGATTGAGGGCGGACGCGGACGCGAACATTCCCAGCGAGACGAGCACAAGGCTGACCAACGTCGTTCGTCGTCGCCCGTATCGATCAGTGAGCTGCCCGACCAGTAGGGCGCCGAACAACATTCCAACGGGCGTGAGACTGCCCAACACGCCCAGTGCTGAAAGAGAAAGGCCCCACGGCTGGTATCGGTGCAACAACGGCGTCGTCGCACCGAAGGCGACGAGATCGTAGCCTTCCAGGGCCATGACGGCCATCCCGATCACTACGGCCTTGAGGCGCAATGAACTTGCCCTTCTGCCAGCGCCACACATATCGGCGGCCCTCAGTGGCCTTCTGCATGCGCGCCTGTCATGTGCGCAGCCAGATCTTCAGGGTTGATGAACGACGGCGGGGGCGGCGGCCCCCATTCGTAGAGCGCCCGGACGCCCTCGAACGACCGCGGGGTCCAGACCTGGTCATCGACAATGGCGTCCATATCGGAGTAGTACTCGGAGAAGTTCCCGGCGGGATCCTTGAGGTACCAGAAGAAGTTCGACCCGATGTGGTGCCGGCCCAATCCCCACACGTGGCGTTCCGGGTGCTCGGCAAGCATGCTCATGGCCCCACGACCGACATCGTCCACATCTGCGACCTGCCAGGAGGTGTGGTGCAGGAAATTGATCGGCGCCTGCTGCACCAACACGTTGTGGTGATCGGTGGAACACCGCATGAACGCGGCCCTGCCTGGAACGACGTCGCTGACCTTGAGCCCGATTCCGGCGGTGAAGAACCGCTGGGTCGACTCCTGTTCGACGGTCCCGATCACGACGTGTCCCAGCGCGAGGGGCCTCACGGGGTAGGTTCGGGACAGCGCAGGCGCCCGGGCGTCGGGCCGGTCCAGCCGGCCGGGACCGTTGTAGGCGGTCGCCGGTACCGGTGTGCGCACCGACCGGGGCTCGACGGTGGCTTCGACCACGATGTCCGCGACCGGCTCTCTTGCGCGCAGGGCGGCCGCGTCCCACTGCACGGGCACGTCCAGCCGCTTCAGATTCACGGCGATGCGGCCGAGGTCATCGGTGTCGTCGACGGCGATCGTCATACCCAGCAAGCGGCGGACCGGCGAGGGCCTGAGTACGAACTGCTCGCCCCCCTCGACCGTGGCGAACCTGCCCGGCGCGAGCCGTTCCAGCCCGAAATCGACGTAGTAGTCGGCTGTCCGAGCGACGTCGGGCACGCCGACCGTCAGCGACTTCAGCCTG
Organism: Actinoallomurus sp. NPDC050550; assembly: GCF_040655075.1. Classification (NCBI taxonomy): domain Bacteria; kingdom Bacillati; phylum Actinomycetota; class Actinomycetes; order Streptosporangiales; family Thermomonosporaceae; genus Actinoallomurus; species Actinoallomurus sp. NPDC050550. Next base: position 69,633 of record NZ_JBFAJC010000001.1, on the reverse strand, counting down.
TGCAGTGCCATGGAGCTACTCCTCTCGTCCGGCGACGCACGTCTGCCGAAGCTGCCCGATGCCCTCGATCCGGGTGACCACCTGGTCGCCTGGGCGGAGGTAACGCCGCGGAGTACGGGCGTGCCCGACGCCCGCCGGGGTGCCGGTGAAGATCAAGTCGCCGGGGAGCAGCGGGCACACCGCCGACAGGCGGGCGATCAGCTCGGGGACCGGGAAGACCATGGACGACGTGCGTGATTTCTGCACACTCTCGTCGTTGATCAGGCACTCGATCGCGAGATCGTCAGGGTCGGCGAACTCATCCGCGGTCACCAGGACCGGCCCGGTCGGGGCGAAACCTGGGAATGACTTGCCCAGCGAGAACTGTGGGACCGGCCCCACGGACTGCACGACTCGCTCGGAGAAGTCCTGGCCTACGGTCAATCCCGCCACATGACGCCAAGCGTCCTCGGCCGCGGTCTTGTCCGCCCGGCGGCCGATCACGGCCACGAGCTCCGCTTCCCAGTCGACGAACGTGCTGGGCAGCCTCAGCCGGGTGTCCGGGCCCGTGATGGAGGTGACGAACTTGGTGAAAGTGGCCGGCGACTCCGGGAGCTCAAGGCCGGCTTCTTCTGCGTGATCACGGTAGTTCAGCCCGATGGCGAACACCTGCCGCGGTGTCGGCGACGGGCTCCCGGCAGGACCTGCGGGTGCGGCCGGCCCGTCGGGTGCCACCTCCGCCCACTCCACGAACTCGGCCCAGCGCTCGAAGACCGCGAGCGGATCGGCCGGGAACCTGCCGGCACTCGCCTGCTCGACATCGATCACGCTGCCGCCCGACACCAGACACATCCGGCCCGACCGCGTCGTCGTTCTCATTCTCGGTGTCCGTTCCTCGTCTTCCGATGTACCTGAGCAGTGAACCTCGCAAATCTCGACAAGTCAATGAAATCTCGAGATTTTATGGCGAACGCGAGATCAGGTACGATCCACGGCATGACTGGTGCTCGCAGCACGACCCGCGTCGAGGACGTCTACCAGCGTCTTCGCGCCGATATCCTCAACGGTCGTCACGAACCCGGATCGCGGCTACGCGTTGAAGCACTCAAAGACCACTACGGCGCAAGCAGCGGCGTGCTGCGCGAAGCACTTCCCCGACTCGTGGGCCAGGGGCTCGCCACCTTCGCGCCGCAGCAGGGGTTCCGGGTCGTCGAAGTCTCCCCCACCGCCTTGCGGGACCTGACCGAAGCGCGTGTGGTCATCGAAACGCACGTGGTGCGCGAATCCCTTACGCACGGGAGCATCGAGTGGGAGTCCGACCTACTCGCGGCCCACCACAATCTGGCGCGCACGACGTTCACCGACAGTGAGGGCGCGATCAATGAACGGTGGCTGAGCGCACACGCCCGCTTCCACCAGGCCCTCCTGGAGGGTTGTCCCAACCGTCAGCTGCGGGAGATGGCGACCCAGCTGCGTGAATCCGCCGAGGTCTACCGGTGTTGGGCCCGTGAACCAGCCGAACACAGCGGCCGAGATGTCGCCGCAGAACACAAACTCATCTGCGAACGCGCCATTGAGCGAGATGTCCCGGGCACGGTCGACGCACTTCGCGACCACATCGAGCTCACCACGAAATTGATGCTCGATGAGCACGGGCACGCCGGCGGCAGCAGTCCGGATGACACCGCCATGCCACGTTGACCACCGTACGCGGAACGCCGGCGCCATCGCGCGGCCGTTCCCACCACACGCCGCCAACACCATGATGGGCTCCTACCGCGAGCCGTCCGTCCCGGTGGGGCGGCCGGCGTCGGAGCGAAGATCGGGGGTTCGGTCGGCTCCGCGCATCGTCAGCAGTCCGAGCAGCGCGACGATGGCGACCGTCGCGCCGAGACTGATCCATCCGGTACCCAGACCCAGGCCGTCCTGGCGAGATGAGGACAGCCAGTCGGTGATCGACGCACCGAGCGGGCGGGTGATGATGTAGGCGGACCAGAACGCGGAGACGGTGCCCAGACCCGCCCAGCGGTGCGCGGCCGCCGGGACGGCAATGGCGATGGCGAACAGCACGATCGAACCCAGGTACCCCAGGTGCAGCCAGTTGGCTGTCAGATCGCCGGCGACGGTGCCGAGCGCGAAGGTGGTCATCACCATCGTCCAGTAGAAGCGTTCGCGGCGCCGGGTGGTGATGCTGTGCACTGACAGGGTCTTCTCCCGGGCGTACCACCAGACGAAGATCGCGGCCAGCACGATCGACAACCCCACCGTCGTGACCAGGTACGGAAGGCCGACCACGAAGTCGAGGAGGTCGGCGATCATGGTGCCGAAGATGGCCACCATGACCACGGCCGACCAGTAGATCCAGAGGCGGTAGCGGTCGCTGCGGAATTGTGCGATCAGCGCGGCCGTCAACGCGATCGCGGCACCGCCCAAGGCGAGTCCCGGATTGACGTGGGTGACCAGGAAATCCGAGAAGGTCTCGCCCATTCCGGTAGTAAGGATCTTGATGATCCAAAATAGTGCGGTGATTTCGGGGACCTTGACGGCGAGCCGCCGCGCGGATGCGGCGGCAGGTGGCTGAGCACCGAGTACGGCGATACGCATGATGATCCGCTCTTTCCATGAATCGTCGGCAAGAGGTGCGAACAGGCGGACGACAATGTGGGGGGCGTCCAGGAGCCACCGCGGGATGAGCACCGCCTGGGCCCAGAGGCCGAGCGAACGACGACCGGCGCGGGTGCCGCGTCGTACACGCTCGGCCTCCGGCGGCTCCGGCCGTGGTTCGCGCTAGGCGATGCCGAACACGCGCTCGGCCGTGCGGTGGCCGATCGCCGTCCGCTGATCGTCGGTCAGCGGCGCGTCCCGCAGGAAGGCGACGGCGGCTGCGGGGTCCTCGTACGGGTAGTCGATCGCGAACATGATTCTGTCCTCGCCGACCGCGCGCAGGGCCAGTCCGAGCACGTCCGGATCGTCGATGCCGCTCGTGGTGATTGCGAAGTTGCGCCGGAAGTACTCGCTCGGTGTGAGCGACAGGCGCGGCATCGGCGTGGCCGCGCCGGTTGTCCGCGTCGCGAACGCGTACCGGTTGTCGATCCGCCGCAGCCAGTACGGGATGCCTTCGCCGAGGTGCCCGAGCACGACGGTCAGCCCGGGGTGGCGGTCCAGCGTGCCGCTGAGGATGAGCCGCATGGCGTGCAGCCCGGCCTCGGCCTGGTATCCCCAGATCGCCCCGGGCAGCCCGTAGTCGCGGTAGGCGGCGAGCATGCTCGGCGCCCGCGGGTGCAGGTAGATCGGCGCCCGGTTCGCCTCGGCCGCCTCCAGCAGCGGCGCGAACTCCGGCTCGTCCAGGTACCGCCCGCCGGTGTGCGAGTAGATCATGATGCCGTTGAGCCCGAGCGGCCCCATGACCCTCTCGATCTCGGCGGCCGCGGCGACCGGATCCTGCGGCGCCACGGTGGCCAGCCCGCCGAACCGGCCCGGGTGCCGCCGTACGATCGTGGCCAGCGCGTCGTTGAACTCCCGGGCCAGCGGCACCGCGTCGGCCGCCGGATAGGGCTGGACCCCGGGCGGATTGAGGCTGAGCACCGCCATGTCCTGTCCGAGCGCGTCCATCTCCCGCAGCCGGGAATCGAGATCGACGAGCCGAGCGCGAAGACCACGAGGGTTCTCCACCGTACGCATCAGATCCATCTCGGTCTCGTCGCCCGGCACGACGTCCAGGCCGTGCGCGACGCGCAGGAACGCCTCGGTGGACATGTGCTCCTCGACCGCGATGACCCTCATGCCCGCCGTCCGCCGTCGACCGACATCGCGATCCCGGTGACGAAGGCCGCGGCGTCCGAGCAGAGCCAGACCGCCGCCGCCGCGGCCTCCTCCGGCGTGGCCAGCCGGCCGAGCGGCGTGATCGCCGCCTGCCGCGCGATCATGTCGGTGCCGGCCGCCACCCTTTCGAACCCGGGAGTGAGGGTCGGGCCGGGGCAGACGGCGTTGACCCGGATGTCGTCCGGTGCGTAGTCGACCGCGGCGACCTTGGTGAGCCCGACGATGCCGTGTTTGGCGGCCACGTAGGCGGGGGCGGTCGGGATCGCGTACAGGCCGCCGTTGGAGGCGATGTTGACGATCGCACCGCCGCCGCGCCGTCGCAGCACGGGCAGTTCGTACTTCATGCACAGGAAGGTCCCGGCCAGGTTGACGTGGACCACGCGCTCGAACTCGTCCAGGGTCATCTGGTCGAGCTGCCGGTGGTGCGAGGCCAGGCCGGCGTTGTTCACGGCGAAGTCGAGGCCGCCGTACGCCGTGACCGTGCGCTCGACGGCCGCCTCCACGGAGCGTTCGTCGGCGATGTCGACGGCAACGGTCAGTGCTTCCCCGCCCTCTTTCCTGATCATTTCGGTGGTCTCGGCCGCCGTGCTCTCGTCGATGTCGAGCACGGCGACCGCGGCACCACTGCGGGCGAACTCCAGCGCCGCCGCGCGGCCGATCCCACTGCCGGCGCCGGTGACCAGTCCCACCTTTCGGGAAACGTCGCTCATATCAGTGCCTCGTGGTTCGCCCAGGCGACCTTGTACGGGTGCCGCGACTGCCAGCGGTCGATGACCTCGTGCAGGCCGGGCGCGCTGAACCCCTTCGCCAGCGCGTCGATGTCGGCCACGGTGATCTGCACGATCGCGGTCGCGATGAGCGCCGGAATGGCCTCCTCGCCGGGGACGGGGATGTGACGCCGGGCCACGACCGACTGCACGAAACCGGCGTCGAGCATGACCCGTTCGATGTCCGCGAGATATTGGTCGAGCTCGGTATCGGGCAGCGGCTGATCGAAGGAAACGATCATCGTGTGATTGATCATGCATCGATTCTTGAGGGCGTACGCCGCTGATGTCCAAGACCGGTTGGATCTTCAGCGATAACCTGGAGGCATGGTTGAACTGGAGACCCGCGAGCTCGAGTACTTCATCGCGGTCGCCGACGAACTGCACTTCGGCCGGGCCGCCGTCCGGCTCTCGATCGCCCAGCCGGCGCTCTCGAAGGCGATCCGGCGGATCGAGACCCGGCTCGGTGTCCCGCTGTTCATCCGCTCAAGCCGGCACGTCGAGCTCACCCCGGCAGGGGAGGCGTTGCAGGAACACGGGCGGCACGCGCTCAACGCGGTCAGCGCCGCCGTTCGGAACGCCCGGCGCGCCGGCGACACCCAGGCCCACCTGCGGCTCGTACTCAAGCCCGGCGGCGACGCCGGCCTGCTGTCCGGGATCCTGGCCGAGTACGCCCACCAGCCCGACGCCCGCCAGGTGGACGTCCTGTTCAGCGGCCCCGCCGACCGCACCGACTTCCTGCGCGACGGCCGGGCCGACGTCGGCCTGCTCTACGCGCCGTTCGACGATCTGGGCGGCCTGGCCCACGAGACGCTGGTCACCGAGGACCGCGTGGTCATCGTCCCGTCTGGGCACCGGCTGGCCAGGCAGGCTCCGGTGCGAATGTCCGATCTGGAGGGTGAGACGCTGCCGCGCTGGAAAGGGATCCCTGGGGGCGACGGCACCGGTCCCGAGGTCGCCGACGTGATCCAGCTACTCCACATGATCACGATGAGCCGGATGATCGGGGTGCTGCCCCGCTCCCTGGTCGAACCGGCCCCGGACGGCCTGGTCCTCATCCCGATCATCGACGCGCCGCCCAGCCGCCTCGTGCTCGCCTGGAACGAACAGGACCGCCGACCGCTGGTCGCGTCGTTCGTGGCCGCCGCGCTCAGGCCACACCGACACGACGAACCTGAATCGCCGCCCGGTTCGGACGACGAGCGGCTCGTGCCGGAGGAAGTTCGGTGACCGAGGCGTCCCATCAGCAGGCGCCGGCGTGTTACGTCTGCGAGCCCTCAGCGAGGTCGCGCTGATACCAGGTGCCGGGTTTCCCGCCGAGATGCGCCGGGTCCGCCGGGCCGATCGGGACGAACCCTGCCTTGGTCAGCACCTTCTGGGACGCGGCATTCCCGCTGGCGGTGGCCGCCCTGAGCGTGCGCAGCCCGTGCCGCGCCGCCGCCACCCGGCACAGCTCCTGGACGGTCGCGGTCGCCACGCCACGGCCGGCGACGTGCTGCGCGACCCGGTAGCCGAGTTCGGCGGTGCCGTCCTCGAAGCGGTACAGGTTGAACCGGCCCAGCACCGAGCCGTCCTCGGCGACGAGCACGTAGAAGGCGCCGACGCCGGCCTCCTGCTCGGTCAGCAAGGTGCTGTACCGATCGGTGAACTGGTCGTAGAACTCGTCGCCGCGGTCGGAGATCGAGGCGGCGAAGTAGGCGCGGTTCGCCAGTTCGAAGGCCAGGACCGCCGGGCCATGGCGGGCATGCAGCCGCTGCAGCTCAGGCACTGCCCGACCCTACCCCGGTGGTGTGCCGAGGCCACCTGAGTTTCCGCCGGCGGCGGACGGCCCACGACCAGGGACATGACGCTCTGCGGCTGGAGTGTCAACCCGGGTAAACGGTGCCTTCCTCGACGAAGCAGAGCGGGTTGCCCCACGGGTCCTGAGCGTAGAACGAGCGCTCGCCCCACGGGCGTACGGCGATCGCGCCGACGGGGGCGTCGTGCACCATCTCGGTCGACAGGCACCCCAGCGTCTCTGACGTCCCCGGATGCTCCGATCGATGCCATGTCGTTGCCCTCCTGATGGTCTGGCCATGCTACCGTTCTGGACGATCGTCCAGAACGAACGCTCAGGGCGTTCAACCAAGGAGCGCGATGCGATGGGTACGACGGCGGATCGAGGCCGCGAGGTGCGTCAGCGGCTGCTGAAGGCGGCGGCCGAGTTGATCGCCGAGCGGGGCTGGGCGGCGGTCAGTACCCGCGTGCTGGCCGAGCGGGCCGGTGTCGCCTCTGGCGTGGTGCATTACCACTTCTCATCGGTCCAGGCGCTGCTGGCCGAGGCGGCCCTCACCGTGATGCGCGGTCTGCTCGAGCAGGCGGGCGCGGCCCTGGAAGGGGCGCGGAGTCCGGACGAGGCGCTCGGCATGATGGTGAGCTTCCTCGAGGACTACGACGGCCGGGATCCGACGTCGCTGCTGTTCGCCGAGGCGTACCTGGCCGCCGGCCGCGACGAGGAGCTGTGCCGATCGCTGGGCGAGATCGTCATCGAGTTCCGGCGGCAGTTCGCAGGCCGGCTGGCCGAGCACAAGGTGGCCTCGCCAGAGGCGACCGCCGCGGTGCTGGCCGCCGCGATCGACGGCATCATGCTGCACCGCGCGCTCCTCCCAGGCCCGGACGCCGCGGACCTGACGGCCGTGCTGCGCCGCCTCGTCGCGCCCACCGAGTTCGCACGAGAGGACAGGGAGATCTCATGAAGGTGGTCATCTGCGGAGCCGGAATCGCGGGGCTGGCCCTCGCCCAGCGTCTCGATGCGTTCGGGGCGGAGGTCGTGGTCGTGGAGAAGGCGTCCGGCCCTCGCCCCCAGGGCTACATGATCGACTTCTTCGGGCCCGGCTACGACGCGGCCGAGGCCATGGGCGTGCTGCCCCGCATCCGGGACCTGGGACACCACGTCGAGGAAATGACCTACCGGGACGAGCACGGACGTCCGCGCTCCCGGATGCGCTTCGCGCAGTTCGCCAAGATCGTGAACGGCCGGCTGGTCAGCATCATGCGCCCCGACCTGGAACGCGCGCTGCGCGAACACGTCCCCGACCGGGTCGACGTACGGTACGGCACCACGCTCACCCGCATCGACAACCGTGCCGACGGCGTCACGGTCGGCCTCGCCGACGGCGGCACGATCGAAGCAGACCTGCTGGTGGGCGCCGACGGCATCCACTCCACCGTCCGCCGCCAGGTCTTCGGAGCCGAACGGGACTTCGTGCGGTACCTGGGGTTCCACACCGCCGCGTACTCGTTCGACGACGCGGACATCCACGACCAGGTGGCCGGGCAGTTCTGCCTGACCGACACCATCGACCGGCAGATGGGCTTCTACGGGCTGCACGACCGGCGCGTGGCGGTGTTCGCCGTGCATCGCACCGCCGATCCGGCACTGCCGGCCGATCCACGCGCGGCGATCCGCCGCGAGTACGGGACGCTCGGCTGGCTGGTGCCGCGCACCCTGGCCGCCTGCCCGCCGCCGGAACACGTCTACTACGACCAGGTCGCCCAGATCGAGATGCCGGCCTGGAGCCGGGACCGTGTCGTGCTGGTGGGCGACGCCGCGTACGCCGTGTCCCTGCTGGCCGGCCAGGGGGCCTCGTTGGGCATCACCGGCGCGTACGTCCTGGCCGAGCACCTGTCGCGCGCCGACGCGGTCGAGACCGCGCTGGAACGCTACGAACAGATGCTGCGGCCGGTGGTGACCGACAAGCAGCGGGTGGCCCGGAAGGGGACGCGCTGGTTCATCCCCGCCACGACCCGGCAGCTGCACATCCGGCGGGCGGCCCTCAGACTGTCCCGGCTCCCGGTCGTCGACCGGTACGTCGCCGCCGCTCTCTCTGGCAAGTCCACCGCCATCATCACCAACCTGCGCGCGACCGCCCCGCGATCCACCTCCAACGCCACCTGATCTCCCCCACGGCGGCCGTGCGGACGGTCTCCTCCCCCGCGACCTGCTCGGCACCGCAGGTCGGCGAGGCGCGCGGCGATCCGCTCCTGTGCAGAACGAAGTGCCGGCGGGGCCCGCCGTCGTGCCGTCCGGAGCTTTGCCGTCCCGACTCCGGTCATCGATCATGAGGGGGTGACATGGATGCCGGAGCTGAGCTCCGCCGCCATGGACGCCCTGAGCGAGGGCCGGCAGGCCGACGACCCCTCGATCAGGCTCTCGGGCACGGCATCGCGCGCGATGCATGACGCGATCGCCGAGATCCTGACCGTGGCCGGCTACGACGTGCTGAAGGACGCCAACGACATGACACCGTTCCAGCTCAAGGTGTTGGAACGACATCCCCGGGACTCGTGGCGGGACTGGCTGCACGCGCAGACGGCGCGACGTCAGGAGGTCCTCATGACGACGGCCCGCAAGCGCGAAGCCCACGGGCGAGCGGCCTGCGAGTGTGACGGCTGCGAGGTCGAGGACCGAGACGGCTCCGGCGCGCCTGAGGCGTGACCAGCAGAACGAACACCCTGGTCAGGCGCTGACGCCGGCCACGGCGAGGGCCGAGCCCGTACGGGCCTTGCGGACGCGGAGCTGTGCGGGGATGCGGGTGCGCAGCTCGGCGACGTGGCTGACGATGCCGACCGCGCGGCCGCCGTCGCGCAGGCCGTCGAGGACGTCCATCACCTCGTCGAGGGTCTCCTCGTCTAGAGTGCCGAACCCCTCGTCGACGAACAGTGTGCCGATCTCCGCGCCGCCCGCCTCGACGGTCACGACGTCGGCCAGGCCGAGGGCGAGGGCGAGCGAGGCGATGAAGGTCTCCCCACCCGACAGGGTGGCGGGGTCGCGACGCTGCCCGGTCCAGGTGTCGATGACGCGCAGGCCGAGACCGCCGGTGCCGTGGCGGCTCTTCTCCCCCGCCACGCGCTCGACCGTGTGCTCGAGGATGTAGCGCGCCGAGGACATGCGGGCGAGCCGTTCGTTGGCGGCGGCCACGACCTGCTCCAGCCGGGCGGCCAGGACGTACGCCGACAGCCGCATCCGCGCGGTGTTCACCGCCGGGTCGCCGGAGGCGACGGCGGCGAGCCGGGCCACGACCTCGTGATGTCCGGCGACCGGTCGCCAGGCCGCGGACTGCTCCCGCAACTCGGCGGCCAGCGCGGTGAGACGGTCGCGGCGATGCCGGGCGCGGTCGCGCGCCGACGAGACCGCCTGGTGCGCCTGCTCGGCGTCGGCGAGCGCCGACTCGAGGGCGTCGAGGTCCGGCGGTGGCTCGGCGGCGGCCGCGGCGAGCTCGGCGTCGTTCAGCAGCGCGGCGACTCTGGCCTCTTCGTCGTCGTAGGCCTTCGCCTGCCGGGTCAGCTCGTCGCGCATGGCGTCGTCGACGACGGCGGAGCGTACGGCGTCGACCGTGGGGAAGCCCTCGGCCTCGGCGGCGTCGGCGGCCTCCCGCCACGCGGTGTCGGCGTCGTCCGCGGCGGCCCTCAGGTGTTCGATCGCGGTGGCGGTGCCGCGGAGCAGGTCGGCCTCGTCGCCGAGACGGCGGATGCGGGCCTCCAGGGTCGGATCGTCGCCGCGGGCCGCGTCGAGCCCGGTGCGGAGACGGAGCGCGTCGGCGGTCAGGGCGACGCGGCGCGCGCGGTTCTCCGCGAGCGCGGTCACGACCTCCTCCTGCCGGTCCCGCGCCTCCTCGTACTCGGCGTCGACCTGCCGGAGCTCCTCCTCGAGGCGTTCGGCGTCGGCCTCGGCGGCGGTGAGCGCGGTCAGCTCCTCCTGCGCGACGGCGAGGGCGGTGCGCAGGTCGTCGACGTCCTCGTCCCCGGCGTCCTTGGCCGCCGCGGACTGCTCGGCCCGCAACTCGGCGAGGCGCTCGGTGATCTCCTCGCGGCGCTCGCGGACCCTCTCGTACGCGGCTTCGGCGGCCGACTCGGCGTCGTCATCCGGGATCTCCCCGCCGTCGGTGGCGGGAACCGGATGCTCGGTGGAGCCGCAGACTCCGCAGCGCTCGCCGGGCCGCAGCTCGTGCGCGAGCCGGGCGGCCATGCCCTCCAGCCTCGCCTGGCGGATCTCCTGGAAGGCGTCGCGGGCCGCCTGGGCGGCGTCGGTCGCGGCACGGTGCTCCTCGTCCGCCTCCGCGAGCGCCCCCGCCAGCGCGTCGCGCCGCAGCGCGGCCTCCAGCCGCCGGTCGGCGGCCTCGACCGCGGCCTCCGCCACGGGCCGGGCGGCGAGCCGGGCGCGGGTCTGCTCCCGTTGCCCGGACAGGGTCTCGCGGTAGCGCGGGGAGTCGGTGAGGAACACGGTCAGCTCGGCCTCGCGCGCGTCGAGGTCCTGGCCCTCCGAATCCGCGTCCTTCAGATCCCGGCCGATCGCGGCCAGCCGGTGCTCGTCGCCGCGGCGCTGCTCGAGGACCGCGACCTCCTCGCGGCGCGTCCGCTCCTCCTTGCGCAGGACGTCGGCGTCGGCGGTGTCGGAGACCAGCCTGGCGACGACCTCCCGCCGCCGGGCGGCCACGGTCCCGGCCTCGGTACGGCGGGCGGCGCGGGCCTCGGCGCCGTGCAGCAGCGGCAGGACGCGGCGGGCGCGCTCGGCCGCGCGCAGCGCGTCGGCCACGGCGGCCCGGGCGGCGGCCCCGTCGGCCAGCGCCGCCGCCCGGGCGTGGGCATCGGCGTGGCGCCGCCTCCGGTCGGCGACGCCGCGCCCGTGCTCGGCGGCGGCCCGTGCCGCCGCCAGAACGCTCGTCGCGGCGGCCACCCGGTCCTCGGCGGCCGTACGGATGTCGTTCATGTGCGCCGACAGCTCGGCCGCCCACGCCGCGAGGGCGTCGGGGTCCAGGTCGGGGCGCTCGGCGCCGGCCGCCTCGGCGGCGCGGTCGGCGACGGACCCGGCGGCGGCGCGCAGCAGGTCGGACTCCCGGCCGGTCTCCTGCCGCTTGTCGCGAAGCCACCGCTCGACCTCGGTGAAGGCCTCGGTCGCGAAGAGCCGCTCGAGCACGCCGCGCCGCTTCTCGGCGTCGGCACGCAGGAACGCCGCGAAGTCGCCCTGCGGCAGCAACACCACCTGACAGAACTGCTCCGCCGACATACCGAGCAGGTCACCGATCTTCTGCCCCGCCTCCTCGAACCGGGTCGACAACGCCTCCCACTCGCCACCGCGCCGCTCCTGGAGCAGAACCTTGGCCTTCTCCTCCGTCGTGCCCGTGCCGCGCAGCTTCGGCCGGTCCCAGCGCGGCGACCGGGTGATGCGGAACCGCCGCCCGCGGATCGTCACCTCCAGCACGACCTCCGGCGAGCGGTCGGGCGGCGCGTGGTGGCTGCGGAGGTTCTTCGCGTCGTTGCGGACGCTCGGCACCCGGCCGTACAGCGCGAAGCAGACGGCGTCGAGCACGCTGGTCTTCCCGGCGCCGGTGGGGCCGTTGATGAGGAACAGGCCGGCCTCGGACAGCGCGTCGAAGTCGATCCGCTCGGTCCCGGGGAACGGCCCGAAGGCCGTGATCGTGAGGTGGTGAAGTCTCACCGGGCCGCCTCCGCGCGCCGGTGGTGCTCGAACGCCTCGTGCAGCAGCGCGCGCTCGGCCTCGTCCGGCGGCGTGCCGCGCACCTCCGCGACGAAGTCGGAGGCGATCTCGGTGTCGGCGCGACCCTGGACGCGCTCCGCCCAGGTCCGCTCGCCGGTGTCCGTCGTCTCCCCCGGCTCGAAGGCCAGGGCGAGGACGTGCGGGAAGCGGTGCCGCAGACGGTCCATCGCGCCCGTCGGGCGCTCGGCGTCGGTGAGCGTCACCTGCAGCCAGTGACCCTCGTACACCGCCCATCGCTCATTGGCGAGCAGATCGTCGATCGGGCCGCCGAGACGCTTGATCCGGCGGGGCACCGGCGCGTCGACGAACTCGGCGTGGACGGTCCCGCCGAGGTCGACCAGCCAGCTGCCCTTGACATGTCCGTCCTCGGAGAAGGAGTAGGCCAGCGGGGAGCCGGCGTAGCGCACCCGCTCGGAGAGGGGCTGTGCGCGGTGCAGGTGGCCGAGGGCGGCGTAGTCGACGCCGTCGAACACGCTCTTCGGCACGCTGGCGATCCCGCCGATCGCGATGTCGCGCTCGCTGTCGCTCGCCTCTCCCCCGGTGACGAAGGCGTGCGCGAGCACCACCGACCGGCCGCCGCGCTCCGCCTGGTCGGCGCGGATCCGGCGCATCGCCTCGGTCAGCGCGGCGCCGTGGCCGCGCTCGGGCAGCTCCCACCGGCCCCGGACCACCTCGGGCTCGAGGTAGGGGATGCCGTAGATCGCGGTGCCGTCGTCGAGGAGCACCGGCCGGCCGACCGCCTCCGGGTCGGTGCGCAGGTGCACACCGGCGGCGTCCATCAGGTCGGCCCCGAAGCCCAGCCGCCGCGCGGAGTCGTGGTTGCCGCTGATCACGACGACACGGACCTTCTCGGCCGTCAGCCGCCCCAGCGCCTCGTTGCACAGCGCGACCGCGTCGACGGGCGGCAGCGCCCGGTCGTACAGGTCGCCGGAGACCAGCACGCAGTCGACCCGCTCGGAGCGCACCGTCTCGACGAGGTGGTCGATGAACGCCGCCTGCGCGCCGAGCATGTCCTCGCGGTGAAAGAACCGGCCGAGGTGCCAGTCGGACGTGTGCAGGAGCCGAGGCATGCCCGGCAAGCTAACAGGCCCCACCGACAACACCCACCGCACACGCCGCATGACACCACTTTGGTGACACAAGTCCGTTATGCGGCGATACGCAAGCGTCTGACCGATCCGGCAACGCGCGACCGGCCACGCCGGTCCGCCCTGCCACTGGTGCGCGCGTTCGAGCGGGACCACCGTCGCCGGCTCGCTCTCAGGCCCTCGGCGAACACGCTCGCCGAGGGCCTGAGGCTCTCGCTGGAGACCGCCGCCTAACCCCGAATTCGGGGAAGCGGCGGCCGGCCGTCGTTACGCGGCCTTCCTCATGTCGGACTTGGCGAGCAGTTGGGCTCGCTCCTCGGAGGTGGCGAGCCGCTCCCACTGCTCCGAGTTCTCCACGAGTCGGTGGGGCGGGACGATGGGGCGGTGGACGAGACGGTGTACGACTCGACGGAACTTTGGCATGGGGTATCCACTGGCACATCAGAATTGACCGAAGGGACCCCTATTATCGCACGTCACACGGGTTTTAGTCGTCACAGGGGGCCCGTGTCGGACGATCCTCTGCGAGGCGGTCAGCGCGGGTTGGGCGTGACCAGCCCGGTCTCGTAGGCGACCATCACGAGCTGGGCGCGGTCGCGGGCGGCGAGTTTGGCGAGCAGGTTCCCGATGTGCGTCTTCACCGTCGCCGGGCTGAGGTGCAGATGCTCGGCGATCTCGCCGTTGGACAGGCCGCGCGCGATCAGCGCGAGCACCTCGCGCTCCCGTCCGGTCAGGCCCTCCAGTTCGCGGGCGGGCTGCCGGGCGGGCAGCGGCCGCCGGGCGAACTCCGCGATGAGCCGCCGCGTCACGGCGGGCGCGAGCAGCGCGTCGCCGGAGGCGATGACCCGGATTCCCGCGAGCAGGTCGGCGGGAGGGGTGTTCTTCAGCAGGAAGCCGCTGGCCCCCGCGCGCAGCGCGGAGTGGACGTACTCGTCCAGGTCGAACGTCGTGAGGATGAGCACCCGGACGCCGGGCGGCCCGTCCGGGCCGCAGATCCGCCGGGTCGCCTCGATACCGTCCATCTCCGGCATGCGGACGTCCATCAGCACGACGTCCGGCCGCTCGCGAAAGGCGAACTCGACGGCCTCCGCGCCGGTTCCCGCCTCCCCGACCGCCGTCAGGTCCGCGGCGGTGTCGACGAGGACGCGGAAGCTGCCGCGCAGCAGGGCCTGGTCGTCGGCGACCAGGACGCGGACGGGCTCGGTCACGAATCCTCCGGAGCATGGCGGGACCGGTCATCGCCGACCGGGACAGGGGCGGTCACGAATCCTCCGGGGCGTGGCGGGGCAGGCGGGCCGACACCTCGAACCCGCCTTCGGGACGCGGCCCGGCCGTCAGCGTGCCGCCGTGCATGTGGGCGCGTTCCCGCATCCCGATGATGCCGTGTCCGGGCGTCCCGGGGAGCAGGCGGTCCCCCGGCCCGTCATCGGTCACCCGGATCCGCACCTCGTCCTTGTCGCCCTCCACCATGATCCGGCAGTGGGCCGGGGCCGCGTGCCGGACGACATTGGTCACCGCCTCCTGCACGATCCGGTACACCGAGCGGCCCATCCCTTCGGGCAGCCCGTCCACGCCGCGGACGGTCAGGTCGAGGCGGACGCCCGCCGTCGCGGCGCGTTCGCGGAGCTCGGGCAGCCCGGCGAGGCCGGGCGCGGGCCGTAGCTCGGGGGACGCCTCGTCGGAGCGGAGCATGCCGAGCATGTGGCGCATCTCGACGAGTGCGTCGCGGCTCGTGGTCTCGATGACGTCCAGGGCGTCGCGTACCTCCGCGTCCTCGTCCCCGGGCGTACGGGACCGCAGGACGTAGCCGGCGACCCCCGCCTTGACGCCGATCAGGCTGAGGGTGTGGGACACGACGTCGTGCAGCTCCCGCGCGATCCGCAGGCGCTCCTCGGTCACGGCGCGTTCGGCGAGCTGCACGGCCGCCCGCGCGGCGTACGCGCGGCGTTCGCGCACGGCCCGGCCGATCGTCCAGGCCCCGCCCAGCACCGGCGGACCAGTGAGGATCAGGTCGGTGATCCCGGCGTCGTCGCGGGTCCCGGCCATCGTCCCCACGAGCACGCCGAACACGCTGATCCCCGCGATGACCAGGGTCGGCTCCTTCGGATGCCGGGGCGCCTTCAGCGCCACCATGTACAGCGCGAACGCGGGGAGGAAAAGGGCGTTCCACCCGATCCCGAGGAACATCGCCGCCACAGACGCCGCGAACACGATCCCGAAGACGGGCAGCGGCCACAGGCGCCGTACCGCGACCGGCAGCCCAAGCGCCCCGGCGAGCAGGCAGGTCGCCCATGTCGGCAGGTCCACCGGTCGCGCGAGGGCCACGACGAGCAGGACCAGCGTCGATCCGGCTGCGGCCGCGGCGTCGAGGACGATCAGCCGACTGCGGCTGAGCCGCCGTGGGAAGACCGGAGGTGGATCGAGGTCGGGCACGGCCCGAACCGTACCGGCCCGTGCCCGCGCCCGCCTCCGACCGGGGGATGAGGGACCCCGGTCGGAGGCGGGCGCGCGCCGGGACACGGCCTACGCGCCACGGAGGAGGCCGTGATTCGGCCGCCGCTCCGAAGCGCCGGAGGGCCGCCGTACGGCAGCGTCGAGACCGTGATCGAAGTGCAGAACCTCACCAAGAGATATGGCGACACGGTCGCGGTCGACCGGCTGTCCTTCGCGGTCCGCCCGGGTCAGGTGACCGGCTTCCTCGGACCGAACGGCGCCGGGAAGTCCACCACGATGCGGATGATGCTGGGCCTCGATCGCCCGGCCGCGGGCCGGGTTCTCATCGACGGGCGGCCCTACGATCGGCTGACCGAACCGCTGCGGCGGGTCGGGGCGTTGCTCGAGGCCACGGCCGTGCACCGCGGCCGCCGGGCACAGGACCACCTGTGGTGGCTGGCGCGAAGCAACCGGATCCCGAAGACGCGGGTTCGGGAGGTGCTGGCGTTGGTCGGGCTGGAGAGCGTCGCCCGGAAGCGGACCAAGGGGTTCTCCCTCGGCATGTCCCAGCGACTCGGCATCGCCACGACGCTCCTCGGCGACCCGCCTGTGCTCCTCTTCGACGAACCGCTCAACGGGCTGGACCCCGAGGGCATCGTGTGGATCCGGAACCTGATGAAGAAGCTGGCCGCCGAGGGCAGAACGGTCTTCGTCTCGAGTCATCTCATGAGCGAGATGGCGCTGACCGCGGACCACCTTGTGGTGATCGGCCGCGGCCGGTTGCTCGCCGACACCACCGTGGCCCAGTTCGTCGCCGCCCACACCCGCTCGTTCGTACGGGTCCGGACACCCGAGCCGGAGCGAATGTGGAATGCGCTCGCCGCGGCCGGCATCACCGTGACGCAGGCCGCGGACGGCACGCTCGAGGCGGACGGCACCGAGGCCGCGACGATCGGTGAGATCGCCGCCGCCAGGGGATTGATCGTGCACGAGGTCGCGACGCAGACCGCCTCGCTGGAAGAGGCGTTCATGCGGCTCACCGGGGATGTCGTCGACTACCGGGCCGGATACGGGGCTGGAGGTCCGCAGCGATGAACACGGTTTCCGCGCGAGCGGCCCTCGGTGCCGAATTCATCAAGATCCGCACCGTTCGATCCACGGCCTGGACCCTCGCGCTGACCCTCATTCTCAGCGTGGGACTCGGCATCCTTTTCTGTCTGACCCTGCGCTACGGCTTCGACCGAATGGACCCGCGGGCACGCGCCAACTTCGACCCCGTCACGACCGGCTTCTACAGTCTGACGCTCGGCCAGATCTCGCTCGTCGTCTTCGGCGTACTGTGCGTCAGCACCGAGTACACGAGCGGCACGATCCGCGCCTCCCTGGCGGCGGTGCCGCACCGGGGCATGTTCTACGCCGCCAAGGTGCTGACCGCGACGATGGTGGCCTTGGCGTTCTCCCTGTTCACCGTCCTGCTGACGTTCTTCACGGCACAAGCCGCACTCGGCGCGCACGGCACCACTCTCAGCGAGCCGGGAGTACTGCGCGCGGTCGTGTTCGCGTGCGTCTATCTGACGCTGCTCTGCGCCTTCGCGATCGGCGTGGCCACCATGCTGCGGAGTACGGCACTCTCGCTGGGGATCATGATCCCGTTGCTCTTCCTCGATTCCCAAGGGCTCGGCAACATCCCGAAGGTCCGGACGGTCGCACAATTCCTTCCCGATCAAGTGGGGCAGGTGATGATGCAGGTGGTGAAGCCGGAGAAGTCGTTCATCTCGCATCGCCCCTTCGGGCCGTGGACCGCGCTGGGCATCCTCGTGATCTGGGCCACGGCCGCCTGTGTCGGTGGGTACCTTCTCCTACGCCGCCGCGACGCCTGACTTCAGAGGGGGGGCTGGACGTACCGTGACCGAGGCCACGGTGGACAGGAGCGGAACGGATGGAGAAGATACCAAGCAAGCACTCGGTCAAGGACCCTCCCGCCTCCGGAGGCACGGCATGCGTGAACACGATCGGCTCTACATCGGCGGCGAGTGGGTCGCGCCCGCCGGCACCGGCACCATCGACGTCGTCTCCCCCCACACCGAAGAGGTGATCGGCCGGGTCCCGGACGCGACCCCGGCGGACATGGACCGGGCCGTCGCGGCGGCGCGGGAGGCGTTCGACCACGGCCCCTGGCCGCGTATGGCGCCGGCCGAGCGCGCCGCCGTCGTCGCGCGCCTGACCGAGCTGTACGCCGAGCGCCTCGGCGACCTCTCCGAGCTGATCACCGCCGAGATGGGCTCCCCCATCACGTTCTCCCAGCTCGGTCAGACCGGACAGGCGCACGCCGTCTACGGCTACTTCGCCGAGTTCGGCAAGGGCTTCGCCTGGGAGGAGGAGCGGGCGGGCATGATGGGGCCGGTCACGGTCCGCCGCGAGCCGGTCGGGGTGGTCGCCGCGATCGTGCCGTGGAACGTCCCGCAGTTCATCATCGCGCTCAAGCTCGCTCCCGCGCTGATCGCCGGCTGCACCATCGTGATCAAGCCGGCGCCCGAGACGCCGCTGGACGGGTACGTCCTCGGCGAGCTGCTGAACGAGGCGGGCGTGCCCGAGGGCGTGGTCAGCATCGTCGCCGCCGGGCGGGAGACCGGGGAGCATCTCGTCCGCCACCCCGACGTCGACAAGGTCGCCTTCACCGGGTCGACGGCGGCCGGGCGCCGGATCGGCGCGATCTGCGGCGAACAGCTGAAGCGCTGCACGCTCGAGCTCGGCGGCAAGTCGGCGGCGATCATCCTCGACGACGCCGACCTCGCCGGGACGATGGGCTGGCTCAAGATGGCGTCGCTGATGAACAACGGTCAGGCGTGCGTCGCCCAGACCCGCATCCTCGCGTCCCGCACCCGCTACGACGAGGTCGTCGACGCGCTCGCCGAGGCCGTAGGCGGGATGAAGGTGGGCGACCCGGCCGACCCGGCGACCGAGATCGGCCCGCTCGTCGCCAAACGCCAGCAGGAACGGGTCGAGGGCTACATCCGGACCGGCCAGGAGGAGGGCGCCAAGGTCGCGCTCGGCGGTTCCGGGCGGCCGTACGACCGCGGCTGGTACGTCACGCCCACCGTCTTCGCGGGCGTCACCAACGACATGCGGATCGCTCGCGAGGAGATCTTCGGCCCCGTCCTGACGGTCATCCCGTACGAGGACGAGGCGGACGCGGTGCGGATCGCCAACGACAGCGAGTACGGCCTGGCGGGCACGGTCTGGACGGCCGACAACGACCGCGGGCTGGAGATCGCCCGGCAGGTCCGCACCGGCACGTACGGCGTCAACATGTACATGATCGAGGCGTCGTCCCCGTTCGGCGGCTACAAGGGCAGCGGCGTCGGCCGCGAGCTCGGCCCTGAGGGCCTGGCCGCCTACCTGGAGTACAAGTCCATCGCCCGCATGGGTTGACGAGGACATCGACGGCCCGCCGTGCGCGGTCCTCGCCCGGCGTGACCGGGCGAGGACCGTGCGCACCGCGCCGGAACCCGCGCTCACCCGAACGTGCCGCGCAGGAACGCGGTCAGTCGCGGGGCGACCTGCGGAGCGAAGGGCCGGTTGGGGTCCGGATAGTCGGTGGCGGGGTTCGGCGTGCCGGTCACGACCTTGAACACGTGGTCGGCGTCGGGGATCTCGGCCCGCTCGGCCCTGTGATCGCCGGCGAGACCGGCCATGAGGCGGCGGACCTCGGAGGCGTCGACCTGGACGTCCTTCGTCCCCCGCAGCACGAGGACCGGGAGGCCAGGTGCCAGGCGCCGTGCCAGGACGAATGGATCCTGCCGGTCGGCCTGGGCCAGGAAGGCCGTGTTCACCGGCGTGAACAGCGACGCCAACGCCGGATCCGCGAAATGGGACGGCGGCTTCCCGGTCGTCCTGATGGTGCCGATCACGGCCCGCAGATCGCGGATGTAGGCCGCCGCGGTCGCCGCCGGCAAGCGGCCCGCCGACTGCGCCGCACGGTACTGCTCGGTGAGCTGCCGAAATGGCGGTCGACGGCATAGGGCGTTCCTTCGAGAGTCGATGGAGGGATGAACTGAGTGCAGGACCGCCGTCGGCAAGCGTGACCGCGCGGCGGGACGGTCACCGGGCGAGTGCGCCGACGAGGGGGCCGACGGCGATCAGAACGAGAGTCGCCCCGAGCATCACCCACGACAGGGGCCGCGCCATGTTGAGCGTCCATCCGACGCCGAACCGCTTCGGCACGAACAGCGCCGGGTCGTCGCGGTTGTAGTAGACGAGCCCCCACCGGTAAAAGCGGTCGTCGTCCTGGTTGACCGGCGCCGGACGGCGGCCGGCGCCGGGGAGGCCGGTACGGGCGGGGCCGAGGCGGAGGCGGCTGCCGCCCTGGCCCGTGCGGACGACGACGGCCAGCATCACCGCCACGCCGAGCGCCGTCGCCGTGGGAACCCCCACCGCGACGACCGGCGCGGCTTCGACCAGGTGCCAGATCGGCAGGGCGACGAGGAGGAACGTCAGGTTCAGGCAGGCGCCCATAACCAGCATCGCGCGGGCCATCGCGGAGACGAACCGCCGATGCCGGGTCGCCGCCTGCGGGTCCTCGGCGTCGAGCCGGGCCCGGCTCCGCAGCACCGCCCACGCGAGCACCGCCACCAGCGCGGTCACGAGGACCTGGGTGACCACCGGGGCGAACACCGTCCCGATCGACTTGTCCGCGAAGTGGTCCGGGTGCCCGGACATCGTGACGTGCGTCGGCAGCCGATGGGGCATCCGCGGGTACTCGACGATTCCGATCACGGGCGTGGCGGCGGCGAGCAGGAGTGAGGGGACGGCCCAGCGCCATGGGTAGCGTTCGGGATCGGTCCGGAGCGAGGTGTCGACGACCGTCACCTGCCGCCGGCCGGCGAACCAGCCTTCGGAGGTCTTGGCCTCCCTGATCGCACGGTGGGCCGCCAGATACAGGACCAGCCCGACCGCGAGGAGGGCGCCGACGGCGATCGGTCCGGCCAGCGGGGCGCGCAGCAGGACGACGGCCACCGCCGCGGCGGCGGTGGCACCCGCTGTACCGACCCGGTAGCGGCGCCGCCAGGCGTCGATGACCGGCGCGTGCGCGCGGTCGAGCGGCACGCGGACCCCGAAGGGCAGGGTGGGCGGGACGAGCGACGGGATCAGCCAGTGCACGACCCCGATGAGAAGGACGGGAAAGAGCGTGACGCCGGTCATCGCTACCTCTCAGGCGTCGGCCGGACGGACGATCCGGCGGGGAATCCGTCGAGAATCCGCTGCACGCGGTGTGTGACGTCGCTCGGGTCGAGCCCCTTGGCGACCGCCTCGGCGAGGAGGGTGCGGGCCCGCTCCTCCCATTCGTCCGCCACGCCGGCCGGGGGCGGGCCGGTGAAGGCGTCGCGGATGACGACCGCCCCGGTGCGCCGGGCGAGGCGGATCAGCCCCTCGCGGCGCAGCAGGTCGTACGCCTTGTTGACGGTGTGCATGTTGATGCCCAGGTCCGCCGCGAGCTGCCGCGTCGCGGGCAGTGAGTCCCCGACGTGGAGGCGCCCGTCCGCGATCGCCTCCACGATGCGGTCGCGTAGCTGCTGGTAGAGCGGCACATCGCCGTCCACCTCGAGAGTCAAGATCACCGTGTCTCCAGCCAAGACTCTTTGTTCTAGAAAAACTATAACAAAGAACCGACGGCACAGGGACGAGGAGCCGTCAACGTTCCGATCGTGAGCCCGGCCCGCGGCCCTCAGGGACCCGCGCGCCCGCCCCGGCTACAGCACGTGCGGGCCCATCGGCCGGACCGCGAACCGCGTGCGGTAACGGTTCCGTCGCACGGCGACGACGATGATCGTGGCCACCCCGCCGAAGATGCCGACCATGAAGAACCCGATCGCCGACAGGATCCCGATGACGAACCGGGACGGCCGCGGGGCCTGGCCGACCGCGTACAGCCCGCCGACTCCGTCGCACGTCACCCGGTACTCGCCGGCGGCCGGAACGTGGACGAGCCTCACCACCCGCCAGCTCTCGCCGTTGCTCGACGTCGTGAACCGGTAACCCGGACTGGTGACGGACACGGTCTGGCCCGAGGCGGAGGCCACCCGGCAGTTCACACCGCTGTACGACTCTTCGGGCACGTAGATGGCGGCGTCCGGCTTCAGGGACACGGTGACGGTCTCACCGGCACCGAACCTCTTGTCGCGGGATCCCGCGCCGGTGGTGATGCCGAACACCAGCATCACCGCGCCGAGCGCGACGCCGAGGACGATGCAGAGCGCCGCGACGACGAACCACACCCGCCGTGGCCGCACCTCGGCCGGATCGATGACATTCGGGGTCCCCGGGTACATGGACTCGCTCCGATCGGGTCGACGGACCGCCATTACACCTGACGGTGGCGGAACGTCACAGGCTCCGGACAAACCCTCACCGAAGGGCGCGAAGGCACAGGACGACGATCGCCTCGACGCACTCCCCCGGCGTACGCCCGGCGGGCGGGTCCAGCACCGCGCCGTGCACCTGCGCGTCGATGGCCTGGACGAGCAGTAGCGCGGTCAGGGCCTCGTCCGGTCCGCCCACGCCCAGTCGGCGCAGGTGGAACTCCACCTCCGCGGCGAGGGTGAGCTGCAGTTCGCGGAGCCGGCGGGCGGCCTCCGGCGGCCGGGGCGCCTGGTCGTAGAGCAGCCGGTGCATGTGCGGGTCGATCTCGTGCAGGTCGGCGAGCGCGCCGACCATCGTGCGCACCGTCTCCTCCATCGGCGGAGCGGTCTCCCGGAGGCCGGCGAACACGGCCAGCAGGTGGTCGGCGAGCTGGTGGACGTGCCGCTCGCCGAGGGCGTACAGGAGGGCGTCCTTGTTCGGGAAGTACTGGTACAGCGAGCCGATGGACACCCCGGCCCGCTCGGCGATCTTGTTCGTGGTCGCTCCGGAGTAGCCGAGGCGCTCGAAAACCTGAGCAGCGGCGTCGAGGATCGCCGTGTAGGTCTCCTGGGACCGCAGCTGGCGCGGTCTTTTCCGTGGCGTCTGGATGAGGGGTCCAATGCGAGTTGTCAGATACTGAGGATTGCTCACATTCTAGAGGTCATGTTCACCTTTCCCGCCGACCCTCAGGCGACCTTCGACGAGCGCGCCCCGCAGTTCGCCGCGTGGGGCATCCCCCGCGACCTGATCGCGCGGGCACGCGCCGACATCCACGACATGTGGGGCACCGGGCCCGGCGGCTGGGTGCCCGTTTGGGCCTCCCACGCCGAGCGCGCCGAACGCGACGGCGCATGGCTGCGCGCCGCGCTGCTCTGGGGCGCCGCGCGCTTCCCCACGCTCGCCACCGAGGAGCGGCAGGCGGCGCTGGAGCGCCAGATCGCGGCCTACCGCCGGGTGCGGTTCCCGGTCCGTTTCGAGCGTCGGGTCCTCGAGGTCCCGTACGGTGACGGCGCCACCCCGGTCCCCGTCCACCTCTTCGAACGCAACCACGGCAGGCGGCGCGGCGTCCTGGTGCTGTCCGGCGGCGTCGACATGTGGAAGGTCGAGCTGCACCGGCTGGCCGTCGCGACCGCCCGCGCGACGGGGCTGCTCGTCGCCGCACTCGACATTCCCGGCACCGGCGAGTCCCGCCTCCCACTCGACCGGGACGGCGACCGCGTCCTCGCCGGGGTGGTCGCGGCGCTCCGCGAGACGTACGCGGCGCCGATCGGCTACCTCGGCCTGAGCTTCGGCGGGCACTGGGCCGCCAAGCTGGCCATGCTCGGCGACGTCGATGCCGCGGTCGACATCGGCGGCCCGACCGGACTCGCCGACGAACCCGTCGACGTTCTGAACCTCCCGTACGGCATGGCGGGCATCGTCGGGAACGCCATGGGCCTCGGCGCGCTGCCCGCCCCGGACGAGGTGCCGAAGCTGCTGGAGCGTTTCTCCCTGCGCCACCTCGCCGAGCGGCCCGGCACGACACCGCTGCTCGCCGCCAACGGCGCCCACGACCAGTACATCCCGCGCGGCGACACCACTGGCCTCGCCCGCCGGCCCCACACGACGGTGTGGATCGTCCGCGACGCCACGCACTGCGCGCCCGAGCGCTTTTGGCCGCTGGTCATCGGCGCCTGGGGCTGGCTGCTCGCCCGGCTGGCGCCGGAGCGCCCGGCCGTACGGCTCGCCGAGCCCCTCCTCGCGGCCCCGGTGCGCCGGCTGCTGGCGGCCTGAGTTCGCACCCGACGCTCCGACCGGCGGCCTGAACCGCGCACCGACCCCCGCCGATCTGAACCCGCAGCCGATGCGCGGGCCTCCGGCGACCTGAACCCACATCCCGCGCACCGCCAGCCGCCGACCTGGACCCACACCCGATGTGCCGGCCGGCCGAGCCCGCGGCGGATTCCCGCCCGGGCCCGCCGACCCGTACGATCCCGGTCATGACGATTCGGTGGGGAATCCTCGGGACCGGTGGCATCGCGCGGACGTTCACCGAGGACCTGCTCCTGCTCGGCCACAAGGTGGCGGCGGTCGGCTCGCGTGCCCCGCACACCGCCGAAGCGTTCGCCGACCGCTACGGGATCGCGAACGCGTACGGGTCGTACGCCGAGCTCGCGGCCGACGAGCAGGTCGACGTCGTGTACGTCGCGACGCCGCACAGCGGCCACTACGACGCGGCCCGGGTCTGCCTGGAGGCCGGACGCGGGGTGCTGGTGGAGAAGCCGTTCACCACCAATGCGGCGGACGCGGAGGCGCTCGTCGCCCTCGCGCGGGACCGCGGCCTGTTCGCCATGGAGGCGATGTGGACGCGGTTCAATCCGATCGTCACCCGGCTGCGCGCGCTGGTCGCCGAGGGCGCCATCGGCGAGCCGAAGGCGGTGTACGCCGACTTCTCCTTCGCCGCGGAGTACGACCCGGAGCACCGGCTCTGGGCGCCCGAGCTCGCCGGTGGCGCACTGCTCGACCTGGGCATCTACCCGGTGTCCTTCGCGTGGATGCTGCTCGGCGAGCCCGACAGCGTGCAGGCGGTCACGACGAGCGCCCCGACCGGCGTCGACGCCAACACCGGCATCCTGCTCGGCTACACCTCGGGCGCGTTGGCGTTGCTGCACTGCGGCCTGCTCACCGACTCACCGCAGACCGCGACGGTCGTCGGCACGACCGGCCGCGTCGAGGTCGCCGCACCGTTCTGGGCGACGTCGGCCATGACCCTGCACCGGCCGGGCGCGGAGCCGGAGACGTTCACCATCGACCTGCCCGGCCACGGCTACGGCTACCAGGCCGAGGAGGTCGCCCGCTGCCTCGAGGCCGGCCTCACCGAGTCACCCGTCATGCCCCTCGACGAGACCGTCGCCATCGTCCGCGCCCTCGACCAGATCGCCGCCAGCTTCACGCGCTGATGTGAGATCCGGGAATGAATTGGCATTTCCGCGTGATCATGAGCACTGAATGAGCAAATCCGGATTCAGTGAGCGGCGGAACCGGATCGTCTCGCGCGGCATCTGAGTGAGGTGATAGGACCGCGTACGCGGCCGGCAGCCATCGGCGTGCTGCTCTCGATAACGCTTGCCGGCTGCGGGACTCATGGATCCGCACGCGTTCCCGTCCCGACGGCGCAGCGGTTGCTCGGTGCCGCGCTCGTCGTCGATCCCGGCTCCGGTGACGTCGTGGCATTCGGCGGTCAAGAACGTACGGGCCGGCAGATCAAACCATCAGCGGCGATGTGGCGGTGGACCGGTCAGCAGTGGGAACGGGCTGCCGTGAGTCGGTCGGCACCGGCCCGGTCACAGACGCTGATGACCAGCGACCCGCACCGTCACCGGTTGCTGCTCTTCGGCGGCCAGACGCAAACCACGACTGCGCCGGAGTGCTCGACACCGTTGCGGCCGGGGCGGGCGTGCACCGGCACGGCGAGCCCGGTCCAGACGCTGTCGGACACCTGGGCGTTCAACAACAGGGTGTGGCGGCGGCTCGCCTCCGGCGGCGCCGTGCCCCAGTCCGGTCGGCTGCTGTCCTACGACCCGGACCTGGAGACGGTCGTACTGGTCGGCCAAACCCTCGTCAACACGCCCCGGGGTGTTCCCGGGACCTGGAGGTGGACGCCCCACCGCTGGACGCTGCTGTCGCCAACGGGCCCGACCACCGCAGACACCATGGGCTACGACCCGATCTCGCACCGGCTGCTCGCCTTCGGCGGACAGGAGCCATTCACACCAGGACCGGGCATGGGTGTAGCCAGCACTCCCGGATATGCCCGAACCTGGGCGTTCACCGGCAGGCGCTGGTCGGAGTTCCACCCGCTCACCCTGCCGGACCGCGCGCCCGGCGTGCTCACCGCGAGCCCGGACGGACACCGGTTGCTGCTCATCAATACCCACGGCCACGTCTGGACCTGGACAGGTCGCGACTGGCAGCCCCACCCCACACGTGGCGCCCCCACCGGCGGGAACCGGTCCTGGATCGGCGCCACCCCCAGCGCCGCGACCGACCTGGTCCGCCACCAGATCGTGCTCCTCATCGCGGGCGGCAACACCGACGACGAAACCTGGACCCTGCAGGGCGACCGCTGGACCCGCTACCCCACACCCTGACGAAGATCGACTGTTCGACCCGGGGTGTCCGGCGTGCGGGCCGCCGGTCCTGACCGCGGCTGTGCTCTGGGCTGCTTGAGGACGGTCAGCCGGTGGTGAGTGCGGTGTCGTCGAGGACGAAGGAGGTCTGCTTCAGCAGGCGGCCTGATCCGGCCACGGGGCGGTGGCCCGGTGACGTGTTCATCGGTCGCCCCGATCGCTAGCGCGGCATTCATCGACCGTCGCAACGATTGTCAGCGTCCCGTCCGCGCTTGTTGGGATTGTCTTTCGGTGCTGATCGCGGTGAGGATCTTCCGGGTCAGTGTGGCTGCGTGATAGGTAACGATGATCGCGATGGCGAGTGCGGCGGCCGGGTCGCGCCAGTACCAGCCTGCGGTGAGCCAGATGATCGTTCCGGCGATTGTGACCCCGGCGGCGGCCGCGGCGTCCGCGGCGGTGTCGAGAAGAACTGCTTTGAGGTTGAGGTCTTCCTTCTCATCGCCTGTGCCGTCGTCGTCTTGGTCGTCATCGTCTTGGTCGTCATCGTCTTGGTCGTCATCGTCGTCGAGGTCGCCGCCGAGGATGAGGGCGCCGGTCAGCATGGTGACGGCGGCGATGCCGCTGATGATCAGCACGGGCAGGCCGTGGACGTCGGGGACACCGCCGGCCAGGCGGGCGATCGCGGTGATGATGATGGCGATGTTGAGGATGAGCAGCCAGCCGGTGTTGATCAGGGCGGCGATGTTGGTGGCGTTGGGGTATCCGCGGGGGCGCCGGGGTGTGGCCGGTTTGCCGGCGAGGTGGAGGGCTAGCAGGGAGACGCCGATGGCGGAGGCGTCGGCGAGGTAGTCCACCCCGGTGGCCAGTACTCCGAGGGAGTGAGCGGCCAGCCCGATCACGACCAGGGCGGCGATCAGCAGCAGGTTGAGCAGCAACACGATCACCAGCCGGGGACGGCTTCGCTGTGGCACCGTCTCACTCCGCCTTGGTCGGGGTGGTGTCGGCGTGGAAGGCCAGTTGCTCGAAGCGGGCGAAGGCGGCCTTGCACTCCTCGACCGCGGCGCGGGCGGCGGCGCCGCCGGGGGCGTCGAAGTAGTCGCGGGCGATGATCGCCGCGAGCCATTTCTCGAAGCGTTGCAGGTCGACTTCGGATTCCTCGACCTCGGTGTAGGTGGCGCGGTCGCGAGACCGGATGCCGCAGGTGCTCCCAGGACCGCGTCTAGGACGCGCAGTCATCAGCGACGGTTTCCTGATCGACGGCCCGTGACCTGTCCTGATGAGGCCAACGTCTTCCCGGCGCATCAGGTCTTCCGGTAGAAGCTTGTCCGTTGATCGGGGGCAACGCAATCAAGGGTCAAGGAGATCCTGCATGAATCTGCGCGCATCCGTATCAGCGACAGGAGCGGTCCTGTTGTTCGCCGCCTTGGCGAGTACGCCTTCGGCCACCGCCAGCACCCAACCGGTCCACTTGGTCTCCTCTGGGGATCCGTTCGCGAAGTGCACCATCGGGGCGAGTGCGAAAGGCGTCAACTATCCCGCCGCCGAGGTGGAACCCTGGGTCGCGGTGGATCCGCAGCACCCCCACCGGGTGATCGGCGTGTTCCAGCAGGACCGCTGGTCCGATGGCGGCGCCAAGGGTCTGGTGGCCACGCACAGCAGCGACGGCAGGCACTTCACCGAAAGCCCGCTCCCGTTCAGCGCGTGTGCCCCGGGCGGTGCGAACTACCAGCGCGCCTCCGACGCCTGGGTCAGCTTCGGCCCCGATGGCGTCGCCTACGCCAGCGGCCTGACCTTCGACGCGACGACCCCGCGTAACGGCGTGGCCGCCGCCACCTCCTACGACGGCGGGAAGACCTGGAAGAATCTGTCCCAGCTCATCGCCGACACCGATCCGGCCATCGTCGACGACAAGAACTCCGTCACGGCCGACCCGGTTCACCCCGGCGTCGCGTACCAGGTCTGGGACCGAATCGACCAGGTCACCTCCGGTCCCGGCGCCCATTACGACGGCCCCTCCTACATCGCGATCACTCACGATCACGGGAAGACCTGGACCCCGGCGCACCCGTTCGTCGACACCGGCGTGATCCCCAACTCCCAGACCATCGGCAACGTCATCGTCGTGGATGCCCGAAAAGACGTCCTGTACGACTTCTTCGAGTGGCAGACCTACACCGACGTGAACGCCACCACACCCAGTGACCTGCATTTCGCGGTCGTGAAATCCACCGATCAGGGACGTACCTGGAGTAAGCCGATCAAGATCGCTGACGACAGTTCGATCGCCGAGGTCGATCCCAACGCCCCGGCCGATCCCAAGAAGGCACTGCGTGCCGGGGCCAACCTGGTGAGCGCGGCCATCGACCCGACGACCGGGGAACTGTACGCGACCTACGAAGGAACCGACTTCACCGCCGGGAAGTACAACGACGTCCAACTCGTGCACTCCACCGACGGTGGCGCGAAATGGTCAGCGCCCGTCCGGATCAACCAGGCCCCGAACGCCCCGGCGTTCACTCCGTCCATCGCGGTCGACCGCCGTGGCACGGTCGCCATCACCTACTACGACCTGCGCTACCTCCAGCCAGGAAACACCACCACCCTGCCCACCGCGATGTGGTACGCGACCTTCCCGCGTGGCGGCGAAAGGTTCCCCTCCGAACGTCGCGTCTCCCGGGTCTTCGACTGGCTGCAGGCCCCCTTCGCCGGCTGGGGCCACTTCCTCGGCGACTATGAGGGCATCGCCGTCAGCGGGGGCGAGTTCAGGCCGATCCTCATTGAGGCGAACAGCGCAGCCCCGGACAACAGCACCGACGCGTTCAGCGGACCCTTCACCTCCAACGTGATCTCCAACCGTCCGCAAACGGCGCAGGCCCTACCGCAGATCACATCCCCGCGGCACCTCAACGCCCATCGATTCCAGCACTGACAGAGATGATGTCGGTGAGCACCTCCCGGCGGGGCTCGGCGCCGGTGCCGCCGTTCCGACCGAATGCTCGCCGAGCCGCGGATCCTACCGCTGAACAACTCGCCGCCCTCGCCCTCGGCCTGTTCCTCATTACCGACAGGCTCCTCGCTGAACCGGACAACCCGAAGGGCCGCTTTCGGAAGAAGATCACGAGCAATGCAGGGAACGCACGGCCGGGCAGGCACGTCTAAGAGGCCGCAGCCCAGGCTGCGCGTCCGCGCCCCTTGAGAAACGCCGACCCGGAGGACAGTGCAGCATGCACCGGCCGAGCCCCACGCGAATGACGGCCGCGCTGTCCGTCCTCGACCGCGGCGGCCCCGGCCTACGCCGGGCCAGCCGGTCACGCCGCTAGGTCCGCCTGCCGTGGACGGCATCGCGCAGACCATCGCCGCGGCGGCAGGGCTGTTCGCCGGGACCAACATCGACGACATCATCGTGCTCGCGGTGCTGTTCCTGGCCGGCCGCGCGAGTGGGACACCCCGGCCATGGCAGATCTGGGCTGGGCAGACTGCCGGGTTCACCGTCTTGGTGGCCGTCTCGGTGCTCGCCGCGCTCGGCCTGTCCATCGTCCCCGGCGCGTGGGTGGGTCTGCTCGGCCTGCTCCCGCTGGCCTTGGGCGTGTGGGGCCTGACCAAGGCCGCGCGCGCCCACCAGTCCGGCGCGCAGGTCTCGGCGGCCCCGGCCGGCGGTCTGGTGTCGGTTGCGATTCTCACCATCGTCAACGGCGCCGACAACCTGGCCGTCTACCCGCCGGTCTTCCGCGCCATCGGCACCGGCCCCACCGCCGTCACCATCGTCGTGTTCTTCGCCGGCGTCGCCGCCTATTGCCTGATCGGCTCGGGACTCGGCTCCCACAAGAAGGCCATCGAGATGATCGAGCGGTGGGGACACTGGATCGTCCCCGCCGTGTTCGTCGTCATCGGCGTCATCATCCTGCTCGGATCCGGCGCCCTCACCGAAATCTTCTGAACGCGCCCCCTCTGTTGTCAGTTGACGCAAGGGATGCCGCCTCCGGCGACAGCGCCGCCTTGGGCTCCTTCGGTGGGGATGGCCGCGGGCCGGGTAGGAGCTGGATGGTTGTTGCCGGCCGGCATGCTGGGCATCGTTGCGTCTTTGCCGAGGTCGATCTCGATATGGCCGGCAGCGACCGTGGTGCCTGGGGCGGCCGTCACGCCGAAATAGCCGGCGATCTTGGTGGCTGCGGCCTGGGCGCCGGTTCCGTAACGGACGATGGTGTGGTTACGGGCCTTGATGCTGCGGACGTCGCCTTTGGTGTAGCCCAGGCCGGAGAGCCGGTCGGCGATGCGGGCGGCCAGGCCCGTCTTACCGCCCCCGTTGTGTACGTCCACGGTCAGGGGCACGGTGGGGGTTCCGGTAGTGCCGGTGCTCGCCGGTTTGGGCCTGTCAGGGGAGAACGCCGACCATACGATCGTCTTGACCTTGACCGGGTCGATGATGTTGACATCCTGGCCGTGGACGAGTCCGTAGCGTTCGATCGGCAGGGTGTGGAACTCGACGTTCCCACCGGTCAGGTTCTGTGCCTGCTGGGCGAAGCCGACGACGTCCCAGCCGGCGTCGAGGACGACGTCCTTCTTGGCGACGTTCAGGAGACTGCCCATCTTCCCCAGGTCGCCGAACACGCCCTCCTTGCGGAGCTGGTGGGTCGCCGATGACAGGAACGCCTGCTGGCGATGGGTGCGGTCCAGGTCGCCGTTGGTCAATCCGTGGCGCTGGCGGACGAATGCCAGAGCCTGGGATCCGTTCAGGTGCTGACGTCCGGCGGGGAAGTCCGCACCGGAGAAGGAATCGTTCACCGGGTGTTTCAGACAGACCTCCACGCCGCCGAGCGCGGTGGCCAGATCGTAGAAGCCCGCCAGGTTGATCTCGGCGAAGTGGTCGATCGGCACGCCGGTGAGCTTGCGTACCGTCGCGATGGTGGCCTTGCGGCCGGCCTCGCGTCCCTGGTGCTCCAGTGCGCTGCCGTGTACGCCCTGCTTGGACAGTGCGATCTCCCGGAAGTACTTGGTGACGCCGTAGGCTTCCTTGATCTTGCCTTGCTGCTGCGTGCCGATCGCGTCGGTGTAGGTGACGAAGTCGTCGCGCGGGATGGAGAACGCGGTGGCCCGGCTGCCGTCGTTCGGGACGTGGAGCAGGATCAGCGTGTTGGTGTTGTATCCGCCGACGCCGTTGTCAACGCCCCGTTTGCTCCCCGCGTGCAGCTGACTCAGGATGGCCTCGGGTAGATCGTTGCCGTTCTGGTCCTTGCGGCTGTCCAGCCCGATCAGCAGGATGTTGACCGCGCCGCCCTTGGACTTCGGGCCCTGGATCGCGTGGGAGGTTCCCAGGCCGTGCAGACGGCCGAGAACGAAATACCCCACCCCGCTGGCCACCAGCACGAGCACCGAGGCAATGCACGTCAAGGCGTAGCAGACGATCCCCACCGGGCCGAGACGGCGCCGGACCGTCCGCCGCCTGACCGCTCCATCGCGATACCCCTCGGCCGCCCGGGCACGGGCGGGCGACCGCCGTCGCGCCCCGGCGGCCGAGCGCGAGAGCCCCTTCTGGCCGTAACTCACATTCCCTCCCCGAAACACCTGCAGATCATGAGCAACCCGTTTCCCCGCCCTACGCCGATTCCCTGGGCCAGGACGGCCCGGGATGGGGTCGGCGGTCGTGTCACAACCGGCGATTCACCGACCGAACAATGACGATCACGATCACCAGCAGGGTCGCCGCCACCATCGCCACGAAGCCCTTGGCGACCCAGGCCGCAGCAGCGCCCGCCAGCCGTGACGCGGAGCCGGCCGCGCCGTGATCGGCGATGACACCCGCGGCCACCGCCATGACGGCGAACACCAACGGCGGCATCGGGATGACCAGCCACACCCGCCGGGAACTGATCAACATTCCGGCCAGCACAGCACCGACGACCACGCTGACGTCCAGGATCAGACCTGGACCGCCGCGGGCCAGGCCATCGACGAGAGCTCCGATGGCCGCAACCGCGACCAGGACGCCGATGCCGCCCAGACCCGTCAGCTGCATGCGGCCTGCCGGCGATCGCCCGCCCTGACGATCCGCGACCGAACGCCGCCCCGCTTCATCCGCCAACGCCGGCCGCCGTATCGCCGTAGGGGCGGGACGGCGCGGCAGGCCGCCAAGTCGCGAAAGTGCGATCTACGCCGGCGGTCCGCAGGGCCGACGTGGTCCTTTGGCCTTCGACATGCCACGAAACGAACCCGCCGCACCCGTGCGCACCGATCTGCACAGGGCGAACAGGTAGATAGCCGCTCATGCCGACAGCGTCCTTCCTAGGGCCGCGGGCTCGATCCTCCCCGTGTTGGACGGCGCTCGCCCGCTGAGTGTTCTGTCTATGCCGACACTTGTACAAGTCAGCAACTGTTGGGAGCATACGGCACGAGCCCGCAGTCTCGGATCATCGTCGGCCGACGAGTGTGAGTGCACCCGCACCGCGATCACGCAACGACGACCGGCGGACGGGGTGCGGGTTCCCCGGGCCCCTCAGCGCTCGGGATCCGGCAGGCACCGAACGGCAGCACGAAGACCAGGGAGATGATCGGCCAGTGCCAGGGTGCGAGTTCGCCCATCGGCGTGCTCCTCAACCGCAACGGCGGCCGGCTCACCGCCCGCGCCGTCGATCAACCGACGGGCTTGCCCGGTGACAACCGGCCGTTCGGCCCGGCCGGGTCGACACATGTCCTCGTCCGCAGTCGCCGGCCTGGCCGGAGTAGGTTCAACCGCCCCAGCGACTTTCGCACACTCAAGCAACCGTGCAAACTTTCCCCGGTGTTTCGTCGTCCCACGTTTCAGGGTGCGGCCAATGACCCGGTCCAGGGGGATATGTGAGTACTGCCAGTCAGACGACCGATGTACCGCAACACCCGGTCACGGTCTCCGATGAGAAGGTCGGGTTCAACAGTGCCATCGCGGCCGCGCTGACATGGTGTGTGGGTTCGATGCCCGCCCTGTACGTCGTGCTGATCATCGTCACTGGGTGGATGGCCCTGGCGACCTGGGGCCCGCTGCACCGGGTCGACCCCTACCCGTTCGGGTTCCTGCTGTTCCTGAACAACGTGGTACAGCTCGTCCTCTGCTCGGTGATCTTGGTCGGTCAGCGTGTGCTGGGTATGGCCGCCGACCGCCGGGCGGTACAGACGTATGAGAACGCCGAAGCGATCTTCGAGAGGGTCGCGGACCTGCAGGCACACCTGGACCGGCAGGACCGCGCGCTCAGCCGTGGGGTCAGCCTGCTGGAGTCGAGTCCGCATCCGTGGATCGACCGGCACCGAGTGCAGCCGCCGCCCCAGGCCATCGACCAAGCCGTGGGCATCAATGGCCGAATCGCCGCCTGGCTGACGCAACGGCTGGGCAGTATGTGGGCCTTCTACATTTCCGCCGGAACACAGGTGATCTGGATCGCTCTGGACGTGCTCGGTATCCAGCGGTTCGATCCGTACCCGTTCGCCTTCATGGCGTTCTTGTCCACCCTGGCCCAGCTCATCTTCATGGTGGTCATCATGGTCGGCCAAGACGTCCTGAGCCGGGCCGCCGACCGCCGTTCCGAGCAGACCTTCCTCGACGCGGAAGCCATCCTGCACGAATGCCGCCGGATGAAGGCGCGCCTGACGGCCCAAGACCGCGTCATCGACAGCCTCGCCGACTACACCACCGCCCAGGTCACCGAGCACCTGGCGCAGACCATCCATAAAAGCCGGCTGCAGTCCGCCACCGACACCGGTGAGGCGCCGGCCGGCCGGCCCGCGTTGCATCCCTGGAACGAATTGCTGGAGGAGATCAAGGAGGCCAACCGGCTCCAGGCACGGCAGATCGGTGAGCGGCTGGCCGCGATCGGTTACCTGATGGTCCCGGCCGTCGACCCGGCGCTGGCCATCGCCTTCGACGAGGAAGAGGCAGAGTCGCTGGCCCAGCTGGAGCACCAGCAATGGCTGGGCGAGCAAAGGAGGCAGAGGCCGGCGGACCCGCCCGAGCCAGACGATGGCACG
The DNA here is from genome assembly GCF_040655075.1 of Actinoallomurus sp. NPDC050550. NCBI lineage: Bacteria > Bacillati > Actinomycetota > Actinomycetes > Streptosporangiales > Thermomonosporaceae > Actinoallomurus > Actinoallomurus sp. NPDC050550. Next base: position 35,507 of record NZ_JBFAJC010000001.1, on the reverse strand, counting down.
CGTCCCGACCTGGTGCCCTGGGAACGGCTTTCGGACGAGGCGCGGGCACAGGCCGTGGATGAGGCACGGCGCATTCCGGTCCTGCTGGCCGATGTGGGCTTCCAGGTCCTCCGGAACGGCAAGGGCACTTCCGACGGCCCGGGCGAACTGGACTTCACCCCCGAGGAATGGGCCACCCTGGAGCAGGCACTCATGGCCTCAGGTGTGCTGGTGTCGCTCGCCGAAGGCGTCGTCGACTCCGAGGAGATCTTCGCGCTGGTCACGATGCTGCGGGAGGCCAGCATCACTCATCCGAGGCGATTCATCCGCGAGCTGGCAGCGGCGTCCGACTTCGACACCAGGCTACAAGCGGGCACCGTGTATGCCGACTACGAGGGGCCTGCGTTGCAGGCCATCCGCTCGGCCAGCACCATCGTCGCCCGGACGGCACCCGCGGAACTGGACGACTTCCGTGCGTTCCTGGTGGAGATCGCTACTACGGTCGCCGACGCGAACAACGAAGGTGGCTTCTTCGGCCTGGGCGCCCGGCCCCGCACGCCCAACGAGGCCGCAGCGATCGAAGCCGTCAAAGAGGCGACAGAACTCGATCCTTCGGGTCAGGGCCGGCCCGGATCCACGTGGACCTCGGCGTCCTGTGAGAGTTCTTCGTAGCGGACGCGATTGCCGTTATCCGTTCCCGGCGACGCCGAGGGCCGTTGAGCCTTCGCCTCGCGCACTGGCCGGGATCTCAGGTGGCTTCGGGGTCATAGGGCGGACGTTCGCCGTAGGAAAGAAGAGGTTCGGCGCTGGGTGGATCATCTCCAAGAGCATCGTCAAGGTCGTCAAGCAGATGCCTTTGGACGAAACGGCGCGGGTTGAGATCGGAAAGGTCCAGGTCGGCGTATTCGGGCCCGAGCCCGGCCTTGATCTCGCTCGTGGCGTCGGTGGCCATCCGGCGGAGTTGCCGCAGGGTCTGCGCGGCTTGGCGGGTGACGCGCGGCAGCTGGTCCGGGCCGAAGATGATTATTGCCAGTACCAGAAGCAGCGCGACTTTTTCGAACCCGAGGTCGAACACGGTCGGGACCCTTTCTCCGTGAACCAACGCCTCGACACTGACCGCATCGGCGCCGTGTGGTGGCGCGAGCACCCGACCGGATCGCGACTACCAGGGCGGTCCGTGGTCAGCGTGTCAGTCTCCTTGACGCGCCGCGTCGGGGGTCTTCAGTTCCTGCGGCCTCGGGGCCTGCTGCTCCAGGCCGGCGGCCTCCTGCCGAAGGCGCGCAGCCTCCTCACGCATCTGCTGGACGGACATCGTCACTTCAGCCGAGTCGTCGCCATCGGTCATCAAGCCTTTGGTCTCGGATTTGAAGATTCGCATCGATCGCCCGAGCGAACGCGCGGCCTGTGGCAGCTTGGCTGATCCGAACAAGACGACGAACACCGCGATGACGATCAACCAATGCCATACCGAGAATTCACCCATCGCCCTCTCCTCGATCGGCGCCGACTCCTCGCCGTCCGCGAGGCCTCCAACCATCTTTATCTTATAGTTGCACAATCGTACAAGCATCATCCGGATGGCTCAGCCTCGGGCCGACCCCGGAGGGCCGGCCACGCGCGGTAGATCACGGCCACGGTCGGCACGGCGACCGCTGCTCCGGGAATCCCGCCGAGTACGGCACCCACCGTGATCGCGATGATGATCGCGAGGGGATGCAGGCGCACCCACCGGCCGACCACGAGCGGCTGCAGGACGTGTCCCTCGAGCTGCTGTTCGACGATCAGGATGCCGAGGAAGATGAGGGCCGCGATGCCGCCCTTCGCACTCAGGACGACGAGCACCGCGAGGGCCCCGGCGACGATGATGCCGACGATCGGGATGAAACTGCCGAAGAAGACGACCACGGCGAGCGGTGCGATCAGCGGCACCCCCATGATCATCAAAGTGACGGCGATGACGATCGAGTGGATGGCGGCGACCATCACGGTGCCGTGAACGTACTGCGACAGTGTCTGCCAGGCTGCGCGCCCGGCCTGGTCGGTGCGTTCGCGATAGCGACCGAACCCGCTGATCAGCCAGTTCCAGATGCCTGCGCCGTCTTTGAGGAGGAAGAAGGTCACGAACAGCAGGAAGATCAAAGCTGCGATCATCTCGCCGGCGACCGTGGCCCCGGTGAAGGCCGCGTTGGCCACCTTGCCGCGTTCCTGCTGCAGTTGCTTGAGCATGCTGTCCGCAGCCGATTCCAGCTGTGAGTTCTTCAGGTGCAGTGGCCCGTTGACGAGCCAGTGCTGCACGTCATTGACCGTGTGCCTCACCTGGTTGATCAGGTGGGGGAACTCATCGTTGGCCTGGATGCCGACGAAGGTGCCTACTCCGCCGAGCACGCCGAGGGCGAGAAGCATGGTCAGCCAGGTGGCGGCCAGCGGCGGCATCCGTCTCCGGAGGCGGGCCGTGATCGGGTTGAGCAGAGCGCACAGGAACAGCGCGATGGCGAACGGCAGGACCACCAGGCGCAGCGTGTCGAGGATTCGCATCAGGCCGTACACGACGACGCCGATGACGATCAGCCGCCAGCACCATGCGGCCGCGGAGGCCAACGCGGACGGCACCTTCGGCGCCTCACTGCTCACATCGTCCCCTTCAAATGGCGGGCGTACAGCCTGGCAACGTTCGTACTGGTCAGGTGAACAAGCGATCGTCTCCGCACGGGCGTCAAGGTCCAGGAGCGCTTCCGCGAACCCGCTCAGCCGCGGGGGCCGCGGCCGTACCGCTTGGACAGGATGGGATCGGTCTCCCACCAGGGCCGCATCATCTCCGGGCCCGGATCCGGCTCACCGGCCGGTCGAGCGGCATGTTGCGCGGCGAGTTCGGCGTCGAGGCGCCGGTCGATCTCGACTTGTTCCCGCCGGTCCTGGCGGAACATCCGCACGCCGAGCGCTGCGAGGAAGGGCAGACCGGCGATGTCGCCCAGTACCCACAGCGCGCCGCCGCCCCAGAGCTGGTCCTGCCGTGGCGACGGGCCCCACGCACGGTGCAGGCCGACGTAGTACGACTCTGCGATCAACCGGTGCCCGAACATCAAGATGATCCCAAGCGCGCCGTCGAAGATCACCTCGGCGAACGTGATGAACATGCTGACGAGATGGGGGTACTCGCGGCCGACGGGGTCGAGTTGCAGGCGCGGCCAGAAGTACAGCAGTCCGAAGGCGACCAATGTGACGGGGAGGAGCGCGTTTAGCACGCCGCTGCGGAGGGTCGACTCGTACCAGGGCGTGAAGTAGAGCAGCCAGGGCGGGGCGATGAGCATCATGGTGGAGACGGCAGGGAACATCAACGCCCGGGACACACGGCCGCGCAGCGCCGTGCGCAGCCGTTCCCGCCGCCGTGGCGGCAGCGCCTCGACCAGCAGTGTCACCGGTGCACCCAGCGCGAGGAAGAGCGGTACCACGGTGAGTTCCAGCGCCACCTGCGCCGCGCGGGCGGTGAAAAGGACCCGCTCGTACGCACCGATGAACGAGCAGACGCAGATCGCCCACAGGGCCAGGCCGCTCAGGAACCACATCGTCCGGCCGATGGGCCATTCTCCGACGCGACGCACACGCCGTACCCCCATCAGGTACGCCGCTGCGGCCGCAACGATCAAGGTCACGCTCAGTGGCGCGAAGATCCACGTCGTGAACACACGAGCCCAGGTCAAAGGCTCAACGGCCATCTCCTTCTCCATTGCCGAGGCGCGCCGGGCCGGCCCAGGTCGAGATTGGGCGCGATACGGCGGCGCGAAAGTTGTAGATTTGCGCAAGCGTACAGCCATCTGGTCGGCGGCTCGTCGCCGGGTGAGGGTTTCACCGATGATGTGTGCTGTACAGTTGCGCAAATCTTCAAGCATCGCGATTCAAATGCGATAACGCATTCCCCGAGCCGCATCCTCCAGCGTCGATGACCAGGAAGGCCCCGTCGCTTGCCCCGGAGAATCCTTGCCGTCGCCGCAATACTGATCTCGGCGCTCATGCTCGCGCCCTCGGCCGAGGCGGACACCACCAGACCATCGAATGTCGTCATGATCGGCGTTCCAGGGCTGCGGTGGGCCGACCTGTCACCGACCGGGAGCCCGGTGCTGTGGAGGATGGCCCACGAGGGCTCGATGGCGTCGCTGTCGGTCCGTACGGTCGGAGCGTGGACCTGCCCGATCGATGGCTGGCTGACGCTGTCGGCCGGAACACGCGCGGCCTATCCGCGGATCCCTTGTGGGCAGAACCCTGGCGATCCGGTACGCCGGGGTGACATCTGGTACGCGCCGATGGCCGCCAATGCCCGGCAGATCAACCTGAAGTCGTATTTCCGCGCGGCCGCCGGCTCCCTGGGTGACGCGGTGCACCGAGCCGGGGCCGGCATCGCCGCGATCGGCCCGGGCGGCGCGCTGGCTGCCGCCGACTCGACCGGCGGGCTCGACGCGTACGCACCCGCTCCCGAGACCTTCCACGATTGGGACCGTTACCGGGTCACCATCGTCGACCTGGAAGATGTGGTGCGGCCCTACCTTGGAGCCGGGGTGAGCCCGCACCGGCCCGCCCGTGTCGGCGTGGCGCAGCGGGCCGCGGCGGTCCGCCAAGCGGACGCCGAGATCGGCCGGGTGCTCGCGGCCGTTCCTCCGGGCGGCAACGTGGTCGTCGCCGGTCTGTCCGATGAGTCCGATGCCCCGCACCTGCGCGCCGTTATCGCGCGTGGACCCGCGTTCGCTCCCGGGCATTACCTCCGGTCGGCCTCGACCCGGCGCGATGGTTTGACGATCCTGCCCGACCTCACCGCCACGGTGTTGACGGCGGCGGGGCTGAGTGTCCCGGCTCAGGTGGTGGGTGATCCGTGGAGCCACGGCGGGGCCTATGGCGAGGTGAGCGGTGCGGCCGAGGCGATGCGCGGATACGACCGTGCGGCGCAGGTCGTACGAGGGACGGTGTCCGGATTCTTCGTCGCGTTCGTCGTCTGCCAGTTGCTGGTGTACGCGCTGGCCGCGGTCGGGCTTCGCGGGTCGGGCGGCGACCGGCGGCGCCGGGTGCTGACTTTCGCCCGTACGCTGGCGCTCGCCGGCGCGGCGGTCCCGGCCTCGACCTATCTGGTCAACCTGGTGCCCTGGTGGAGGGCGTCCCGGCCGGAGCCGTTGCTGTTCGCCGGCGTCCTCGCCGGTGCCGCGGCGCTGACGGCCATCGCGCTCGGCGGGCCGTGGCGCCGTGAGGTCATGACGCCCGGCACGATCGTGGCCGGGATCACCGCCCTGGTCGCCGGGGTCGATCTGCTGCGGGGCAGCCCGCTGCAGATGAACAGCCTGATGGGGTACTCGCCGCTGGTCGGTGGGCGCTACTACGGGCTCGGCAACATCGCGTTCGCGACATTCGCCACCGGCACCCTGTTCTTCGCCGCGGGGATCGCGCATCTGCTGTTGCGCCGCGATCGGCGCGGCTGGGCGGCGGTGGCGGTCATCGCACTCGGCGCCGCCGCGGACGTGCTGTCCGGGTCCCCAGGCCTTGGCGCCAAATTCGGCGGCACGGTCGCGCTGGTGCCCGGTACGGCGGTGACCGCGCTCATCGTGGCCGGAAAGCGGGTCACGCCGCTGCGGGTGCTCGGCTTCGCACTCCTCGGCGTGGCCACCATCGCCACCATCTGCTGGCTGGACTACCTGCGACCGGCCGGGCAGCGCACCCATCTCGGCAGGTTCGCGGGGCAGGTCATGTCCGGCGACGCCCTGCCCGTGATCGCCCGTAAGCTGCACGCGATGCTCCACACCGTGGGCAACATCCCGCTGACCTTGCTGACCGCCGCCGGGGTGCTGTTCCTCTTCGTCGTGCTCCTGCGTACGAACGGCCGTGGAGGAGGCGGGCCGCTGACGGCCGCCTACGAGCGCGCGCCGGCGCTGCGGGCAGGACTCACCGGCACTCTGGTCACCTCGATGAGCGGCTTTGCGATCGAGGACTCCGGGATCGCCGTGCCGGCGATCGCGCTCACTCTGGCCGTGCCGCTCGCGTTCGCCGCCAGCGCCCGTGCCCTGGCCGACCGCCCCGCCGACGGTCCGGGGACCGGAGCACGCGACAAGACCGATGACGCGATTCAGCTGCTGTGAACTTTTGCGACGTCGTGCGAGCCGAGTGACGTGGCCTTGTTCCATCGGGCCTTGGCCGCGCTGATCAGCACGCAGTAGAGCACCAGGACCAGGAGCAGCAGCAGGACGCAGGCCGCGGGCAGGGCGGCCATCTGCAGCACGGGTGCGAGGGGAGAGTAAGGAAGCGCCACGGCGATCGCCGTGAGGGCGAGAGTACCCAGCAGTACGGGCAGCGCGGCGTGGTCGCGGAGCGACGGCAGCCGGGGGCTGCGCAGCAGGTGGACCGCCGCGGCCTGGGTGAGCAGGTTCTCGACGAACCACCCGGTGTGGAACAGCGCCTGGGCAGCCGGTGTGGGATGGCTGCCGGTGGTGTGCAGCAGGATCGCGAAGGCGGTCAGGTCGGCGAGCGTGTTCATCGGCCCGAGCAGCAGAACGAACCGGGTGAGCCGGGCCGGCTCGAAGCTGCGCGGGCGCCGCAGCGTACGCGGGTCGACATGGTCGAAGGCGAGTGGAAGCAGGCACAGGTCGAAGCAGAGGTTCTGCACCAGGATCTGCATCGGCAGCATCGGCAGGAACGGCAGGATGACACTGGCCGCCAGCATCGACAGCACGTTGCCGAAGTTCGAGGAGATGGCGATCTCCAAATACTTCGTGATGTTCGCGAACGTGCGCCGCCCGTCGGTGACCGCCTCCGCCACGGCATCGAGGTTCTCCCTCAGCAGCACGACGTCGGCGGACTCGCGCGCGATGTCGACGGCGCTCTCGACGGTGATCCCGACGTCCGCGTCGCGTAGTGCCATCGCGTCGTTGACGCCGTCGCCGAGGAACCCCACTGTGTGGCCGGCTGCCCGGAGCGCACGGACGATATGGGCCTTCTGCTCCGGGTCGACGCGCGCGAACACCGTGGTCTGCCCGGCGAGCTCGCGCAACTCGGCGTCATCGCAGCCGGCGATGTCCTCGCCGAGCACGATGCGGCCCGGATCGATACCCGCGTCGCGGCAGATCCGCGCCGCGACCAGCGGGTGGTCTCCGGTGAGGACCTTCACGGTGACGCCACGGTCAGCCAACGCCGCGATGGCCGCCGCAGCGGAGGGGCGTGGCTGGTCACGGAAGCCGACGAACCCCACCAGAGTCAGGTCCTGCTCATCCGAGGGGCGGTAACCACCGATTCGTACCGGCTGGTCGGCCACGGCCACGGCGAGCACCCGGACACCGTCAGCGGCGTGCCGGTCGGTGAGCTCACGCAGCCGGTCGCGGTCCGCATCGGTCAGCGGCGTGTCGCCGTGCCGGGTCCGCAACCGGGTACAGCACTCCAGGACCTGCTCGAGCGCGCCCTTGGTGATCAGTGTCTCGGTGCCCAGCCCGGTCCGTACGACGACGCTGCCGCGCCGACGGGCGGGATCGAAGGGGATCACATCGACCCCGGTCCAGCCGTCGAGGGGGACATCCCGTTGCTCGGCGTGGGTCAGCAGTGCCTCGTCGAGTTCGTTGACGAGGATCGCTTCGTCGTCCTGAGCCGCCCACGCGCTGTTGATGGCCGCCCAGCGCAGCACCTCCGGATCCGGGTGGCCCTCGGCGTCGAGATGGCAGTCGACCGTGATCCGGTCGTGGGTGAGGGTGCCGGTCTTGTCCACGCACAGCACGTCGACCGCACCGAGGTTGTGCAGCGCCGGCGGCCGTTTGATGATCACCTTCCGGCGGGCGCTCACCTTGGCGCCCCTCGCCAGCGCTGTACTGACCATCACCGGCAGCATCTCCGGCGTCAAACCGACCGCGACGGAGATCGCGAACCACAGCGCCGCGAACCGCAGACCGTGCACGGCCGAATTCACCACGAACACCAGCGGCGCGCACACGAGCATCAAACCGATCAGCGCGCGTGACACGCCCTTCACACCGCGGTCGAACGCGGTCTCGGCGCGCCGCGCCGGCAGCCGGGCATGCATCACGCCGAAGTAGGTCGACGCGCCGGTCGCGACCACGACAGCCGTTCCGGTGCCGGTGGCGACCGTGCTGCCCATGAAACACAGCCAGGGGCAGTCGAAGGCGCCCAGATCACCCGCCGGTCCGGGACCTGACGTGGCCGCCTGGTCAGTGGCGATGTGCTTGGCGGCCGGCAGGGATTCGCCGGTCAGCACGGCCTGGTCTACCGACAGCCCCGCCGATCGCAGCAGTCGAATGTCGGCCGGGACCATGTCGCCGGGCGCCAGGTTCACGACGTCACCGGGGACGAGCTGGTCGATCGGGATTTCCCGCACCATCGGTGACGCCTGTGCCCGGGCACGGCGGACCACGGTGGCCGTGGTGCTCACCATCGCCCGCAGGGTGGCCGCGACCCGGTCGAAGCGATGTTCCTGGCGGACCTGCAACCAGCAGCTGACCAGCACCATCACGCTGATCACCGCCGTCGCGCCGAACGCGCCCAAGACGGCGGACACGCCGCCGAGGGCCAGCAGGATCAGCACGAACGGATTCGTCGCCGCACGCAGCAACCGGGCAGCCCGCCCCGGTGCGCCGGAACCGGCGATGACGTTCTCGCCGTGGCGTACCAGGCGGGCCTGGGCCTGCTCCTCTGTCAGGCCCCGCGGCCCGCTCTCCAGCCGGCGGAGTACCTGCAACACCGGCATCGAGGCGTATTCCGCCAGCCGGCCGCGCACCTGCGGCAGGCACGGCCGGTCCGCCCCGCCAGGCGCGGGTGCGCCGGCGGCGGTGAACGGATCAGGCGCCCACGCCACGACGGCGCCTTGAAACCGCGGACTCATCCCGCATCCGGTCGACCATCTGCCGCACGATCGTCACGATGTGCGGATCATCGACCAGGTAGACCTGGTGACGCCCCTCCCGGCGTGACCGGACCAACCCGGCGAGCTTCAATTTCGCCAGATGATGGCTGACCGTCGGGACGGTACCGCCCACCTCCGCGGCGATGGTGCCGACATCGCGGTCGCCGTGCGAAAGCACCCACACGATGTGCAGCCGCATGGTCGCGGACAGCAACCCGAACGTGCCTGCCATGTCCTGAAGCAACTCAGGTGACAGGCACGCCCGCGCCCCGGCACTGGTGTCCGCCACCGCTCACCTCCACACGTTGTCGGCATTACCGATCCGTTGCGGCCGGCCCGCGGAGGAGACCAACGCAAGGAACGCCCAGGCTAGGAAGGCGCGTCCTTCCACGCCCCAGGCGAACAGTTGTCGCACTGCACAAGTATGAAATGTTACAGCGGATGCCCGTCGGTGTGTCCGCGTCCGAATGCGATCCGGCTGCCACCGGCAGGCGCGTTGGTCACCGTGAAGACCTTGGAGGTGATCAGCCGTTCGGTTTGATCCATAGCTGCAACGCCAGGCCGAGGCCGATCAGGACCACCAGCCAGCGCAGCAGAGTGGCCGGGAGGCGGCGTGCGATGCGGGGGCCGAGCGTGGAGCCGACGAACATGCCCAGTCCCAGAGGCGCCACGGCCGTCCAGTCGACGGGGCCGAAAACGGCGAAGGCGGCGGCGGAGATGAGCGCTGCGCCACCGATGAGCATGTTCTTCAGGGCGTTCGCGGTGGCCAGACTGGGCTCGGAGGTGATCAGGAGGAGGGCGAGGATCATCACGCCGGACCCTGCGCCGAAGTAGCCGCCGTACACCGACATCGCGATCAGTCCCAGCGGAAGGACCACACCGCTCGCCCCTGAAGGATTGCCGCGCCGGTGCCGGGCGGCGAGCCGAGGCTGGGCGAGCAGGGCCAGCGAGCCGGTGGCCACCAGGAACGGTACGACGCGGGCGAAGACGCCCGGTGGGGTGAACAGCAGCAGCAGAGAGCCCGCCGCCCCGCCCAGGGCCGACAGCGGTACCCACCGGCGCAGCCATGGTCCCTGGCCGACCAGCTCAGGCCGCGAGGCGAGGGCCGATCCGGGCCAGCAGGCGACGACCGCGACGATGTTGGCCACGTTCGCCGCCAGGGCGGGCAGACCCGCCGCGAGAAGGGCGGGATATGAGATCAACGAGGTGATGCCGCCCGCGGTGCCGACCACCCCGGCGAGCAGCCCTGCCGCGCCCAGCAGCGCGATGCCGCCGAAGCCGGTCATGACCGGACCGCCTGGACTGCGGATGTGTGCTTGACGGCCGTGACGGGGTTCATGGAAGGGCCTCCCTGTGGTCCGGCCCAGCCGAAAGGTGGGCAGGGTGATGGAAGCCCCTCAGGGTTTTTATCCCGTCAGGTGTAGGCCGAGAGCCTCGGCCCCGGCGCCGCTCGGTCCAGTCCGACGGCACCCTGGTTGTGGTGGTCGAGGCGGGGCCGTCGCGGAACCCTAGACGCAACCGCGAACTGTCTGGATTTTATCAGCGGCAGAGCCGCTCAGCGGGTGTTTGATCACACACAGCCCGCGTCGAACCGGCTCACTGTCGCGCCTGGCGGATGGCGTGTTCGGGGCGGTGGGTGGTGGTGCCGCCGTCGATGACGATGGTCTGGCCGGTGATGCAGCGGGCCTCGTCGGAGGCGAGGAAGGCGACCAGGGCCGCGACGTCCGCGGGCTCGGCGGCCTGGGGCAGGACGCGCTCGGCGGCCTTCTCGGCGAGGCGTTCGGGCGTCATCACGGCGCGGGCGACGTCGGTCAGGACGAGGCCGGGGGCGACGGCGTTGCAGCGGACGCCGCGCGCGCCGTACATGGTCGCGACGTAGCGGGTGAGCGAGGTCAGGGCGGCCTTGGCGGAGCCGTACGCCGCGTGGTCGGTGTCGCCGAGCAGACCCGACACCGACGACGTGTTGACGATCGCGCCGCCGTCGCGCATCGCCGGCACGGCGTACTTGCAGCCCAGCATGGCCCCGCGCAGGCTGACCGCGAGGGTGCGGTCCCACACCTCGACGTCCATGTGGGTGAGGTCGAGGTCGCGGCCGTAGACCTCGCGGCCGAGGGCCGCGGCGTTGTTGTGCAGTACGTCCAGGCGCCCGAACTCCCGTACGGTGCCGGCGACCATCCGCCGTACGGCCTCCTCGTCGCTGACGTCGGCGGCCAGCGGCAGGGCCGTGGCGCCGGTCCGCTGCAGGAGTTCCGCCGTCTCGCGCGCGGTGTCGTACCGGATGTCGGCGACCGCGACGCGCGCGCCCTCGGCCGCGAGGCGTACGGCGACGGCGCGGCCGATGCCCGACCCGCCGCCCGTGATGAGCGCGACGCGGCCGGTGAACCTCGCCGCGTTCACCACTCGACGAGGAGGCGCGGCAGCCCGCGGCCGACCAGGCTCTTGCGGTAGCCGATCTCCTGGCCGGGGGCGAGGCGCAGGCCGGGCAGCCGGGCGGTGAGGCGCTCGAGGGCGATGTGGAGTTCGAGGCGGGCGAGGGCCGCGCCGACGCAGTGGTGGATGCCGTAGCCGAACACCATGTGGTCGCGGGCGTTGGCGCGGTGGACGTCGAACCGCTCGGGGTCGGGGAACACCGTCTCGTCGTGGCCCGCGGAGTCGGCGTGCAGGAACACCTCCGCGTCCGCCGGGACGGTGACACCGTGCAGGGTGACGTCCTCGGTGGTGCGGCGGAAGCTGCCGAGGCTGGCGCCGTCGATGCGGAGCGTCTCCTCGATCATGTTGGGGATGAGCTCCGGGTCGGCGACGACCACCTCCCAGGAGTCGCGGTCCCGTTGCATCCGGTGGACGGCGTTGCAGAAGCCGTTCGGCACGGTGTCGTTGCCGCCGAGCAGCAGCGCGCTGATGGTCTCGACGACCTCGCGGTGCGACAGGCCGTCCGGGCCGGTGTCGATGAGTCCCGCCATGAGCCCGGCGAAGTCGTCACGGGGCTCCGCGCGGCGTTCGGTGACGAGCCGGTCGACGTAGTCGAGGTACTTCAGGAAGTCCTGCGCCAGCTCCCGCTGGCGGGCGGGCGGCTGCGGAGAGAGGAACAGCTGGAACCAGGAGTACACCCACTGCTTGACCTGGTCCTCGTCCTCGGGCGGCACGCCGATGAACGCCGCCGTCAGCCGGGCGGACGGCGGATGCGCGAGGTCGGCGACCAGGTCGGCGTGCCCCTGCGGCTCGACGGCGTCCAGGACCGCGTCGACCTGCGTCGCGAACGCGTCGCCGAGGCCGGCGACGGCGCGCGGGGTGAACGCCCGGGAGATCGCCCGGCGGATCCGCGTGTGCTGCGGCGGGTCGACGTTCGCGGCGAAGTTGTCGAGGAAGGACCGGTGCTCGCCGAGCGACTCCTTGACCTGGTCGGTGAGCGTACGGGAGATGGTGAGCGAGCCGATGGAGGAGAACCTCCGGTGGTCGCGGTACGCGTCGCGCACGTCGTCGTACCGGGTGATGACCCACATGCGCAGGTGCTCGCTCCAGAACACCGGCCGCTCGTGCCGCAGGCGGGTCAGGAACGGGTACGGGTCGGCGACGTGCCAGTCGGCGGTGACGTCGAAATCGGTCGCCGTCTCGGGCGTGCTCATGAACCGCCTCCCAGGATGCGCCGGGGGTTGTCGACCAGCATCTGGTGGATCTGCTCCTCGGTGACGCCGCGCTCGCGCAGGGCGGGCAGCACGTCGCGGGAGATGTGCAGCAGGTGGTAGTTCGGGTGCCGCCGCCGTACGACGTCGGGGTCGAAGCGGTCGTTGAAGCAGTACGAGTCGTGGGACAGCACCATGCGCCCCGCGTGCCCGCGCTCGCACAGCGCGGCGACGGTCGCGACCCGGTCCTCGAACGAGGTGAACTCGATGCCGAACCGGTCCATGCCGAGGTACGAGCCGTTCGCGATGAGCTCTTCGAGGTAGGCCAGGTCCGTGGAGTCGCCGGCGTGGCCGATGACCACGCGGTCCAGGCTCACGCCCTCGGCCGCGAGGAGCTTCTGCTGGTCGAGCCCGTTGCGGGTGGCCGACTCGCTGTGGGTGGTGATCGGCACGCCCGTCTCGCGGTGCGCCTCGGCGACCGCGCGCATGACCCGCTCCACGCCGGGCGTGATCCCCTGCCGTCCGGTGGCGCACTTGAGCATGCCCGCCCGCACGCCGGTACGGCCGATGCCGTCGGTGATGTCGCGCACGAAGAACTCGGCCAGCCGGTCCGGCCCGCCGAACAGCGTGCCCGGCCCGCGGTTGCCGAAGTACGGCGGCAGGGCGTCGTAGGTGTACAGGCCGGTCGCGGCGACGATGTGGACGTCGGTCTGCTCGGCCACCCGCCGCACGGCCGGAACGTACCGGCCGAGGCCGACCACGGTGAGGTCGACGATCGTGTCGATTCCGGCGGCCTTCAGCTCGTTCAGTTTTCCGGCGGCCTCGCGGGCGCGTTCCTCCAGGTCCCAGCCCTCGGGGACGTCCGGCCAGTTCCAGAGGATCTCCGGGCTCAGCCCGAAGATGTGCTCGTGCATGAGCGTCGCCCCCGGGTCGGCGACCGGGCCGCGCACCGTCTGCACCGGGCTCACGGAACCTCCACCGGGACGAGGGGGAACTTCGGGTGGTCGAACGGCCGGTTGACCTCCAGGCCGAGCCCGTCGGTCTGGCCGTACGGCGTCCCGGTGTACAGCGCGGCGGCGTCGAAGTAGGTCGCGGTGAACGACAGGCGGGGGGCGTCGCGGCGGTTCTGCGGCGCGCCATGGATGGTCAGGGCGCTGTGCACGGTGGCGTCGCCGGGCGCGAGGTCGAGCGGTGGGGACAGCTCCAGGTCCCGTAGCCAGGGGTGCCGGGTGAGCGCGTCGTCGCCCTCCCGGACGAAGCTGCGTCCCAGGGTGCCGTACCGGTGCGACCCGGTGAAGAACCGCAGGGATCCCATGTCGGCGGGCACGTCGGCCAGCGCCAGCCACACCGTGAGCATCGCGGACGTGTCCATCGGCATCCAGGGGAAGTCCTGGTGGTAGACGGTCTGCCCGTGCTCCCCCGGCTCCTTGACGAGAAGGTTGGTGATCTGGAGGCGGACCCGCTCCACGCCGGTCAGCAGGCGTACCGCGCCGCGGGCGAGGGCCGGTGATGTCGCCAGCGCGCCGAAGTCCTCGTCGTGCTCGGCGATGTCGCGGTCCTGGCCGAACGCCTGGTCGACGAAGCCGGTGCCCGGTGTCCCGCGGCGGGCCGCGAGCCGGTCGAGCGCCCGCCGACGAAGCCGTTCGACGAAGTCCCGGGCGACCAGGCCGGGCAGCCGCACCCAGCCGTTCTCGCGGAAGAAGCGGGCCTCTTCCTCGGTCACATCCCGTACGGGTGCAGCCATCGCCACCGCCTCGAGTCGCCGCCGAAGCCGACGCCACCGGGTGACCGCCGGACGGCGACCACTCGGGTCGACAGGCGCCGGAACGTCGTCCTGCCGCGACCATAGACGCTCTCGCTATGACGAGCAAGCGCTTGGTAAGCTACTGTGGTGAAGCGACCTTTCCGTTTCGGCGCCGTCATCCGCGACGCGGACTCGGCCGCCGCCTGGGCCGCCAAGGCCCGCAGGCTGGAAGACTCCGGCTTCGACGTCCTGCTCGTCCCCGACCACCTCGTCGGCCCCCGGTTCGCCCCGATCGCCGCGCTGACCGCCGCCGCGTGCGCGACCACCCGGCTGCGGGTCGGCACGATGGTGTTCGCCAACGACTTCCGGCACCCGGCCGTCCTGGCCAAGGAGGCGGCAACGCTGGACCTGCTGTCCGACGGCCGGCTCGAACTCGGCCTGGGCACCGGGTGGATGGCCCGGGACTACGAGAGCGCCGGCCTGCCGCTCGACCCTCCCGGCGCCCGCATCACGCGCCTGGCCGAGGCGATCCACGTGCTGAAGGGCCTCTGGCAGGGCGGCCCGTTCTCGTTCGGCGGCGAGCACTACACGATCGGCGGGCTCGAGCAGCTGCCGCTCCCCGTCCAGCGTCCGCACCCGCCACTGGTCCTGGGCGGCGGCGGACCCCGGATGCTGCGCCTGGCCGCCCGCGAGGCCGACGTCGTCAACCTCACCATGCGCGTACGGGCGGACGGCTCCGGCCCCGAAATCGCCGACGGCGGCCCGGACGCCTTCCGCCGGAAGGTCGAGATCGTCCGGGACGCCGCGGGCTCGCGGTTCGACGCGATCGAGCTCGGGACGTCCGTGCTGCGGATCGGCCTGGGGCGGGAGCCCGAAGCGTGGAGCGCCGCGAACCCCTCCGCCCAGGCCGGAACCCCCCAGGTGCTCGCCGGGGAGCTCACCGCCGTCTGCGACGCCCTCCACCGGTGGCGCGACGACCTCGGCCTCTCCTACTACGTCCTGCACAACGAGGCGGACCTCGACGCGTTCACCCCCGTCGTGGGCCGCCTCGCGGGCGGCTAACGGGCGAGGCGGGAGCCGGGGTACGGGGACAGGAGGGTCTCGCGCCAGGTGCCGTCGAGGAATTCGCGGGCGCGCTTGCGCCAGGCGAGCAGGCGTTCGTCGGCGTCGATCTCGTCGTCCAGCCCGAGCGCGGCGTCGTACGAGCGCTGCAGTGCGAGGTGGGAGTCGAGGTCGGTCGCCCAGACGGTGACGACCTCCGTGTCGCAGAGCAGCACCTCGTACAGGCCGACGGGGCGGTGGCCGTGGTCGGCGAGCAGGGGGACGCGCTCCTCCCGGACCGCCGCCAGGTAGTCGAGGGCCGCGCCGGGGCGGACGCGGGCGCTCTCCAGGACGAAGAACTCCGCTCCCGTCGCGTCGGCGAGCGCGGGGCTGCCGGGCGCGGCGCCCAGCGGCCGGGAGAACGCGGTGAAGCGCAGGTCGTCGATGGCGGACAGGAAGAGGTTCTCCTTGACGCCGGTGTAGATCTCCAGCATCTGCCGCCAGCCGCCGTCCCAGCCGCCGTGGCAGTCCCACAGGGTCACGACCTTGAACTGCGGGTGCCCGGTGATGCCGACCGCGTAGAAGGCGCCGACCAGGTCGATGTCGTGGGAGCGGATCGACTCGCCCTTGGTGAGCACGTGCCGCCCGGATTCGAGTGCCTCGTCCTCCTTCTTGTAGGCGGTGAGCCACTTGAGGTACTCCAGCGGCCTCCGCGAGTTCATCGGGTGGAATTCGACCTCTTCGAGCAGACAGATGCCTCGTCGCACGCGCCGCTCCCATCATCGTCACAAGCGCTTGCTTGGGACCCTAGAGAACGGACCCGGGGCGGGCAACCCCGCGACCTCGCCGAATCCGCGCTGCGTGCGCCCGTACACACGGCGTCAGAGCCTGGAACGTTACGATCGCCGCGTGCCGACCGTCGTCCCCCGCCTTCGGAGCCCCCTCCGCGGCCGCCTCATCATCTGCGGTGACACACCGCTCGCCTACCGGCTCGCCGACGAGTTGTCGACGCGTTACCTCCAGGACGTCACGGTCATCGTGCCGTCCAAGAGACGCAACCACGGACCCAAGATCACGGAGCTGCCGCGCGTGCGGGTGCACGAGGCGGCGGAGCTGGACGACGAGACGTTCCGGGCCGTGCACGTCGAGTCTGCGCGCGCCGTCGCCCTCGTCAGCAACAGCGAGGTCGGCAACATCCACGCCGCGCTGCGCGTTCAGGAGCTCAATCCCGACATCCGGCTGGTCATCCGGATGTCGAACACCGGGCTGGGCAACCGCATCCGCACGCTGTTCAACGACTGCGCCGTGCTGTCGGACGGCGCGGTCGCCGCGCCGTCGTTCGTGGCCGCCGCCCTCGGCGACCTGCCGCCCAGTCACGTCCGCGTGGCGGGCCGCACCCTCTACGTCGCCCACCGCAGCGACCGCGTCCGCAACGTCGTCTGCGGACTCGCCGACACCCGCCGCCCGGACGGGCTCCCCCGCCTGCTGCCGGTGGACCAGGGCCGGGCCAACCTGGTGCTCGCGGTCGCCGACGGCGCGCGGACGTCCCTCGCCGGCCCTCCCATCGACTACCGGCCGGAGACGACGTTCGCCCGGACCATGCGGTTGATCCTCAACCGCCGGCTCCTCCAGGTGGTCGTAGCGCTCCTCGCGCTGATCGTCGTGGGCAGCGCCGCGCTCAGCCTCGGAGACGGGCACGGCTTCACCTACTCGCTGTACCTCGTCCTGCTCGACATCGCCGGAGCGGCCAACCCTGATCCGACGCTCAGCGCGCCCGCCAAGGTGACCCAGGTGATCGTCACGCTCGCCAGCCTGGCGCTGGTGCCCGCGATCACCGCCGCGGCCGTCGACGCGCTGGTCCGGGCCCGGCTCGCCGGGCCGCTCGAACGGCTACGCGATCCGATCAGCGGGCACGTCGTGGTGGTCGGCCTCGGCGAGGTCGGTCTCCGGGTGGTCTCACAGCTCCACGACCTCGGCGTCCGGGTGGTCTGCGTCGAGCGGAACGAGGACGCCGTCGGGGTGCCGCTCGCCCGCCGCCTGGGGCTGCCGATCATCTTCGGCGACGCCACCCGGGAGGAGACCCTGCGGACGGCGTGGGTCGGCACCTGCCGTTCCGTCGTCACCGTCACCAGCGACGACATCACCAACCTCGAGGCCGGGCTGAGCTCCCGGGCGCTGCGCGACAACGTTCGGGTGGTGCTCCGGCTGTTCGACGACGACCTGGCGGGTCGCGTCCACCGCAACTTCAAGATCCCGGTGTCGCGCAGCGTGTCCTTCCTCGCCGCCCCGGCCTTCGCCGCGGCCATGATGGAACGCCAGGTCATCGGGACGATCCCGGTCGGCCGCAGCGTGATGCTGATCGCCGACATGCCGATCGGCGCAGGTTCCGAGCTCGACGGACGGCCGCTGCGTGAGGCGAACCTCCCCGGAGAGGCCCGGGTGCTGGCGCTCGGACGCCGCGGCCGGCCCCGCTTCGACTGGGACCTGCAAGACGGCTACCTGCTGATCCCGGGTGACCGGCTGGTCGTGCTGGCGACCCGGTCCGGCATCGGCCACATCCGCACCCGGACGACCGGCACGTCCGATTCGCACGGGTCCCCGCCGCCGCGCTGACCGTCCGGCCGCAGCGGTCAGCGGTCAGCGGTCAGCCTCGTACGGTCTCGCCGGTACGCCCAGAGACCGGCCCGAAACCTCGTACGGCTCCGCACGGCCGTGGCGGTCAGCGGGCGATGTACTCCTCGCGGCCGTCCGTCCGGTGGGCCGCGACCTGTGAGGATCCGGTCAGGGTCCCGCTGCTCAGCTGGACGCGGTTCGACGCCACCTTGCTCTTGTCACCGGACGCGCCGATGGGGACGATCAGGTACGGGTGGCCGCCGACCAGGCCCGCGAGCACGGATGCCTCTTTCGCCTCGATCGTGCCGCTGGAGAGCCGGAAGGTCCCGTTGAGCCGGGCCAGGATCGCGTACGGGACGCCGTGGGCGACGTAGTAGCCGCCCGCGTCCAGGTCGCCTTCGGACGCGCTCATCGGGATGAGCAGCAGCGGGCGCGCCTTGTCGTGGTAGGCGCTGACCAGCGGGTTCAGCCGTGGAATCAGGTCGGTGTTCAACTTACTGAGGATGTCCTGGATGGACCGGCGAAGCGCGTCCGACGGCGGCTCGGCTTGCGGGGTGACGCCCGCGAGCAGCAGGTCGACGGGCGTCTGGCGGGTCCGGGTGATCTCCGGCTTCCAGCCCTTGCGCGTCTCGTCCAGGAGCAGGCCTGCGATCCCGCCGAGCGAGGTGCTCTCCCCGTCGAGGGTCACCTGCCCGGGATCGAGCGCCTGGTCCAGCGGCCGGAACTGGGACCTCTTGCGGATCTCCGCCTGGTCGCCCCGCGCGGCTCCCGACGCCATCGCCGTGGCGACCGCGTCGAAGTAGCCGGCCGCCCCCTCGCCGATGTCGAGCGCGGTGGCCCGCTTGGCCTCGTCCGGGAACTCCTTCTGCCACTTCGACCGCCAGTACGCCGCCCCGGCGAGCCACCGGTTCCGCTGCCTGGAATCGCGGTAGGCCGCGACCAGGTCGTTGTAGAGCATGGCGCGATACAGCCGGGGCGTTACGGCGAGCGGGTACTCCGTGCCGCGCTGCTCGCTGCCCTTCTTCAAGACCTTCCACTTCTGCTCCGTGGCGTGGTAAAGCTCGTCCGTCGCAGCGGAGAAGAGTGTCGTGGACAGGCTCTGCCCCGCTATCTCGGCGTCCGACCGGTACGACGGGTCGGCGACGTTCATGACGACGGCCGGGTGCCCGTCCCAGGTGACGTAGGACGAGCCGCTGTGCGGGATGGCGATCTTCTTCTTCGCCAGCTCCCCCGGGCTCAGGTCCGTCACGCCGTCCACGCTGATCAGCCGCGCCCGGCCGCGGTCGCCGAGGATGATCCGCCGGTCCTTGAGCACGGTCCCGGGCCAGATCTGCGGGGCGTCCGGCCACACCCGGGCGACGGCCTCCTGCACCTCGACCGCGACGGGTTTCAGGGCCGTCTGGGAGGAGGTCACCCCAGGCCGCGAGTGGGAGTCGTCGGAACAGCCGGCGGCGCCGAGCGCCACCACCGCGACGACCCCCGCCCAGCGGCACCTGGGAGACGGCCGGCGTGACCGGCCTGGAGGCGAGCTCCTACGGCCTGAACGCCCGGACCCAGCACCGACGAACCCAGTGAACACCGCACGTACCCCCGCGACCGATCTCGGACATGGGCCGGGGGGAGAGGCTTGCCCATCCTGACGCGGGCGATCATTCCCCGTACATCGGCGGCTTAACGTTGCACGTCGGCAACGCTTTTCAGCCCGTTGAGGAAGCCGACGCCCCGCCCGACACCGACGGGTCAACGTCACACGTCGGCAACGCTTCTCAGGCCGTTGAGGAAGCCGACGCCCCGCCCGACACCGACGGGTCAACGTCACACATCGGCAACGCTTCTCAGGCCGTTGAGGAAGCCGACGCCCCGCCCGACACCGACGGGTCAACGTCACACATCGGCAACGCTTCTCAGGCCGTTGAGGAAGCCGACGCCCCGCCCGACACCGACGGGTCAACGTCACACATCGGCAACGCTCTTCAGGCCGTTGAGGAAGGCGACGCTCCGCCGGACGTCGTCGACCGGGCCGCCGCCAGCGGCCGGCTCGGCACCCAGGATCGTGTCCTGCTCGAGGACGTACCAGCCGTCGTACCCGGCCCGGTCGAGCGCCGCCACGATCCCGGCCGTGTCGACGTCGCCCGCGCCGAGCGGACGGTAGAGCCCGTCGCGTACGGCCTCGGTGTAGGTGGTCTCCCCCGCGCGGACGCGGTCGGCGGCGCTCGCGTCGACGTCCTTGAGATGCACGTGCGCGATGCGCTCCGCCGCCGCCCGTGCCAGTTCGAGGGGATCGGTGCCGCCGATGAGCAGGTGGCCGGTGTCCAGGCAGAGCGGGACCTCCGAGCCGGCCAGGACCCGGTCGACCTCGTCCAGCCGTTCGACGATCGTGCCGACGTGCGGGTGCAGGACGGTACGGCGCCCGCCCTCGGCGGCGTACACGGCGATCCGGTCGAGGTTGGCCAGCAGCGTCGTCCAGTTCTCGGCGGCCAGCACGGGACGCTCGTCGTACCCGTCCTGGCCGGTCGCGGCCGCCAGGACGAGCATCCGCGCGTCGCCGAACCCGCGCAGCGCCCGCTCGACCTCCGGCAGCGGGTCGTACGCGGGCTCGTGCAGGACCACGGGCACGAACCCGCCGACCGGCGCCAGCCCGTACGACGCCAGCAGCGCCTCGCGCTCGGCGGGATCGGCCGGCAGGAACCCGTCCGGGCCGAACTCGGTGGCGACCAGGCCCGTGTCGCGCATCTCGGCCAGCACCCGGTCCGGGGCCATCTGGTGGCCCCATCCCGGTACCTCGCACACGCCCCAGGAGATGGGCGCCCCCGCGATCCTCATCGCCGGACCTCCTCGATCGTCACGGTGCGCCGCTCCCGGCGGGACCGGTCGCACGCCTCGGCCACGTAGAACCCCTCTAGTGCCTCCTCCGGCGGGCACGGGCTGTCGGCCTGTCCCGCGACGACCCGGACGAAGGCCGCGAGTTCGGCCTCGTACGCCGGCCCGAAGCGTTCCAGGAAGCCCTGGCACGGCTGGGCGCCGAGCGCTCCGGCCGCCGAGCCGCCGTCGACCGCGGTCAGCGGCGTCTGCTCGCCGAAGCCCGCGGCGAGGCTGTCCTTGGACCCCAGCGCTTCGAAGCGGACGTCGTAGCCGGCCCCGTTGTAGCGGGTCTCGGAGATGATGGCGAGGGTGCCGTCGTCGAGGGTGAGGAGGGCGGCGCAGGTGTCCACGTCGCCGCTCTCGGCGAAGTAGTCCTCCCCCTTGTTCGCTCCGGACGCCGTCACCTCGACGACCTGCCGCCCGGTGACGAACCGGACGGCGTCGATGTCGTGCACCGCGCAGTCGCGGAAGATTCCGCCGGAGACCCGGACGTAGGCGGCGGGCGGCGGGGCGGGGTCGAGCGTGCAGGACCGTACGGTGTGGAGCCGGCCGAGGCGGCCCGCGGCGATGGCCTCCCGGAGCGCGACGTGGCCGGCGTCGAACCGTCGCTGGAACCCGACGTGGACGGGGGTTCCGGTGGCACGTACCGCCTGAACGACTTGGAGCGTTCCAACGCTGTCGTCGGCAAGGGGCTTCTCACAGAAGGTCGGCAGGCCCGCCCGCGCGGCACGGGTCACAAGCTCCGCGTGCGCGTCCGTCGCGGCGGCGACCACCAGGCCGTCCAGCCCGGCGTCGAAGAGCGCGTCGACCGAGTCGGCGACGAGCCCTCCGTACTCCTCGGCGATCCGGTGCGCCCGACCGGCGTCCGGATCGGCCACCACGAAGGATTCGACGGAGGGCAGCGCGCGAAGGGTCTCAGCATGCCGGGCACCGATGCGGCCTGCCCCGGCGAGCCCGATTCTCATAGAGTCCTCCCGGTGGGCGGTGTCGTGTTGGACGCTCGCGAAGCCGACGAAGCGGTACGGCACCCAAGGCCTTGAGGGCCTGGTAGCGCCGTTGGAACGCTCCATAATCAGGACGCGGTTGTCATGACATTAAGAGGTAATACCAACCTAGGCCGCACCGCAAGACCCGTCCATCACGTGACCGGTCTCGGGCATACGCGCCCCCACCGGTGGCGGCCGCGAACGACCGCCACTACACGCCGGCGCGCCGCACCGCCCCTCCGGTGCGAACCGCCCCGCGGCGCCGCTCGAGGATCACCTCGCCCTCCGCCGGTCCGCCGCGCCGATGCACGGCGGCGCCGCGGACTCCTACTGGTCGATGACCGCGCGCAGGAACTCCTGCGTACGGGGATGCTCCGGATCGGTGAAGATCTTCTCCGGAGTCCCCTCCTCGACGATCTGCCCCTTGTCGAACACGAGCACCCGGTCGGAGACGTCACGGGCGAACCGCATCTCGTGCGTGACGCACAGCATCGTGATGTCCGTCGTCTCGGCGATCTGCCGCAGGACGTCGAGGACCTCGCCGACCAGCTCCGGGTCCAGCGCCGAGGTCACCTCGTCGAGCAGCAGCACCTTCGGCCGCATGGCGAGCGCGCGGGCGATGGCGACGCGCTGCTGCTGCCCGCCCGACAGCTGCGACGGATGGGCCTCGGCCTTGTCCGCCAGGCCGACCATCTCCAGCAGCTCGCCGGCCCGTTCGGTGGCCTCGCGTTTCGGCATCTTGAGAACGTGCATCGGCGCCTCGGTCACGTTGCGCAGCACCGACATGTTCGGGAACAGGTTGAACTGCTGGAACACCATGCCGATCTCGGAACGGAGACGGCGCAGGTGCTTCTCGTCGGCGGGCACCAGCCGGCCGCCGCGCTGCATGTGCGACAGCGAGTCTCCGTTGAGCCAGATGACGCCGTCGTCGACCCGCTCCAGGGTCATGAGCAGGCGCAGGATCGTCGTCTTGCCCGACCCGCTCGGGCCGATGAGCGTGACCCGCTCGCCGGGGTCGACGGCGAAGTTCAGCTCGCGGAGGACGACGTTGTCGCCGAACCGCTTCACGACCTTCTCGAAGCGGATGCCGCGCGTGTTGTTCTGCGGCAGCGCCGCCTCGGGGGTTGAGTCAGTTGTTGCCATAGCGCCTCTCCAGGCGTCGGGTGAGGATGGATGCCAGGACGCTGACGACCACGAAGAGCAGTCCCGCGATCGTGATCGGCTCCAGGTAGCGGAAGTAGTGGGTCCCGACGGAGTACGCCGCGCCGAGCATCTCCGGCACCGTGATCGCCAGCAGCAGGGGCGAGTCCTTGAACATGGCGATCACGTAGTTGCCCAGGGTCGGGATGACCTTGCGGATCGCCTGGGGCAGCACGACGCCGAACCACACACGGTGGCGTGGCAGGTTCAGCGCGGTGGCCGCCTCCCACTGGCCCTTGGGCACGTCGTCGATCCCCGCGCGGTACACCTCGGAGGTGTACGTCGAGTAGTGCAGGCCCAGCCCGATGACGCCGGTGACGAACGCGCTGAACTTCACTCCGGCGCCCGGCAGCACGTAGAAGAGGAAGAACAGCTGCACGAGCAGCGGCGTGCTGCGCACGAACTCCACGATCCACCGGACGATCTGGCCCACGACCGGCCCGCCCGAACGCCGCAGCATCGCCCAGACCAGGCCGAGGACCAGCGCGAGCACGTAGGCCAGAAGCGTGGCCTCGACGGTGACGCGCAGCCCTTTCAGCAGGTCGGGCAGGATCTTGCCGGCGAAGTTCCAGTCCCAGATCATTGGAGGCCCACCCCCCCGTTTCCGGTCGCGATCGGAACCGCCGCCATGGCCTTCCGCTGCGGGCGGCGGCCGAGCATGCGGGCGGTCCGCCGCTCCAGGTAGCGGACGAGCAGCTGGAGGATCTGCGCGATCACGAAGTACAGCACCAGGACGGCCGCGAACGCCCATGCCGTCTGGCCGGTGGCCGCGCGCAGCTGCTGGGCCCGGAAGGTGAGGTCCGCGATCGAGATCAGCGACACCACCGCCGTCGCCTTGAGCAGCTCGATCAGCAGGTTCCCGAACGGCGGCAGCATCAGCGCGACCGCCTGCGGCAGGATGACCCGGCGGACCCGCTGGTACGGCGGCATGTTCAGCGCGACCGTCGCCTCGTACTGCGCGGTGGGCACCGCCCTGACGGCGCCGCGCACGACCTCCGCACCGTACGCGCCGTAGTTGAGCGACAGGGCGATCACGCCCGCGACCATGGGCTGGAACCGGAACCCGACCAGGGGCAGCGCGTAGAACAGCCAGAACATCAGGACGAGCGTGGCAGAGCCGCGGAAGAACTCGACGTACACCCGGGCGATCGCCCGGGCCACCGGGCCGCCCACGGCACCGGTGACCCCGAAGACCATGGCGAGCACGAGCGCGACCACCGCGCTGTACACGGTGAGCTGCACCGTGATCCAGGCGCCCCTGAGCAGGAGCGGGTAGGCGTGCAGGATCTGCGACACCAGATCAGCCCTTGCAGAGTTCGGCGGCGGTGTGCGACCCCGGCAGCTCGGCCTTGCTGAACCCGAACGGCTGGATGATGCCCAGCAGTCGGCCGTTCTGCTTCAGTTCGGTGAGCTTGCCGTTGAACGCGGAGAGCAGGTCGCTGTCCGCCTTGCGGAACGCGAACGCGCCGGCGCCGTACTGCGGCTTGCCGCCGATCTGCGGAATGAACGATGGAGTGACCTCGTACGGCGCGCCCTGATGCTTCTTCAGCGTGTCGACGAGGGAGATCCGGGTGAGCGCGATCGCGTCGATCCGGCCGGCCTTGAGCCCTTCGAACGCGCTCGGCTGGTCGGCGAACGTCTTGACGTTGTCCTTCTTCACCCCGAGCTTCGTGGCGTAGTCGCCTTCGACGGCACCGGTGAGCACGCCCAGCTTGACGTTCTTCTTCGCGGCGTCCTCGAAGCGCTGGATCCCCTTGGGGTTGCCCTTGGGCACCATGAACCCGGTCGTCGCGATGTAGTCCGGGTCGGCGAAGGCGACCTGCGCGCATCGCTCCGGCGTGACGAACATCCCCGCGGCGATGACATCGAAGCGGCGGGCCTGCAGTCCGCCGATGAGGCCGGCGAAGTCGAGCTGGACGCCCTTGACCTCGTTGATGCCGAGCTCCTTGAAGACGACCCGGGCCAGTTCGGGGGCCTCTCCGGTCAGCTTGCCGCTCGTGTCGGTGTAGCCGTAGGGCGACTCGTTCGCGAAGCCGACCTGGATGTAGCCCTGCTGCTTGGCACGTGCCAGGGTGCCACCGCCCGAGCGTTCCTTGGTCGGGTCGGTGGTGGAGCAGGCGGCCGCGAGGGGGACGGCGCCCGCGAGCAGCGCGGCACTGCGGATGAAGTCGCGTCGTGATGAGGTCATGGGGGGCATCTCCAGTATTTGGGGCTGCAGCGGCCGCCGGGCGTCGCCGGCGGCCGCTGTGGGGGGAGGATTTCCGGTTATGCGCCGACCGGTGTGAAGTCGCGGGCGGCGATGAACTCGGGGCGTCGCGACGGAGCCGCGAACGGCTCCTCGCAGGTGTTCTCCACGCTGTTGAACACGATGAAGACGTTCGAGCGGGGGAATGGGGTGATGTTGCCGTTCGACCCGTGCATGCAGTTGCAGTCGAACATCGTCGCGGAACCGGCGGGCCCGGTGAACAGTTCGATGCCGTGCTTGTCAGCGAGGATCGACAGGCTGTCGGGGTCGGGGGTGCCGATCTCCTGGCCGCGCAGCGACTCCTTGTAGTGGTCCGCGGGCGTCTCCCCCAGGCAGGACACGAAGGTCTTGTGCGAGCCCGGCATGATCATCAAGCCGCCGTTGTGGACGAAGTTCTCCGTCAGCGCGATCGAGATGCTGACGGCGCGCATCCGGGCCATGCCGTCCTCGGCGTGCCAGGTCTCGAAGTCCGAGTGCCAGTAGAAGTCCTTGCCTTTGAAACCCGGCTTGTAGTTCACCCGGCTCTGGTGCACGTACACGTCCGACCCGAGGATCTGCCGGGCGCGGCCGACCACGCGGGGGTCCGTGACGAGCTCGGCGAACACATCGCTGACCTTGTGCACCTCGAAGATCGACCGGATCTCGTCGGACCCGCGCTCGGTGACCGTCCGGTCGTCGCGCAGGACGGCCTCATCGTCCGCGAGCCGCCGCAGCTCCGCGCGGTAACGCTCGACCTCCTCCGGGGCGAGGAGCTCGTCGATGGTCAGGAAGCCGTCGGCCTCGTACCCGACCAGGGTCTCCTGGTCGATCGGGCCGTCGGCGTTCCCGTAGACGACCGGGTCGGTGCGGTAGAGCAGGGCCGGCTCGCTGGCGCGGCGGGTGGGGTACTGGTCGTTCGGGCCGGGAGTGGGGCAGGCATGCTCTGTCATCGCTTGCTTTCCAATCGTGCCGTGGTCCGGGGGTCGGGATGGAAGACGGCGGCTCCGTCGTTCCGGAACATCGACGGCTCAGGTCTCTTCGCTGATCAGCGGATAGACGCCGTTCTCGTCGTGCACCTCTCTGCCCGTTACCGGAGGGTTGAAGACACAGACGGTGCGCAGGTCCGTGTGGGCGCGGACGATGTGGTGCTCGTGCCCGTCGAGGAGGTACATGGTCCCGGGCTCGAGCCGGTACTTGTCACCGGTCTCCTCGTTGACGAGCTCGCCCTCACCGCCGATGCAGTAGACCGCCTCGATATGGTTCGCGTACCACATCCGGGTCTCGGTGCCGGCGTACAGGACGGTCTCGTGCAGCGAGAATCCGACCTTCTCCTTCGCCAGGACGAGCCGCCGGCTACGCCAGGTCGGCGCCTCGACGTCGCGCTCGGTTCCGGTGATCTCCTCGAGCGTGCGCACGATCATTGGACCGCTCCTTCCGGTGGCCTTGCGGGGGGGATCGGGGGTGGATCGGGGGTGGCTCAGACGAGGACCGCGTCGACCGAGTCGGCGAGGATCTGCAGGCCTTCGGAGAGTTCGGCGGGGGTCGTGGTGAGGGGCGGCAGCAGCTTCGCGACCTCGTCCTCTGGGCCGGAGGTCTCCATCAGCAGACCGCGGTCGAACGCCGCGCGGCACACGGCCGGGGCCTTCTCCGGTTCGGCGAAGGCGATCCCCTGGGCCATGCCGCGCCCGCGGGTGCCGGTGATCCGCTCCGGGTGGACCGCCGCGATGCCCTGGAGCGCCCCTTCGATCTGGTCGCGCTTGGCGAGGGTCTCCTTCTCCATGCCCTCGTCGGTCCAGAAGTCCATCGCGGCGGCGGCGGTGACGAAGGCCGGTCCCGGCCCGCGGAAGGTGCCGTTGTG
Source organism: Actinoallomurus sp. NPDC050550 (assembly GCF_040655075.1). Classification (NCBI taxonomy): domain Bacteria; kingdom Bacillati; phylum Actinomycetota; class Actinomycetes; order Streptosporangiales; family Thermomonosporaceae; genus Actinoallomurus; species Actinoallomurus sp. NPDC050550. The sequence continues at coordinate 8,505 of NZ_JBFAJC010000001.1, read as the reverse complement.
CTCGCCCGGCTCCCACACGTCGAGTTCCGGCCGGAGCAGGGTGACGGCGAACGGCAGGCCGTACCCGCTGAGCGACTTCGACAGGCACACGATGTCGGGGACGATCCCGGCGTCCTCGAAACTGAAGAACGGCCCGGTCCGGCCGCAGCCCATCTGAATGTCGTCGACGATGAGCAGGATGTCCTGCCGCCGGCACAGGTCCGCGAGTCCGCGGAGCCATTCCGGGCTGGCCGCGTTGAGCCCTCCCTCGCCCTGCACGGTTTCGACGATGACGGCCGCGGGCGTGTCCAGGCCGCTTCCGCTGTCGCCCAGCAGACGCTCGAAGAAAAGGAAGTCGGGAGTCCGCCCGTCGAGATAGTTGTCGAACGGCATGCGAACGGCGTGGTTCAAGGGGATGCCGGCCCCGCTGCGCTTCATCGAGTTGCCGGTGACCGCGAGCGCCCCGAGCGACATGCCGTGGAAGGCGTTGGTGAAGCTGACGATCGTCTCCCGGCCGGTGTACTTGCGGGCCAGCTTCAGCGCCGCCTCGACGGCGTTGGTGCCCGCCGGTCCGGGAAACTGGACCTTGTAGTCGAGGCCGCGCGGCGCGAGGATCACCTCCTGGAACGTCTCCAGGAAGTCACGTTTGGCGACCGTGTGCATGTCCAGGCTGTGCACGAGGTTGTCATCGGCCAGATAGGTGATGAGCCGTTCTTTGAGCAGCGGGTTGTTGTGCCCGTAATTGAGGGTTCCGGCACCGGCGAAGAAATCGAGGAAGGCGCGGCCGTTCTCGTCGTACAAGTGGCTGCCGGACGCTTTCTGGAAGACCGTCGGCCATCCCCGGCAGTAGCTTCGGACCTCTGACTCGAGGGACTCGAACACGTTCATGCGGTTTCTCACCCGTCTCCTGGTGGATTCAGCTGTTGAGCGGCCCGATTCGGTACAACACCTCGGGGTCGTGATCGCCGGGGAACAGGTCCGCGTTCAAGAGAGGCGTCCGCCGCAGCGCGACACCGCGTGCACGGGCGAACGATGCGAACAGCCGGTCCGACGCCGTGTTGCCCGGCGTCACCGTCGCCTCGACGAACCGTGGTCCGCCGTCGGCCAGGTGGTCGAGCATCCGGCGCGCCAGCCCGCGTCCCCGCCAGTCGGCGTCCACCGCGACCTGCCAGACGAACAGCGTCCCGGGGTCCTCGGGCCGGGAGAACCCGGTGATGAAGCCGCAGACCTCGTCCTCGGCACGGGCCACGACCGAGGTCGCGGCGAAGTCCCGGCACCAGAGCACATAGCTGTAGGGGGAATTGAGGTCGAGGGTCCCGGAGTCGCGGGCGACACGCCACAGGTGCCGACCGTCTTCCAGACGCGGCGGACCGAATCCGATGTCGACGACGGGGGCGCGAGGCGTCGGCTGCCTGCGAACTTGTTCTGACGACATGGGTTACGAACCTAGCGAAGCGGTGACCGTGGGTTGTTCCGAGATCACGAGGTGCATGTTTGGCGAAGTGGAGGCCGGGTACAAATGGCTTTTTTCTGATCTCCGATATCGGGCCGACGGGCCGATCCGCCCGGAGCAGGGCCCGATATCAGCAGCCTGACCAGTGCGGACACGCGGCACCCGAGCGGGGCCCGCAATCACCCCCAGTCGGACAGACCATCACTCCAAGTGATCGCCACGTCGCGGCGAAGGACGCCCCGATCGACGTCTGCTATGTGATGTACTTCACACATTTATCGGCCATCCGAGTAGTCTCATCGAACGTCAGCGTGACCGAAGTCTCCCACCAAGCGCTAGTTTGAACATCATGCGCGTCCTCGTGACAGGTGGGTCGGGATTCGTCGGCTCGTACGCCATCCGCGCCCTGCTCGCGGCCGGTCATCAGGTACGGGCGATGGTGCGCGATCCCGGCCGGGCGGCCACGGTCCTCAGCGCGATCGGCGTGGAGGCCGAGGCCGTGGAGATGTACCCCGGCGACATGCTCGACGAGGAAGCCGTCGCCCACGCCCTCGACGGGTGCGACGCCGTCGTGCACGCCGCCGCGGCGCTCGGCGTCACCGACGCCCGTACGGACGTCATGGAGGTCAACGTCGCCGGCACGCGGACCGTGGTCGGCGGCGCGGTCGCCCGGGGCCTCGATCCGGTGATCCACGTGTCCACCATCGCGGTGTTCGTGCCGCCCGCGGGACCGGTGATCCGGGCGGACGACCCGCTGGCGCGCCCACGGACCGACTACGGCCGGTCTAAGGTCGCGGCCGAACGCTATGTGCGCGGCCTGCAGGACGACGGCGCGCCCGTCACGATCTTCTACCCGGGCGGCGTGATCGGCCCCCGGCAGCCGCGCCTGGACGCGATGATGGAGGGCCTGGCCGGCGCGCTCAACCTGGTCTGGCCGCTGCCGCGCGGCGGCGTGTCGCTCATCGACGTCCGCGACCTCGCGGAGGCGCTGACCCGCGCGGTCGCCCCCGGCCACGGACCACGGCGGTACACCCTCGGCGGGCACTACCTGACCTGGCCTGAGCTGGCCGACCGATGCGACACGCTCACCGGCGTACGCTGCCGTCGGATCGCCGTCCCCGCAGGGCTCATGCTGGCGCTCGGCTCGCTCCTCGACGCCGCCAAGCGCGTACGCCCCTTCGACTACCCGCTGACCCGGGACGCCGCGGAGTTCATCGTCACGCTCGTGCCCTCCGACGACACCCCAGCCGTCGACGCGCTCGGACTCACCCTCCGGCCGGTCGGGGAGAGCCTGACGGACGCCCTGCGCTGGCTCGCCGCGGCCGGGCACCTCTCCCCCGCCCGGGCCGGCCGCCTGGCCACCGGCCCGGAGCTGGATCATGAACCCCCGGCCGGCACTCCGAGTGCCTCGGACAGAAAGGCAGGACCCGTCATGCCACGAAGCAGGATGAAGGCCATGGTCACCGCGCCGATCGCACGGATGGCCGGATCCGCGTGGTTCGCGAAGGTCGGGCCGAAGGTGGTGCCGCCGCTGGACCGCGCCGTGCACCGGCTGTCCGGCGGCCGCTTCCTCATGGGGCAGTACGTCGTGCCGACCCTCCTTCTGACGGCCGTCGGGCACCGCAGCGGCCTGCCCCGCCAGACGCCGCTGGCCTCCCTGCCCGAAGCGGACGGCTCCTTCTTGGTGGTCGGCAGCAACTTCGGGCGTGAGAACCACCCCGCGTGGACGACCAACCTCCTGAACCGGCCCGAGGCGGAGGTCAGCTACCGAGGCCGTACGATCCCGGTCACCGCGCGGCTGCTGGAGGGCGCCGAGCGCGCCGAGGTCTGGCCACGATTGCTCAAGACCTGGCCGACGTACGACAGGTACGTCGAGCGGTCAGGACGCGAGCTGCGAGTCTTCCGCCTCAGTCCGCGGGGCGCTGAAACCAGCGAGCCGCAGGACTGAAACCCGCGAGCCGCGAGGCTGAGACCCGCGAGACGAACGGCGCCCCTCCGGAGATCCGGAGGGGCGCCGTTCGCGTTCTTTCGGTCTGGGCCGGTCAGGCGGCCACGGTCTCCCGGGTCGTCGCCGGCTCCAGCGCCAGCTCGAGGACGTCCCGGACGTCACTGACCGGGTGGACGGTCAGCTGCTCCAGGACCTCGGCCGGCACGTCGTCCAGATCCGGCTCGTTGCGCTTCGGGATGATCACCGTTGTGACCCCCGCCCGGTGCGCGGCGAGCAGCTTCTGCTTGACCCCGCCGATGGGCAGGACCCGCCCGGTCAGCGACACCTCACCGGTCATCGCCACGTCCGTACGGACCAGCCGCCCGGACAGCAGCGAGGCGAGCGCCGTCGTCATCGTGATGCCCGCACTCGGCCCGTCCTTGGGCACGGCCCCGGCCGGGACGTGGACGTGCACGCCGCGGTCCTTCAGGTCGCCGACGGGCAGCTCCAGCTCCGCGCCGCGCGACCGCAGGTACGACAGCGCGATCCGCGCCGACTCCTTCATGACGTCGCCCAGCTGGCCGGTCAGGGTGACGCCGGTCTCGCCGGTCTCCTTGTCGGCCAGCGACGCCTCGATGTAGAGCACGTCGCCGCCCGCACCGGTGACCGCCAGCCCGGTCGCCACACCCGGCACCGCCGTACGCCGCTCGGACTCGTTCAGCGACGTCTCCGGGGTGAAGCGCGGACGGCCGAGGTAGTCGCGCAGGTCGTCGGCGCCGACCGTCACCGGCAGCGTCCTCTCCTCCAGCGCGACCTTAGCCGCGACCTTGCGCAGGACCCGGGCGATCCCCCGCTCCAGGCTCCGTACGCCCGCCTCCCGCGTGTACTCGGCGGCGAGCAGCCGCAGCGCGTCGTCACCGATCGCCACCTCGTCGGCGGTCAGGCCCGCCTTGTCGAGCTGACGCCGCAGCAGGTGGTCGCGCGCGATCGCGACCTTCTCATCCTCGGTGTAGCCGTCGAGGGAGACGAGCTCCATGCGGTCCAGCAGCGGTCCGGGGATGGTCTCCAGCGCGTTCGCCGTGGCGAGGAACACCACGTCCGACAGGTCGAGCTCGACCTCCAGGTAGTGGTCCCGGAACGTGTGGTTCTGCGCCGGGTCCAGCACCTCCAGCAGCGCCGCCGTCGGGTCGCCGCGGTAGTCCGCGCCGACCTTGTCGATCTCGTCGAGCAGCACGACCGGATTCATCGTGCCCGCCTCGCGGATCGCCCGGACGATGCGGCCGGGCAGCGCGCCGACGTAAGTCCGCCGGTGACCGCGGATCTCGGCCTCGTCCCGGACGCCGCCGAGCGCGACGCGGACGAACTTCCGGTCCATCGCCCGCGCCACCGACTCGCCCAGGGACGTCTTGCCGACACCGGGCGGGCCGACGAGCGCCAGGACCGCGCCGGACCGCCGACCTCCGATCACGCCGAGACCGCGATCCTCGCGCCGCTTGCGCACGGCGAGGTACTCCACGATCCGCTCCTTGACGTCGTCGAGCCCCGTGTGGTCCTCGTCGAGGATCTGCCGGGCGCCCGCGATGTCGTAGGCGTCCTCGGTCCGCTCATTCCAGGGAATGTCCAGGACCGTGTCCAGCCAGGTACGGATCCAGCCGCCCTCCGGCGACTGGTCGGAGGTCCGCTCGAGCTTGTCGACCTCCTTCAGGGCCGCCTCGCGGACCTTCTCCGGCAGGTCGGCCGCCTCGACGCGGGCCCGGTAGTCCTCCTCCTCGGAGGACGGGTCGCCGTTGAGCTCGTTCAGCTCCTTGCGGATCGCGGCGAGCTGCTGGCGGAGCAGGAACTCCTTCTGCTGCTTCTCCACGCCCTCCTCGACGTCCTTACGGATCGTCTCGGCGACGTCCAGCTCCGCGAGGTGCTCCCGGGTCCAGCCGATCGCGAGCTCGAGACGCTCGGTCACGTCGGCGGTCTCCAGGATGCGCACCTTCTGCTCGGCGCTGAGGTACGAGGCGTAGCCCGCCCGGTCGGCCATCACCGACGGGTCCTCGATCTGCTGGATCATGTCGACGACCTGCCAGGCGCCGCGCTTCTCCAGCACCCCGACGACGAGGGCCTTGTACTCCTTGGCCAGTTCCTCGGCCCGGGGTCCGACACCGGTGTCCTCGACCTCGGTCCCCTCGACCCACAGGGCCGCGCCGGGACCGGTCGTCCCGGAACCGATGCGGACGCGGGCGACACCGCGGACGACGGCGCCGGGTCCGCCGCCGGGCAGCCTGCCGGTCTGCTCGACGACGCCGAGCGTGCCGACGGCCGCGTACTTGCCGTTCAGCCGGGGCACCAGCAGCACCCGCGGCTTGTCCTCCGACCGGATGCCAGGGCCCCGGGAGACGGCGGTCGCGCGCGCGGCGTCGATCGCCGCCCGCACGTCGCTCTCCGACAGGTCGAGCGGCACGACCATCGCGGGCAGTACGACCTCGTCGTCGAGCGGCAGCACCGGCAGGGTGACGATCTTGCTCATCAGTCCTCCAAAGCTTGAGTCACCCACACTCAAGAAAGAAGAGCCCCGATAAATTTCCGCAGGCCCGTTCGCCGTCAGCGATCACGCCCTGGGTGTCCCGTCCGCGATTACATGGCGTGGTTCGGACCTAGTTGGCACCTCGGTGGCGGTGTTCAGGCTTACCTGGCGCGTCGTACCGGCGAGTAAGCGTGGTGAAGGCACAGAATGCTCCGACATGGCGGTGTTGAGAGCGGCACCTGGTGGTGTGGCCGACTCTGCCGATGGGTTAAAGGTCGGCTATGTGACCGAGGACGGAGCGTCGGTCCGGGTCCCGGTGACGGAGGCGTGGGGGCTGGCGCTGGAGATGGCGCAGCCGGCTCGCCGGTTCACCTCCTACAAGGGGCAGCGGAATCTTCCGGGCCGCTGGTGGTCGGCGACGGATGGCCGCCGCGTCGGATATGAGTCGTGGCTGGAACGCGATCACCTGATGCTCCTGGACTTCGACCCTGCCGTGATGGGGATCGCGTCGCGGCCGTTCTGGCTCTCCTGGGTCACCGAGGAGCGGAAGAGGCGGTCGCATGCTCCGGATTACTTCGCGCGGAAGGCGGACGGATCCGGTGTGGTCATCGACTGCCGTCCGGCGGAACGGAGGAAGCCGCGCGGCATGGCTGCGTTCGAGGCGACCCGGACGGCGTGTGAGACGGTCGGGTGGGAGTACCGGCTGGTGGGTGGCCCGGATCCGACCACGACGGCCAATGTGCGGTGGCTGGCCGGCTATCGCCATCCTCCTCAGCCTCCAGTGAACGCTATTCTGCCGGCGGCACGCCGCGGTTATCGTCCCAGGCATGAGTGATCTCGGTCGCTAGCCTCTCCTGGCTAGCCGCCCACGACGCCAATAGGGCTAGACCGTCCGCGGTCGCCGTGCCAGCGGGCGCGGTGTAGACGTTCAGGAGCAGGCCGGGTTCGGCAGGCATCTCCATCGACTCGACGTCCAGGTCGAGCTGGCCCACTACCGGATGGTGCACTCGCTTGCGTCCGGACCGGTGGAGCCGAACGTCCTGAGATGCCCACCGCTGCCGAAATAGTTCACTGCGTGTTGATAGTTCACCGACTAGGGCGATCAGCTCCTCGTCGTGCGGATTGCGGCCGGCTTCCATGCGTAGCTTCGCGGCCACATCGCAGGCGATTCGGTCATAGTCGACGAAGAACGTTTTTGCCGCTTCGGGATCTAGATACACGAACCGCGCGGTGTTCGCCGGCCGTCGCGTGTCGGCCAGCACCGGTGAATACAGCGCGCGGGCAAGTTGATTCATGGCCAGGACGTCATAACGGCCGTTGCAAATCCAAGCCGGCGCATCGGTGATGGCGTCGAGCACCTGCTGAAGCGCCGGACGCACCGTCACGGCGGGTCGCCGGCGGCGTGGACCGCTGGGTGCCCTGGACTGCCGCGCAAGGTGGAATAGGTGATCGCGCTCGGCCTCGTCAAGTTGCAAGGCAGAGGCCAACGCGTCGAGCACCCCGTCGGAGGCGCCGGTGAGGCTGCCGCGCTCCATACGCACGTAGTAGTCGACCGATACCCCTGCTAGTAGAGCTACCTCTTCGCGACGCAGACCTTTGACCCGGCGGTTGCCGCCGTAGGCGGGCAGTCCGGCCCGCTCGGGCGCGATCCGCGCGCGACGCGAGCTCAGGAATTCCTTGATCTCAGTGCGCAGATCGATCGTGGCCACGCCTTCACCATAGGCCCTGTCCGCAGGCGAAGGGAGGTTCTGCTGGTACCCCGACGGCTACGCACCCCCTCACACGCGGCATGCGCAGCGTCGTAGCAGGAAAAGGCCCGCGTCGACACCTAGATACCCGAAGCAGTCGTTGCAATGCCACCGTCGACCGGGATAACGGCGCCCGTCAGGTAGGACCCGGCCCGACTGGCGAGGAACACGGCGATGCCCGCCATGTCCTCGTCGCGGCCAAGCCGGCGTAGAGGGTCCGACCCCGCGATCGCGTAGTTGATCACGCCTTCGAGCTGGGCGTGGTGTTTGCCGTGGCCGTCTGCGGGGCGACCGCGGCGCGGGTGCCGGCCAGCCATTCGGCGGCCAGCATGGTGCTGCGGGTACCCCGACGACTGCGTTGAGACCCGACTTGGAGGTGTTCACGGGGGCCCGTCGGCCGCTGGCAAAGCCTCGCGCCGACGCCTAGGTACCTGATGCGGTCGTGGCGATGCCGCCGTCGATCGGGATGATGGTGCCCGTGAGGTAAGCTCCGGCCCGGCTAGCGAGGAACACGGCGATACCTGCCATGTCGTCGTCGCGGCCGAGCCGGCGCAGAGGGGCCTTCGCCGCGATCGTGTCGCCGATGGCATCGAGCGTGGACGCCATCATCTGCGACGGGAACGGTCCTGGGGCTACCGCGTTCACCGTGACGTGCTGTGGGCCCAGTTCTCTGGCAAGCACTCTGGTGAGTTGATGGAGTGCCGCTTTGCTGCTGGCGTACGAGTAGTTGGGCGACTCGGCGACATGGATGGCGGCGATACTGCCGATGTTAATGATCCGCGCGGGATCATCGGCGGTGCCCGCCCTGCGAAGTGCGGGGAGCAGCGCCTGCACCAGCCAGAACGGCGACTTGAGGTTGAGGTCGATCACTGCGTCCCAGGCCTCG